>JAGYJL010000011.1 GCA_018402015.1 Flavobacteriales bacterium | reverse complement strand
GGTATTATCTTTAGCCGAAACCATTGGCAATAATCGACCCCGAACTCAGCATGAGAAATTCATCCTTACCGATCCTTTTGTTTATAGTGCTCTTGCTACTTAACTCGTGCAAACAAGAGGTTGAGCTGAGTCCTACAATGGAAAGGGTCATAGAGTTGGAAGCCTCCAAGGGTACCTATTGGAATTCCATTCTGCTTACCTGGAAACCCGTACCGCAGGCAAGTATGTACGAGGTTTACCGCCTCGATGCAGGTACAGAGGAATTTGTGCTGATAGCAACATCTACGCAAGCCCAATATGTAGACGAGTTTGAAGTGTTGGAACAGCCGCTTACCGATATCTACTACAAGGTAAGAGCATTCAACTCAAGCACCGAATTCGGTGCATTCTCCGATATGGCCTATGGCTATTACACCGCAAGATCTTACGATGTGGTATTGGAGTTCGGTCAGTTCGGTCAAAGTGCAGGAGGGTTCGACTTCTCAGAACATGTTACGCTCGACAATGCCGGTAACTTCTACATTTCGGAAACATCTGTGAGCAATTCTTCTATTCAGAAATTCTCTGCTGATGGGGTGTTTGTGGAACAGTACTATAACTGCGGTTCGCCTAGAGCCTTTAAGTTCCTACCGAATAATGAGGCATTGATAGCATGCTCGTCCGAGAATACCATAAAGGTGATAGACGCTGCAAAGAACCCTATAAGAGAATGGGGTGGTACCGGAAGTGGAGATGGGCAGTTCCGCTATTTCCGTCAGATAGCTGTTGATGGAGAAACACTTTTTATCGTTGACCACGTAAACCACCGAATTCAGAAGATGGACATCTACGGGAATTTCATCTCCAAATGGGGCAGCGAAGGCCTTGCAGATGGGCAATTCGACAATCCGTGGGGCATTGCCCTGTTTCAGAATATGGTGGTGGTAAGTAGCGATAAGCGGCTTCAGTTCTTTGACAAGAATGGAACGTTTATCCGATCGTGGTATTTCGACAATGTGATGGGCCTACACGATCTTGCAGCAGATGATGAATTCATCTATGTGGCCGCGGTCAATGCGGTATTGAAGATAGATGAAGACCGTCATTTCACAGACCGCATCGGAGTTGGAGACGGTGGTGCCATTGGCCTTGCACTCAAAGAAAATGGAGATGTTGTGGTAGTAGATACGTATGAAAGAAAAGTGCGCGTTTACCGTAGTAACGAATAAAGTGCAGGCTTTACTTCTCGATACATGCTACGCACACTCGAAGTGACGAATGTGGAAGGGAAGCAGCTAAAACCCTATTTTCATCGCTGAGAAACGTTCATAACAGGTCAATAGCGCATGATAAGCAATGAGATAGGTAGGTATTTCCCCCCAGCGGCTATTGTGGCCGCTTATATCATCCTCATCCTGGGTATGCTTTCTCTCTTTGTAAGTCCACTTGTTGGCCTGGGAATGGTACTGATCGGAGCAGCCGTGGCCTTTGCGAAGAAAGGAGTGGAGGTTGACCCCAGTGCGAAAAGACTAAGAGACTACACCGGTCTATTCAGCGTAAAGATCGGCTCTTGGGAATCCATGGAACCATATTCAGATACGGCTGTACTCAGGAAACGGATAACAACAACAGCATTCAGCAGGGCAAACCGACCGGCAACAACCAGCGATGATGTGGTTTACGATGTCTGTTTGCTGGACAGAACGCACCGTAATAAGAGGATAGTTAAGCGCTTATTGGATGAAGAAGCAGCTGCCAAAAGCGCAGAGCAACTGGCACTAACGCTTGGTCTAAATTATGGGGTCTACAATCCGGAAATAAGTGCGGAGACCCTTGCTAAAAGACGATAGGAAACTACCGAAAACAGCATCTCATTTCGCGTAGGCTTCCAAGGCCTTCAGTTGCTCATCCACTTTCGCTCTCCATGTTTCAAGCGCAGTGGTATCCATACCATACTTGGTCTGTAGTTTGAATTTATTGAGGTCGGTATTCCGTTCGTTTGCAGACTGACCATACTTCGCTTTGAACGCTGCATCAGGGTCTTCGGATGTTCTGCTGAGTGCATAAGCCTCCCGCATTTTTCTTGAGTGGAGTTCGTAGATATTGAACATGACCTGGTAGTACTTCAATGCTGTTTCGGTCTGGTCTTTTTCTGGCATCCAAGAATTCATTCGGTCAAATATGCTCACCGTGTTGAATTGCGTTTGATGATGAGCGCTTTGTCGCTGAAAACCTCCAAGGTTCAAACAAAGGATTTGGCCTTGTAAAGTTCCTCCTTCTTCTGGCTGGCCTTTAAAATCGGCCCATGTCAGCGGGTGGTTGGCATTCCAATGAAGCGTGTCGTTAGAAACCTTTACCTGTGCATTTACCGAAAGAACGAGTAGGAGAGAGATGGCTGTTAACATATGCTTCATGGTCGTTCAGGTATTTTCGCGGAGCAATTCAGCTCATCAAAGGCCCACTATTTATTCCGGCTAGTGGAATGCCGCTGGCTGAAAGTAGCTAAAACCCTCTTAGCTTGCGTTGATGACACCTAAGCACCAGAAGTGATGTGTATCACACTGTGCGGCAAGAGCGCAGGGTACCTTTGTTGCACAAACAGTAAAACCTAAAGAAATGGCAACTATCAAGTTAACAGCAGATAAATTCAAGAGCGATATATTCGATTACACCACCGAGAAAGAGTGGAAGTACAAAGGAGAACGTCCGGCCATCATTGATTTTTATGCAGATTGGTGCGGGCCTTGCAAAATGGTATCGCCTATAATGGAAGAATTGAGCGATGAGTATGCAGGCAAGGTGGATATCTACAAAGTAGACACCGAAGTAGAGCAGGAACTTTCTGCGGTGTTCGGTATCCGTAGTATCCCTAGCATTCTATTCGTTCCTACAGAAGGTCAGCCAATGATGCAGCCAGGTGCATTGCCAAAACCGGCATTCAAAGAAGTAATTGAAAAGGAATTGCTACAAACGGTGTAGTAACAGAATGGATTGTACGAGTACCTTCGCGCCCCCGAAAGTATCTTGTACATGAAGCGAATTGGTGAATACAGAAAGTTATTCGGTGTTGATGAGAACACCGATCTTAAAGGTCTAAAGACCAGTTATCGCAATCTGGTAAAGGAATGGCATCCGGATAAATTCCGCGATGGCGATGCACGCGCTGCCGAAGCGGAGGATATGAGCCGCAAGATCATTGAGGGCTACAAGTTCCTTGTGAGCATAGCGCCAGAAACAAAGGTTGCCAATGCTGAAGCCTACGAGATCACTACTTCGCAGGCAGGAATAGCCGATTATATGCATAAAGGCCTATTGCTAGAGATCACTTTCTTGGATGGGAATACCTACGAATTCTTTGGGGTGCCAAGGAATGTGTTTCTCAAGTTCCACAATTCAGATAAGCAGGTGCGTTTTGCCAAACGCAATATCTTCAACGCTTACCTCTATCGTTTGGCCAAGCAGGCCGATGACCGTACTGAGGACTAGGGCGTAAGCTCAGGCCCACAGCGTACGTTGGTTCTGCGTTCAGAATCAGTTCCAATGCTGACTTGGCTCAGCAATGAGTTGGTGCAGTACAATATTTTTGTCCCATGAGGTGGATTTTCCTACTTGTTTATGTTCTCTTCGGTTCTGTTGCCAATGCACAGTTGCCCGAAATGAACCGTATACAACACGGTAAGATCGGTATCAGCATTTATTACAACGATACACTGATAAGCGTAGGCAGTAACAAATTGGTAGTGCTTATAGATGAGCAGACGAGAGGAATCATTATCCGCTTAGACCCATCTACGCTTACTACCGGCATTGATTCTTTAGATGCCAAGTTGCGTAAGGGCTATCATGAAGATGTGGTATTTGAAGGCGAGATAGATCTGGATCATTTGTGGGAAACGGAAGATGCAGAGGGTTCTTTTGAAGTAGAAGGAGACCTTACCATCAATGGAGAATCTCAACAAGTGAGTTTATTCGGAAAGCTTCAAGAATCGCAACAGGGAATGGGTATCAACGGGCTACTTTACCTGCACTTCGATCCCTTACTGATAGATTTCGGGCTAGATGAATTACTACCGCTCTTTGCAGAACATGCCTGTGTTGAGATACTTCAACCGATTCGCATAGCCGATAACAGGAACTGAGTTTTACTCTTCGAAACTAAGGAGACTGAAGGCACCACGCGCAATGGCCACGGTGCCTTTCGTCTTCTGGTAGAGTTTTACATCTGCTTTTATGATGCGTTTGCCAACCTTTAGAAGTTCAGCTTCGGCATACAGGTCTTCTTTGATAGCTCCACTCAGGTAATCGATTCTCAGATCAATTGTGTTCAGCTTGTCGCGTGCGTCAGTCAGAACGGTAGAGGCTGCAATTCCTGCGGCAGAATCGGCAATACTGGCTATGATGCCACCATGCCATAGTCCGTGAATGAAATCGCCAATGAACTCATCTTTGAAAGGTACATGCACCTTGGCAAAGCCTTCCCGTATTTCCATTATCTCGAAACCGAAGATCTTATTGGCAGGCATATTCTGCTCGATGGCCATTTTAATGATGGACCATTTCTGCTCGTCTGATTCGTAGGTGAGGCTCATCAGTCTTCTTGACCAGGAACAACAGGCTTTGCAAAGTAGATGACCACTTGCTCAACCAACAGGTACATAACAGGAACAACAACCAGCGTAAGGAAAGTTGCAAAGGAGAGTCCGTAAACAACGGTCCATGCCATGGGGCCCCAGAATGCTACGTTATCGCCACCAAAATAGATCTGTGGGTCCAACTCGCTCAATAGTGTGTAAAAGTTGATATTCATACCAGTGGCCAGTGGGAGGAGACCCAGAACCGTGGTGATGGCTGTTAGCAATACCGGTCGGAGACGTGTTTTCCCACCTTCCACAATACACTCAATGGCCTCGTTCAGCGGCAGAACACTTCCTTCTGGCATGCCCAGTTCTTCACGTTTTCTGGCACGTGTAAGGTCGATGTAGTCAATCAGTACAATAGCGTTGTTCACCACAATACCCGCAAGCGAAACAATACCGATACCCGTCATAATAACGGAAATGGTATCTCCGAAGATGATGATCCCTAAGAACACGCCAATGGTGCTGAATGCTACAGAACCAACAATAATGGCCG
Source organism: Flavobacteriales bacterium (assembly GCA_018402015.1). Lineage (GTDB taxonomy): Bacteria > Bacteroidota > Bacteroidia > UBA10329 > UBA10329 > UBA10329. The sequence continues at coordinate 49,303 of JAGYJL010000011.1, read as the reverse complement.
GTTTAATGGCCGAATTGAACTGAGAAACAAGGATCAACACGATAAGCGCAATGGCGATCATGAATGCTTTGCTCAAGAACGCAGCAGCTTTTTCCTGCTCTTCGCTTTCTCCAGTAAATCGAAGCGAGTAACCTTCTGGCATTGGGTATTCCGCAAAACTTTCTTGGATCTCTGCATTGATGTTCGTGGCGTTATAGCCTTCTATCACGTTACTCCAAATGGTAATGGTCCTATCTTGGTCTCTACGCTTAATAGCACCATACGAACTGGTAAAAGAGATGTCGGCAACTGCAGAGATAGGCACTTGTTTGATCTGTCCTGTGGTCATATCGCGGAAAGTGATACGCTGATTGAGCAAGGAGCTTACATCATAGCGGTAGTTGTCTTGCAATTTCAGCATGATCGGGTATTCATCTTCACCCTCTTTGTATTTGCTTATCTCTTTGCCGTAAAGAGCAGTTCTAAGCGTGCTACCGATCTGTGCGGTGCTCAATCCGAACATACGGGCTCGAGCGCGGTCTATATTCACAATGATCTCTGGTTTTCCGGTCTCCAGATCCAGTTTTAATCCTTCAACACCCGGAATGTCCTTGGCAGCAATTTCGGCCTTCAATTTCTCCGCTGTCGCAATTAGAACCTCGAATTCTTCTCCGCTTACCTCAATGTTGATCGGTTTTCCAGCAGGAGGACCTTCACGGTTCTTCTGCACATTCATGATAATACCAGGGTGTTTGCTAAGTTTTTCACTCAGCGCCTTCATTACATCCGATGATGAAACACCTTCCCGCAGCTCAAATTCTTTGAATGAAATGGTGATCTTGGCCTTGTTGGGGGTTTCTCCTGCTGGCGGTCCGTCCATTGGATCGTTAGAACCTGCGCCAATATTCGTTACCACAGAATTGACGCACACGCGATACGGATCGATGATCTCCTGAACCTCGGCCTCAATATCAAGTATGGTCTTGTTCGTTTTCTCAATGTCTATTCCAGCTGCTGCTTCAACAAATATGTTGACGTACTTAGGGTCGTTGGCGGGGAAGAATTCCACGTCTGGTCCAACAATACCTACTACTACAATGGCTGCAAAGAACAGCACCACAGTGAAGAAGAATATGGCTAATGGTCTCCAAGTTGTAAGGGCGGCCCGAAGGGTTTTCAGGTAAGCTTCTTCCAGCCAAACCAAGAAACTGTTCTGGAACCATGATGTAACAGGGCGAAGAACAATGGCATTGATGATCGTAAGTACAGCTAGCGTTGCGAAGATCGTTCCCATGCTGAACATGCCGGCAGCATAGAACACGATACTCAACACAACTTCAAGTACAACAGCAATGATCAACGATTTCCAGTTGATACCTGTCTTCACTTCTTTTTGCATGAAGAGGGCTGCTATTACTGGGTTTACAACCAATCCAACGAATAGCGAAGAACCAAGCACTACGATCAAGGTTATCGGTAGGAACTTCATGAATTCGCCCATGATACTATCCCAGAACAGGAGAGGAGCAAAGGCAGCCAATGTGGTAGCGGTAGAAGAGATGATCGGAACAGCAATTTCGCCTACACCGTAGCGCGCTGCATCCTTCTTTGACATGCCCGAAGTGTACAATCGATAGATGTTCTCAATGGTAACAATACCGTTATCTACCAACATACCCAATGCAAGGATCAAGGCAAAGAGTACCATCATGTTGATGGTGATGCCCATTGATCCGAGAATCATGAAACTCATGAGCATGGAAAGCGGAATAGCGATACCTACAAAGAGTGCGTTTCTTAATCCGAGGAAGAATAGAAGCACGATAACTACAAGAATAACCCCTGAATAAATACTGTTCTCCAAGTTCAGAAGCTGTCCACGAACCTGATTGCTCTGGTCGTTGGTAATGGTGATCTTCAGGTCGGACGGAAGACGATTTGCTTTTGCTTCTTCCAGTATTTCAAAGACCTGATCGGTGGCTTTCAGCAGGTTTTCTCCCGATTTCTTCACGATATCTAAGGAAACAACCGGGTTGCCGTCCAAACGGGCGTAGCTTTCGCGCTCTTTGTAGCCATCTTCTACCGTGGCAATATCTCGGAGGTAAATGATGTTTCCGAACTCAGCCTTCACAATGGTGTTGGCAATCTGATCCATATTGGTGTATTCTCCGGAAACACGTATCGTTCTACGCGTTTCATCCATTAGGATATCTCCGCCAGAAATACTCATGTTCTCGTAACCGATAGCGCTTTCAATATCATTGAAACTCACTTCAACGGCTTCCATCTTATTCACATCCACATTGATGTTGATCTCGCGCTCCAAGGCACCACGGAGGTCAACGGAAGAAACCTCGGCAATTACTTCCATCTTATCCTGAAGCATCTCTGCATAATCCTTCAGGTCGTCCACACTGTAATCTCCAGATAGGTTGATGTTCATCACGGGCATCTCGCTCATGTTCACATCCATCACCATTGGATCCATGTCCAAGTCGTTCGGCAGTTCGCTCTTTGCTTTGTCAACTGCGTCCTTTACATCAGAAAGGGCTTCATCTACAGGCACATCCGTATTGAATTCTACAATGATGATGGAGTTGTCCTGTACCGAGGTAGAGGTCATCTCATTGATACCTTTCAGCGGCTTTATCTCTTTCTCAATTTGCCTTGTGATCAGGTTCTCAATATCTACTGGAGAGTTTCCTGGGTAGACCGTACGCACGTAGATCTGAGGCATTACAACCTCCGGAAACAATTCCTTAGGCATGGTAGAGTAGGCGAGAATACCACCACATACAACAAGGAATGTGAGGATAAGTACGCTGGTGCTGTTTTTGAGCGAGAGCGTAGATAGCCCAAACTCTTTCAGTACACCTTTTTTGTCTTGTGTTTCGTTGCTCATGTTAAATCAGTTGCAAGTAGCGAGTTGCGGATTTCGAGTTGGTTCTAAGCAGAATTGCTCACCGATCGTATCTCCGAACTCCTAGCTATTTCTTTATCCTTGAATGCGAACCAGATCTCCGTTGGCCACTTCGTTATATCCCTCGATGACTACGCGATCTCCGCTGTTAAGCCCTTCGGTAACGCGGGTTTGTCCGCCACTGGTCCTTCCGGTGGTAACATATTTCTTAACGGCCTTCTTGGTCCCATCCTCTTCGTTTATAACAAACAGGAAGGCACCTTTTGCATCTTTTCCAATAGCGATAGCAGGAACAACCAAGGCATCTGCCACTTCAAAATCTTTGATCTTAAGTGTTGCAATTCCGTTTGGCTTTAAGGAACCATCCTTGTTTGGAACACGAACCTCTACACTGAATGTTCTGTTGGAAGGATTGATAATGTTGCTTACTTGACGGATAGCAGCAGTGGTGCTGATTCCGAATGAAGGGAAATCAACTTCCACCTCGGCATTTTCCTTCACTGCCTGAACGTAATTCTCAGAAACATCGGCCTTTACCTTCATTTCGCTCATGTTAACCAAGGTCAATAGCGGCTGACCAGGTGCAGCCAGCTCACCTTCTTTCTGCCAAATGCGATCAACCACGCCAGCAAATGGAGCTTTTACAGTGCTCATTGCCATTTGCGCTACAAGGGTTTCGCGCTTCTTCTGAAGGCTTTCTAAGCGGTTCTTTGCTTCTAGGTATTGGATCTCAGAACCGATCTTCTGTTCCCACAAACGTGCCTGACGGTCGTAAACGGTTTGCGCCAACTCAATTCCGTTGTCAATTTCTTGAAGGTTGGTTTGAAACACACTTACGTTCAAGGTTGCAAGCGTAGTTCCTGCGGTAACTCTATCGCCTTCTTTTACAAGAATCTGCTTTATCTGCCCGCCTTGTTCTGGGCTGATGTTGGCTTGCTCTACTGCTTCCAAACTACCGTTCACTTCAAAGTGATGCTCGAATTCTTCTGGAGCAACTTTTTTCACTTCTACCAGAATACCGATCTCTTCCTTTTGGCCTAGTGTTGGATCTTCGGCCAAAAGTTCTGTTTCCATCTTGCTTACCTCATTCTGAAGTTTGGCCAATTCCATTTTCTTGGCTTCAAGATCGGCCTTTCTTTCCTCCAAGGTCTTCTCTCCACCGCAAGAGGCCAGTGCTAGAAGTGCTGCAAATACAATAATGTTAGTTCTCATAATAATGATGGTGTTTCTCTCAGTTGTTTTCAAGTACTACTTTCATTTGGATCTTAGCATCCATCGCTTTGAAAAGCGTGTTGATGTAATCGGTCTGCGCCTGAATCAATTGATTCTCGGCTGTGGTCAGTTCCATGCTGGTTGCCAATCCTTCTTGGTAACGCACAAGTGTTTTTTGCTTGATCCTGGTAGCAAGAGCAATGTTCTCTTTGCTGGTTACCAGTTGCTCCAATGCAGACGTAAAATCGTCTTTGGCCGTAATGGCCTGAAGCTTAAGTGCCTGCTCGGTATCTGCCAATCTGTTCTTAACCTTTTGCTGCTCGAGTTTAGCCTTGTTGATACCGGCCAAACCGCCAAGGTTATCCCAAATTGGAACACTCAGTTTTACCCCCCAAAGCGTTTGAGGAAACCAAGGCTGATCGAAATCAAAGAAGCTGAAATCGTCTCTGAAAGCCTGATGTTTATAATCGAAGAATGCATTTAAACGTGGGTAATACTGAGCTTCCTGCAACTTTACCAAATAGCCGTGCATTACCACATCCTGTTTAATAAGGTCGTATTGCAAATTCGAGTTCAAATCAAGCTCCATGTCGAGCAACTCTTGGTCAGATTGCATGGCCCAGAGGGTTTCAAGGTCATCGCTAAGATTGATCTTGGTGTCTATAGGCATTCCCATTTGGTATTTCAACAGGTTCAATGTTGCTTCATGTTGGCGGCCAGCTTGGCGTGCTCTGTTTTTTATCTGATTGATCAACAGATCCAATTGCTCCACATCCATTTCTTCTGCAAACCCTTCTTTGTAAAAAGCGCTGGTCTCAGAAAGTGTTTTTTCCATGTTGGCAATATTCTCATTCAACAGCCGAACGTTCTCTTTTGCTACCTGAGAAGTGTAATAAGCTTGCGCAATGAGTGTTTTGACCTCGTTCTTGGTCATTTTCTCCATATCGCGGCTCATCTTCTGAAAGCCTTTAGCTCCTTTTACGCCAATGATATACGAACCATCAAAAAGTTGCAATCCAACATTTACTCCTGCTTCCATGGTCCAAGCCTGACCGAATTGTGCTTCGATATTCGGTGAACCCGGAGGCGCCCCAAATGCCTCTGCCGGAATAATGCTGGTTGGTAGGTCTATGAAATTGTTGAATCCGAAACTTCCGTTTACAATAGGAAGACCACGCGCAGCCTGAATCCAAACATCCTTATCGGCCTGCTGAACATCAATGGATGCGGTTTTCGACTTCTGACTGTTTTCCCAAGCGTACAAGACCGCATCGTGCACTCCTAATTCCATAGGGGCAGATTCTTGTGCTTGTGCCAAGATTGAAAACAATAAGCTAAATGTGACTATGAGTAGTTTTCTCATCTGTTAAAAAATGGGATGCTGTGTATCTAATGCTTTGAATTTATCCTTGAGGTATTCCATGCCTTTTTCGCTTGCAATTCCACGAATGTGGTATCTAATAGCTTCGAAGTAGACATCTTTTGGGCTGTACTTGCTTGCAGGAAATAGCTGCTGATCGAATATGATGTCCATTCTACCAACATACAATCCTGCCACAATAGGAATGTTAATGTTGTCGCGGTAATATCCTTGCGCAATGCCGTCTTGAATGTTTCTTGCAATGCACGACATCACGATCTTCAACTTGTATTCATTGAATCGGGCAAAGGCCTCGGGGTAATATTTTTCCATGTCGAACAGAATGGAAGGGTGCATGCTTTGCAGATGCTGACTTACGTGCTGAGAAATGAGAAACATCTCTTCAATGGCGTTGTCGCTTGTAGCATGGATCTGCTCCAATGCAGCTTGCTCCAGATCCATGTGAGCTTGAATGCCTTTGGAAACAAGGTCCGATTTATCGGAAAACGATTGGTAAAGTGTCTTTTTCGAAATACCTAGATGACGCGCAATGTCATCCATAGTAAGGCTTTTTATACCGTACTGCATGAACAAGATGGTTACTTGTTCCAGTATTTTGACTGCTTTGTGTTCCAAATCGGCCGCAAATGTAACGGTTAAAAAACCACGGAAACGAAAATGATGTTAAAAGTTTCCTAAGTTTTCGATGATGAAACATTAATTATAGAATAAGGTTCGAGCGGTAGGTCGAAAGTGTTTTGCCGAACCAGTGACCGTTATCCACAAAAAGCTAACTGCTTATATATCTTTGCGCGCTTCAAAGCGAGACAAATGGAAAGCATTAAGCAATTATTGACCACGGATAAATTAGACCGTGAAGTAACCGTTAGAGGTTGGGTACGAACCAAACGTGGCAATGCCTACGTGAATTTTGTGGCAATGAATGATGGTTCAACTGTCAATAATATTCAATGTGTGTTCGATCTGGAAACCAAGTTCAAGGAAGCCGACCTTGTTAAGGTCACCACTGGTGCCTGCGTTTCTATTACCGGGCAGTTGGTTGCCAGCGAAGGAAAAGGACAGACCGTAGAAGTAAAGGCTACTTCGTTGGTTGTGCATGGAGTTGCCGATCCAGACAAATTTCCGATGCAACCAAAGAAGCACAGCTTGGAATTTTTGCGCGAGAATGCTCATTTACGAATGCGTACCAGCACCTTCAGCTCTGTGTTCCGCGTGCGGCATGCGCTTACGTTTGCCATTCATAAGTACTTCAACGACCGTGGGTTCTTCAACATCCATTCTCCGATCTTAACTGCAACAGATGGAGAAGGAGCGGGAGAGATGTTCCGAGTTTCTACTTTGGATGCTAAGAATCCACCACTTACCGAAGATGGCGAAGTTGATTTCTCCGAAGATTTCTTCGGCAAACAGACCAATCTGTGTGTAACTGGGCAATTGGAAGCAGAATTGGCCGCCATGGCACTTTCTAAGGTTTACACCTTCGGACCAACATTCCGTGCAGAGAATTCGAATACCTCGCGCCACTTGGCCGAGTTCTGGATGATTGAGCCCGAAGTTGCTTTCTGCGACATTCATGGCAACATGGATCTGGCGGAGGATTTCCTGAAAGAGGTTATCAAGTACGTAATGGAAACCTGTCCGGATGACCTGAAGTTCTTGAGCGATAGAATTGCTGAGGAAGAGAAGAACCTGCCTCAGGATAAGCGCCAGCCAATGGAACTTCTGGAGAAGTTGAGGTTTGCTACGGAGAATGATTTTGTGCGCATTACCTATACCGAGGCCTTTGATATTCTGCGCAACAGCCAACCTAACAAGAAGAAGAAATTCCAATTTCCGGTAGAGGAGTGGGGCTTTGATCTACAGAGCGAGCACGAGCGTTTCTTAGTGGAGAAACACTTTAAAAAACCAGTGATCATTACTGGCTATCCTGCCAAGATCAAGGCATTCTATATGAAACTGAACGATGACGGAAAGACCGTTGCGGCCATGGATATCCTGTTTCCAGGCATTGGCGAAATTGTGGGCGGATCGCAGCGTGAGGAACGCTATGATGTGCTAATGAAGAAGATCGAAGACTTCCACATTCCTTTAGAAAGTGTGTGGTGGTATATGGATACACGCAAATTCGGAACAGTAGAACACAGCGGTTTCGGGCTTGGCTTCGAGCGCCTAATGATGTTCATTACAGGCATGACCAACGTGCGAGACGTTATTCCATTTCCACGAACTCCCAATAACTGCGAGTTCTAATTCGTTTTCTTCACATACTGCGTTAGGGATGAGCCTCTTAGGGGTGCGGGTGAATGTTTGCCAATTCGTTTCCGCTAAAGATAATGCGTTAGAATCTGCCGTCCTGTCGCCATGCGCAGACAGCGCAGAACGAAACTGAGACTGACTGACGTACGGTCGCACGCATTAGGTTTAGTGGTTGTTGGCGGTAGTACTTTCTTTTTCATTGTGGCTGTCAGACGTTAAAAGACTTCAAAACTTCAGTTTCGAGATTTGAGTTTTGTACAATTTTCTGTCAACCAGGGAGTGCCACTGTCCATCCGATTATTGCAACACCAGCAGATGAGCCAGCGATTATTCCATATCTCGTCAAGTTGAAGTTACGTGGCGACTTCTTGTCGATTGAAGCCAACGGTGCAATCAAACTGCTGTCAATAGACCTATTGAACCAACGCCTGCAAAGCCTTCCACAACCCCTCGGTCAAGCTTCAGAGATTTGACTGTTCGATTTGGAATGTTCGTGATGACTTCGGATTTGTAGTCGTAGTCAATTCTAAGAGGACACATCTTCTCCAACGTTCTCAAGTCTCGTGTCACGCTGATTGTCAAAGCGGTGTCCGAAACGTTTATTAAGTCGCCCGTTTTAATATGAGTTGTGTCCTGAGAAACAAGTTTAACCTCGATGGACTTTCCTTCTTTGATGAAAATGCTTTTACCGCTTTCGGTATGCTCAAACTCAAACTTTTCTTAGGGCTCTTTTTTTTCTCTCGATTTGAATAAACCCGTCCACAAAAGCAGATAGCCAGTATGAGAGTGAGGTGTCGTATTTCGTATTACCGCCAACGGTGCGCCTAAAAGTATTGCGTTTTGAAACTACTGAGTTTCGAGATACGGTAACGTAGCAGAACGAAACGGAGACTGACTGACGTACCGTCCCACGCAATAGTTTTAGGCATGGTTGGGGTTAGTTTTTCTTCTTTTCATTCTGATTTCTGTCGTCAATACGCATTTGAAGTCGAAACAACCGTTCTTCTGGCGTGACAAAACTGTCAAAATGGAAACGTCATTAGTGTTGTATTTCCAGCAATTACGAATGAGCATGAGTCACTGATGCAGCTGACATTGATAGTGTCACGATGAAGATAGCAGCCACTAAACTATTGTAGAGTCTTCATTTATATTGAGTAAGTAATTTTTATGCTCTTCTGTCGTCAACCAAAGAGTTTGTCAGTTTGATAGGTGATTTCTTAGGTAACTATCATTGCCCCGTCCGCCAATGATTCGCCATAATACTTCCAAAGTCCTATTTTCTTACCGTCTTTATAATGTCCTTTGATAAAGGTTCGTAGACAGCATGTTCACCATATTGACACCCTTCAGGGCTTCCAACAGCCGCCACAAGCACCACTCAAAACCGTAGTTGTACCATTCAGTCTTCCCCCACCACGGTGTGACATTTGCGTGGAGGAGATGCAAGTCTTCTTCGCAAGTTTCTTTGAGGTATTTATACAATTCAACCCTTGTCGCGGTGAGTTCGACTTTTCCTCGAATGAGCGGAAACAGTGTCATTTTAAATGTTTGCCAACTTTTGGCTAAAGATAACCAGTTAGCTATAGCGGCTTTTGCATGAGCACCATTTCTTTACATAGCCCTCCAAAATGGCGTGCTAAAAGTAATGCTTGGCCTAGGCTGCTTTGAGGTCGACACAGTTCGTTGAACAGACCCTCGTTCTACGTTATGGGTTGATCGTTCTACCGCTCCAAACCGCCCGATAAAATTCTGAAATAGCCTAATGCGCCAATGTGTGCAACTGGCCAACCCCGTGTGCGAAAGCGTGAAACAGGGGTATAAGCCTACGAAGCCCCTTTGCGTAGCACTGCTTTTACCTCTGCAAGGGCTTCTTGCGGAATTTCTATGTTGGGTAGCAATGGGTCTTCTATGTTGTAAACAATGCAGCCTCGTTGCAGACCTCCCACGTATTTTACGTTAACACTGGCCTTTCTGCATAGCCTTTCCAGCTTCTTGCAGCAGGAGTTGAGGTACTCGTTCATGCTGCGGGTGCCAGTTACCAGTTTTACTTTTCGGTTGCCATTCAGATAGTAGATGTCGCAGCAACCGTCTGCCGCTACCATACAGATAATGCGCTTTATTTTGATGTAATGAGCACCTTTAAGATCGGTGACCAATAGCATCCGATTCTCGCTTGTTTCCATACTTTCCTGTTTCCAATAACAAGGTATGAAGTTTTGATTATTGCCTGTAAAACCAAGGGTAAAAGGGTTTTCAACACGCTGTTGTTAATTTTCTGAAGCTCGTTCAAAGAAAATCGGTATGCTGCTGCGTGCTACGGCCTTTGTGCATCGGAATGATCTATTCCGAACACGGGTATTTGTGTACTGGTAAACCATTGGATGCCACCATTTATGCCGACATTTGCCCACCATGGAAAAGGGTTTGAATATTCCTGTTCTGGATATACCCCGCATCGTTATCATCGGTGGCGGATTTGCTGGCCTTAAACTGGCCAAGGGCATTGATAGTAGGCTGTACCAAACGGTACTTATCGATAAGAACAATTACCACACTTTTCAGCCCCTTATGTATCAGGTGGCCAGTTCTGGATTGGAGCCCGATTCCATTGCTTATCCCTTACGTAAGGTTTTCAAAGACAAGAAGCGCTTCCACTTTAGAATGGCCGATGTGCAGAACATAGACGAGGCCTCTAAAACCCTGCAAACGTCCATAGGGCCTATGCAATACGATGTGTTGGTCATTGCCACGGGGGCAGACTCCAATTTCTTTGGAATGGAGAATGTGAAGAAGTACAGCATGCCCATGAAGAATCTGGTAGAATCGCTGGATCTGCGAAGCCGCATTCTCACCAACTTCGAAAAAGCCCTCAATACCACCGACCTGGCCGAACAAGAGGCACTGATGAGTTTTGTTATAGTAGGTGGCGGACCCACAGGTGTAGAGCTGGCAGGGGCCTTGGCCGAACTGAAGAAACAGATACTCCCAAAAGATTACCCCGATCTGGATATCCGCAGAATGCAGATACATATTGTAGAAGCAGCCGACCGCTTACTGGCCAATATGAGTAAGGATGCATCTGAAAAAACAGAGAAATTCCTGAAAAAGATGGAAGTGAATATCTGGCTCGGAACGCAGGTAAAGGATTACGATGGCAAGGAGGTGATAACCAGCAAGCACGTTTTCAACAGCAAAACCTTGGTATGGGCGGCCGGTGTGCAGGGCGTACCACCCGCAGGATTGAACGCTACCTTGGTGCGCGGCAATCGGATACTTACCGATGAGTTCAATGCGGTGGTGGAAAAGGAAGGCATTTATGCCATTGGCGATGTGGCGCAGATAAAGTCGGATGCAGCACCCAACGGCCACCCTATGCTGGCATCGGTTGCTGGTCAGCAGGGTTCCATGCTTGCCAAAAACCTGAATGCACTGGCACGTAAGAAGCCCATGCAGCCCTTCATCTACAAGGATAAGGGTACCATGGCCACCATTGGACGGAATTTGGCGGTGGTAGACCTGCCATTCCTTAGCTTTTCTGGCATGTTTGCTTGGCTTACCTGGATGTTTGTACATCTGATGCTGCTGGTAGATTACCGCAGTAGAATGGTGGTGTTTGTAAACTGGGCGTGGAGCTACCTCAATTACGATAAAGGCACCCGACTCATTGTTCGTTCCGAACGCAAGAAGTAAGTGCTCTAGATCACATTCTGAATTTTCTGTGCGTATAATTTTGGCCTATGCGCAGAACATTGGCCTTAACGCTCGTCCTGTTTGTGGCAGGGCTTGACGGGCTGTTTGCACAGTCGGAAAAGGTGTCTCAGGATGCTTATCTGTGGCAGCGCTATTACTTCAATGGCCTACTTAGCGATAGGTGGGCCTTGAGTGTGGAAGCAGAGCACCGCAACTTACTGCCCTCATGGCGGTCTTCGCAAACACTTTTGCCGCGCTTGGTCGCCCACTATCAGTTCAATCAGCAGATGCAAGCAGGCTTGGGCTTTGCTCATTTTCTCAATTATGGCATTGCAGATGGCACTAACCCAACTATTCTGGATCGTTCGGAACTACGGCTGCATCAGGAGTGGAAATACCAGCAACCTTTTACACGCTTCCGAATTGGGCATCGCTTAAGGGTAGAAGAGCGTTTCTATGTGCCGTACACCAATACGGAAAAGGCATTGGAGTCGGCATCGGTTACCTACGGCTTCCGTTTCCGATATCAATTAGGGCTGCGCTTACAGCTTACTCCCCAGGTACAGCGCACGCATGTTTTTCTAAAACTGCACGATGAGTTGCTGTTACAGGCATCGCAAGCCAAGCCCGATCAACTCTTTGAGGCCAATCGCTTTTATGGTGGTTTGGAACTGCGCTTTTCCGAGGCTTGGGCGCTGGAAGCGGGTTATCTTACATGGATCGAGTTGCGCGTAGCCAACAGAAGCTATACGTACTTTGTGCCTCACATACTTCGTGTTACTTTACATCATTCTTTGGATCTTAGAAAGAAACACAGCTGAACCATGAGCAATCCCAACGCCAACATCAAAGAAGGATTTTACTCCAAGCTTTTTGCACGGTTTTACGACCCTTTTATGGAATCGATGGAGCAGCGGGTGTTGGGTCGGTATAGGAAGCAGTTGTTAGAACCATTGAGCGGAAACATCTTGGAGGTGGGTTCTGGCACGGGAATCAACTTTAAGCTGTATCCCAAAGGCTGCCATGTACTTGCCAGCGAACCATCGGAACACATGCTGAGGTATGCACAGGAACGGTTAAAGATGGAAGCTGTATCGGCCAATATTGAACTGGTTTTGGCAGGAGTAGGGAGCCAAGAGCTGGAAAAGAAGGTTCCCCCAGGCGGATTCGATGCCATTGTATGTACCTTGGTGCTATGCACCATTCCAGAGCCCGAAAAGGCGGTGGAAAGCTTTAAGAAATGGCTGAAGCCCGATGGTAAGCTCGTTATATTGGAGCATGTGCATGCCAAGACCCATCCGCGCAAAGCATTTCACACCATACTCAATCCTGCTTGGAAGCATTTTGCAGAAGGCTGCCATTTGACCAGAGACACCGCCAAAATGCTGCGTAATTCAGGCTTTGAAGCAGAGTGGGAGCACGATTTCACGAAAGTGATACCGTTTCACGTATCGGTAATGCGCCTACAGAACTAGGTTAGAGGTCCAGTTCTTTTACCAGCACATCCTTCTCCACTAGTCCAACCTGCTGCCAGCTTACCTCTCCGTTCTTGTAAACGAACAGCGTTGGAATCTCGGTTACACCAAGCACTTTCATCAAGGCATCATTTTCATCGGCATTCAACTTCACATAGTTGAATTTGCCTGCGGCTTCAGTTTCCAAGGCTTCCAACATCGGTTTCATTTTTCGGCACGGCCCGCACCACGGAGCAAAGAAATTTACCAGCACAGGCACATCTGCCTGAATCAACTTGTCGTAAGCTGCTTTGCTCGTTCCAGCAGCTTTGGTAGCGCTTCCAGCCATTTCTAATGGCAATTCGGCTCGTTTCCAGGCCATTATGCCACCTTTCATATCGTACACCTCGGTGTAGCCCATATTTACCAATTGCCGAGCTGCGCTGGCACTTCTACCACCAGAAAGGCAGTAAACGAATACGGGGCGGTCTTTATCCATTTTGCTGATGTCTTGCGCAAAACTGGCCGAACGGACATCAAGGTTCAGAGCACCATTCACGTAGCCTCCAGCAAATTCTCCTGCGGTACGAACATCTACAAGTTGCGGGTTTTCCTGCTTTCTGATCAATTCTTGAAATTCTGCAGGAAGAATGGCCTGTTGAGCTACGGCAGCTAAACTGTTAGCGGCAATAAGTAGGGTGGCCAATAAGACGTTAAAGTTGTTCATGGTCTATGCATAAGCACCAAATCTATGCCAAGCCAGCAGAAGAAAAACTGACTTTAGTTACACAAACACCTTTACCTGTTGAACTCCTTGAAATCCACCGAAGGGTCGTAGTCGTTATTCGTTTTGATGGAGTGCAGTTCGCTGCGGGGGTCTTTAGATCGAATGATCGGAAAGAGCAGCTGCACATACCACGGTTCTTTCACTTGATTCCACGCCCCGAAACGCGTTGGGTATTTGCGCGTTATCTTGGCCGTACCGAACAGCACATCCCACAGAAAAAGCAGATTGCCGTAGTTCCCATTCGGGTGCGATACTCCGTCTTCGGCCGTTAGCCCGTGGTGCGCGTAATGTGTGCTAGGGGTAGATATGGTCCGTTCAATGATCCAGGCCAGTGGACTCAGAACCTTGTATCGGTACAGTATCCTATCCCACTTGGTTTCGCTGTGCGCCAGCATGATTATTACCAGTTTAATGGGCAGATAAAAGAGGTAAACGTATCCCATGCCCATATACACCAAGGCTGCAGAGAACCAGATGCCGGGCATAAAAGCGTAGTAAAGCGTTGCGTTGCGATAGGTAACCAGCACGCCCATTTCCTCTACCACATGGTGTGGTCGGTGCAGTTTCCACATGGTTCTATTCACATGAGAAAGTCGGTGCCACCAATACTGGGTCATGTCATCCAGTATCAAGAAGGCAAGAATATGCCACCAGAAAGAGGTACTGATAAAGTAGTCTTCGAGATTGGGCGCAAACAACTGCATGGCCCAAATGACAAGCAGAAAAATGGCGGGCTGAATTAAAGTCGGTAGCGTTACCAGACTGATCAATTCTATGGTAAAATCGTTCTTACTTCTGCGGTCGTTCAGGTATAGGCCGCCAATAGCTTCCAGTATTCCCAGAACGAGAATGGCAATTCCGGGAATGACCTTGCTAATTGATTCTACTTCCATTGTTGCAGCACAAGTTAGCTAATTCACTTTTTCATCAACTAATATATTCAGTTGCTATCCTTGAAAATGTGAGTTTTGGTATTGGGGTTTACGTAGTGATTACTCCAGTCCGAGCTTCAACATTTTAATGAGATGATGCGACTCTTTCAATTCTAAATACGGATACTCGACCCTGCTCAGAAAAAGGCCATTCGGAAATGCTGGTATCTTCTCTTTCATGTCTTTTTCTTGGTTTAAAATTTGACGAAACTCCGTTAAGGTCATTTCGCCACTTCCCACTCGTAGTAAGAAGAAAATACAAATGCGAATCATTCCGCGCAGAAAGCGGTCGCTGGTTATGGTAAACCGCAATCGCCCGTGTTCTTCGTTCACAAACAACTGGCAGTTACTTATCTGGCACAGGGTATTGGTATACAGATCTGGCTGCTTACACAGCGTTCTAAAATCCTTGGTCTGGCGGATGAGTGCCACCGCTTGCTGCATCAGATCGAAGTTTAAGGTAAGATCTGGATAGTAGGAGCTGTAGCGCATAAGCACAGGGTCTTTGTGCCAATGAATGAAATAGTCGTAGGTGCGCGCTACGGCATCGTACCTGCAATGGTTGTCTTGGCCCACTTCAATTACCTCAAAAACGGCAATGTCATCCGGTAGGTTCTTGTTCAGTCTGAATTTCAGGTCGAATGCTGGTGCTTCATCCAGATTGATCTGAAGGACATATTGACTTGCGTGAACGCCCGTATCGGTACGCCCACAGCCGTAAGCGCTCATTTCTTTTTTGAAGAGCTTAAATAATGTTCGCTCCACTACTTCCTGAACAGTGAGTTGCGTATCCTTCTGTTGCTGCCAACCCTTGTAGTTGGTGCCGTCAAAACCTAAGTGTATAAAGTAGCGCATGGTTAGATTAAGCAGGCCTGGTTAAGGTCTACAAGAGTAGCTATTCTCTCCGTTGGTTTGTTACGTCTCAACGTTTCTCAACTAATAAAATAGGGTTTTAGCTGCTTGGTCACTTCGAGTGCGCGTAGCGTGTATCGAGAAGGTCCGTTAGCCTTCCCACCGTTCTCGATACGATCAAAGATCACTCGAACTGACCTAGCTGGAGCTACGAATCAAAATTGCCTGATCGCTCACACCTCATACTTCAGAAAGAATCAGCGCATCAGGTTGATGTAGCCTTCCAAGGTCTTTTCCTCGTCTCTCCAAGTAAAGGCCTTGATCTTGTAAGCATACACATCGTTGTTCTGCAATACGCCTTTGTAGTAGCCGTTCCAACCTTCTTCTTTATCCGTAGTAAAGAACATTTCCTCTCCCCAGCGATTGAAAATGCGGAACTCTACCAATTGCTTGATTCCCCAACCTTCGAGGTAAATGACATCGTTGGCGCCATCGCCATTAGGCGTAAAGGTGGTAGGCATGGAAAGGAAGGTTTCCGGGTAGATATCTACCGTGTAATCGGCATTGGAGGTAAAACAGCCCAGAATGTCGGTTACCGAAACAGAGTAAGTTACAAGTTCCAAGGGTTGCAAGCATGGACTTCCGCAGGTGTCGCAATCCAAACCAGCTGTCGGTGTCCATGTGAACATATAGAGGCCAGCCTCTGCATCAATCGGCAGACAAATAGAATCGCCAATGACAATGGTAGTATCCCAGTTGCTTAGAATAAGCGGATTGATAACACGAATGGTGGACGTATCCACATCAGAACAGCCGTTGGTGTCGAGCACTGCTATTTCATAATCGGCAGTGAACATAGGCATGGAGGTGGTAACGACTGCATTGCTGTCGGCTACGGCCTCAAGCGAACTCCAAGTGTACTCGGCCGTAAGATCTGGGTTCAGCACCTGAATGTTTCCTACGTCTCCTTCGCAAATGGTATCTCCCAAAGAGAATACTTCTGGAATAGGATGCAGTATCACCGACCGTATCATGGTATCGTTACAACCCAAAATGCTGTTGGAAACAACCAAGGTCACATCGTATGTTCCTGGCGATGGGAAATTCAGGAACCCCGGTTCCTCAATACTGCTTGGCGTTCCAAAACCGAAATCCCAATAGAAATTGGTAGCGTTCAGCGATTGATTGTAGATAGGGAAGGGCTGAAAGCATAGGGCCGTATCCAGGCCATCGTTCCGAATAAAGTCAGCCACAACTTCGTGAATGTAGATCGGTAACGTTGACTCGTCCGGACAGCCTCCGAAAAGCCCCGATACGATGAGCTTACCTACGGTTTGTCCGGATGGTGGAACAAAGGTGTAGGTGTGCGAAACAGGGTTAACGTTGGAGGCTGAGGTTCCATCACCGAAATCCCACACGAAATCATACACTTCGCTGGTATCCTGTAGCGTAAAGGTTATTTCCTCTCCCCGACAAATGGTGTCAATATCAATAGTGAACGAACCCTCTGGACCAATGACGTAGTAGGTCTGTGCAACGGTATCGGAACAACCGAAAGTGGTGTTAACGATCATGGTAACGGTGTATTCGCCACTTACGTTATACAGCGTTCCGGCAGATGGAATAGTGGAAGTGTTTCCATTACCGAAGTTCCAAAAGGTTGAATGAGAGCCGACTGTTTGGGTAGTATCGGTAAAGACCACGTTCTGTGGATTACAGAAAACGACCAACGAATCGCCATCGGTAGTGAATCCACCTATCGGGTAATCCTGTACGTTAACCGTTCGAATGGTAGAATCGATGCAGCCCGTAGCAAGTTCGGTGTAAACAACCGTTACGTTGTAAGTGCCGCCTTCGCTGAACTGATGAGATGGGTTCTGCTGAGCGCTGGAGCTGCCATCTTGGAAATTCCATTGGAAGCTGAGGTTAGAACCGCCACTTGTGTAATCTGTAGCTGTAAAGTTGACTGTATTTCCTGCACAGATATTTGGAAAGAACGGGGTTGTATTAACGCTACTGAAAGGAGCGTACATGGTAATGGGTATACTGTCTGTTGAGTCTACACATCCAACAGCATTTATAGCTACCATTTGCACCCAAAGCGTGTCTTGGAATTGCCCGTAGGTATGCGTTGGGTTCTGATCTATACTGCCACTGAAATCGCCAAAGGTCCAAGCCCAATCGGTAATTGTGGTATCGGAAGTAGATTGATCGGTAAAGCTTACTTCGCTTGGTGCGCAGATGTGGTCGTCTGAAATGGCAAAATCAACCTCAATACCCGATACGATCACACTGGAATAGGCCGTGTCTCTACAACCATTCACATCTCTTACAACAAGCGTAATTCCGTATTCGCCTGTGTTGTCAAAGTTCACTGGTTGATTTGGGTTGGGCGTGGTTATCGGTCTCAAACTCGGGTCATCGAACTGGAACGTGTAGCCTCCCCAGCAATCGGAGAACACATCTTGCGATGCGTTGGCATTGAAAGGGGCATCCACACCTTGGCAAATGACCGAATCAATAGAGAAAGCAGCCTGTATATCGCGGATCTTCACGTAGGCAGTATCGTAAGAAGTAGGACAACCTGTTGTGCTGTTGTTCACGGTAAGTACAATGGTGTAATCGCCTGTAGCAGCGTAGGTATGCGTTAGGGTTTCGTCTGTGCTGGTGGTTCCATCGCCAAAATCCCACGAGAAGTCGGTGTAATCGTGACTTACATTTTCAAAATCAACATCAAAAGGCGCATCGCATTCGCAGTTGAGCAGAATTTCGGCTATCGGGCCGTTCACCTGAATCAGGTCGTTAATGGTGGTAGAGGAGAAGCAACCATTCCAACCAACGATCAGTGTTACATCCTGTAATCCTGTTTCGTTCTCGTAGGTCCAACTGGGGTTCGGGTCGTCAAAACAATGGAACTGCTGGTTGGTTTCCGAATAGTAATGCCAATAATCCACACTATCCGATAGGGCTGTGAGATTGGTAAACTGTACTGTCTCTCCCGGACAGACCTCTGTGAGGTCGACCGTAAAATCGGGCGATAAGGCATCTCCCACAATGGTTACTACCTGGTAACTGGTATCGATGCAACCATTGGCATTCTGAATGATCAGGTAAGAGGCGTAATGCCCCGGTTGGTTATACGTTACAGAAACGGGCGCACCGTTGTTGGAATTGATAACAGAACCATCGCCTAAATGCCATTCCCAAGAGATGATGTCTTCTTTGGATGTGCTTGAATCGGAGAAAGTAACCGTTAGCGGGGCGCAGCCATCTACCACATCTGGAAAGAAGACCGCATTGGGCAACCAAAGTGTATCGGTATGCCAAACAGTATCTCTACATCCCGCAGTAGAGGTTACAATAAGTATCGTGTGCAAGGTATCCATCCCATACCACGAATACTCGGTGGTATCTTCGTACGAATACGTGTGCAACGGGTTGGTAAGCGTGCTGGTGGCGGAATCTCCGAACACCCATTCGTAAGTGGCGTAGCCTTGGTTCACTGGCGTGAATTGCACGTCCATCGGTTCAACGCACGAATAATCGGGTGTGGAGCTGAATTCAGCGCTTGGCTGCTCAACAAATATCTGTACCGTTTGGCTAGAGCTGCATTGGCCTGCGCTAGTGGTAAGCGTTACATCTTGCAACCCAGGTGTGTTAAAGACTACCAAAGGCTCTGCAAGAGACGTGATCTGTGGGACATTTCCCGCAGCAAATACCCATTGGTAAAATCCTGATGATGAGTTGTTTATCATCAATACAGAATCCTCAAAACAGATAGTATCCGGAATAAGGAACGCAGTGGTTGGCGAACCGATGGATACGGGTCTTGTGTAGGTAGATGCGCAGCCATCCGGGTCTGTGGCAGTCAACGAAATGGTGAAGTTGCCGTTCTGGTCGTAGGTTTCTGCAGCAGGGTCTTCGTCTGTGGAGGTGTTGCCGTTACCAAAATCCCATGCGTAAGTAAGCGGACTGGCCGAACCACTATTGTTGGTGAACGAAACCACCAACGGAGGGTCGCAAGCTGTGGCAGGGCTTGGTGAAGTGGTAAAGCTTACAAAAGGTCCTTGGGTAACGGTTATCAGGTCGTTGTACACCTCTGTAGCATCGCAAGAGGGTAGGTTGGTCTGTATTTCCAACGATACGTAATACGAACCCGGCTGCGTAAACCAATGGTTAGGAGAAGCGCCACTGGCACTACCACCATCGCCAAAAACCCATGTGTATCCGGTAATGTTTACGCCTGCGCCAACCTCGGTAAGGTCGTTGAAACTTACATTCAACGGGGCACAGCCAGTAGTAGGGTCTGCCGTGAATTCCGGTACGGGCTGCTCGTAAACGTTGATCTCAATGGTTCCAATGATCGGTCCGCCAGAAGAAGCACTGTACTGAACCGTGTAGTTGCCAGCCGTAACAAACGAGTTGGTAGGATTGGCGCCTGTTGCGGTTGAACCATCACCAAAAACCCAGAAATGAGTGGGGCCACTACCAGCAGGTGCCGTAAAACTTACTGTTAATGGAACGCATCCTTGCGTGGTGTTGGCTGTTTGCGAGTAGGCGTGACCTGTGCTAAATAACAACAAGAAGAGCAACCAAACAGACCGCATACGTTTTATTGGTGAGGTGTTTTTAAGGGAACGTGAAATTATGAAAAGGATGCCTTGAAACATTGAACACGCCAATTATTAGATTTTGCTGAATACATTTGTCTCAAATCGAAAGAAACCGATGACCCCAAAAGATTCCAAACACAGCTTCTCGAAATTCTCGCGATTCGTTTGGATGATACCGTGTCTTGTTCTATTGGTTCTGTCTACCAGTTTTGTACCCGAAGAGCCTGCACCACGTTCAGAATTACCGTGCCTCGATAAACGCTTTTCCATCATGGTGCACATCGTTCGCGATAGCTTGGGCGAGGCAAATGTTACGGAGGCTGATATTCTAGGCGAAGTGGCCGGTACCAACGCCCTTTTCGATGATATATGCGTGTCTTTTGAAGTATGTGAATTCCGCTATATAGACAATTTTCAGTGGGATACGCTAGAGTCGATGGGAGGCACTGAATGGAGTCAGATGCTCACAGCTCACCATGAGGCCTATCGCATCAATATATTTTACGTGAATCACATCATAGACCCTCCAGGAGTTGCTGGGTTTGCCGATCTGGGCGGAATAAACAATACACAGGGAGGGGGAATTTGCATTGTAAAGCCTGGCGGAGCCTTGACTCACGAGATGGGGCATTACTGGGGGTTGGAGCACACCTTTGAAGGAAACGGCACCGAATTGGCCGATGGTAGTAATTGCCAGACAGAAGGCGATGGTTTCTGCGATACACCTGGCGATCCGTATGTTCCATTCGAAGATCCGGGATTATATGTGGATGCCGATTGCATTTTTACGGCCATGATGACCGATGCCAATGGCGATTTCTACGACCCCGATGTGGGCAACATCATGTCTTACTATCCCTGTGCCTGTCATTTCAGTTACGAACAGTATTGGCACATGGCCAACACCTATACCAATAACCTACAGCCTAACGGGCAGCACATGTGGTAGTTTTAGTTGATTGAGTTTAAAAAAGATAAAGTTGAACTGTAAGACCACAGCCATAGAGCACGGAAGACAACTGGCGTCTGTGTGTCTCTTTATCGCCACATTACTACTTTGTGCACCAACAAATGCGCAGGATGTTCACCTTACGCAGTGGTATACCAATCAACAGAATCTCAACCCAGGAATGGTGGGGATGTATGATGGCGCGTACAGAGCAGTTGGCAACTACCGGCATCAATGGCCAGAGATCAACAAGGCCATTACCACTGGAATGCTTGGTTTCGATAAGAAGTTCTTCTTTTTCAAGGACGAGATCGATGCGGGCATTCTCATTATCAACGATAATTACGCGCCATTTGCGCTCAATAGCTTCAAAATTTACCTCACAGGTGCTTACAAGAAGGTTATAAAAGGCCACGAAGTACGTGCTGGTATTCAGCTAGGTGCTGTGGTTAAAAGTACCGATCTCAGCACGCAGACCTTCCCCGATCAGTGGGTATATCAGAATGGTATCTTCGATCCGAACGTGTACAACGGAGAGGATAATATCCAAGCTTCGCAGGCTTATTTTGATATGAATCTTGGCTTTGCATGGAGTTACAAATTCAAGAAGTTCAAGCCAACCGTTGGCTTTTCCATTTTCCATGTTACTCGTCCAAAGGACACCTATTTTACCACACAGGCAGAACGCTTGAGAACTCGCCAATCGGTGCACGCCATGGTTGATGTGCCTATCAATAAGACCTTTTCTGCCGAACCGCAATTCCTTTACATGTGGACCACCAAGGTGTCTGACATGGTTTTGGGAGGAAACGTCAAGTATCATTTCCAGAAATCCATGGTGAAACACGTTTATCTGGGAGTGCTTTATCGTGGTGGTTTCGGACGGAACAGCGATGCAGTTGCGCCTGTTATCGGTGCAAGTATCAAGAATTTCGATGTTGGCCTGAGTTACGATATCAATGTGTCAAGACTGAGTGCTCAGAGTTCACGGAAGACCACATTCGAGCTGTCGCTCGTTTACACCGCTCCATTGTTTTCACCTAAAAGTCTGGCCATACCTTGCGACAGATACTGATTCTCATCTTCGCTTGGTGTTTGGCATTGCCGCTGCATGCACAACAGAATCTTCCAGAAACGGAGAAACTGAGCATGCGCAAGATCAAAGGCCTGGCAACCAACTCGCTTCGCTTAGGAGATACCTATGGTGCTTTGGTCTATTACAAGGAATGGGTAAAGCGCAAGCCCGAGAATGCCAAAGTTGTTTTTCAATTGGCAGAGCTGTACCGTGGCGCTCGCGATTATGAGCACGCTTCGGATGCTTATTGGCAGTTCCTAAAACTCACAGGAGGGCAAAAGAACCCAATGGCTTTGTACTATGCAGGAGACATGTTCATGCAAACGGGTAAGTATGAAGAGGCCAAGAGCAACTTCATTAAGTTCAAGCGCTTTGCATCTAACATGGATGATAAATGGTACCGCAGGATCACCGAGAATAAGATAGAAGGCTGCGAGTTGGCCATTTCGCTGCGGGATTCTGTGAATAAGGCTGAAGTTGAACACTTGGACGAAAGCATCAATAAGGCGCACATCGAATTCTCGCCTATTCCCTTGGATGACAACACGCTTGTGTATGGTTCGCTGGTGAGCGAAGGTGTAGAGTTCTACGATGTGGAAGAGTTGGATAGCACGGCTTTACCAAAGCGGAAATTCTATCTCGCTAAAAAGGAGAACGGTAAGTGGAGGTCGAGTGGCGAATTCAACGATCCAATAGGAGCAGAGCAGCAGCAGATCGGCAATGGAGCCATTTCGCCAGATGGAAACAGATTCTACTTCACCCGATGCGAAGAGAACTTTCAAGGCAAGGTCATTTGCCGCTTGTTCTACTCAGAAAAAGAGGGCAATAAATGGGGCGAACCAATTGAGATGAACGACCTCATAAATCTATCTGGCTACACCACTACACAACCAACAGTTGGTAGAGAATCGAAGCGGAATCAAGAGGTGATCTACTTCGTTTCTGATAGGCCAGAAGGTAAAGGTGGTCTCGACATCTGGTTTACCGAATACCATGCTCGTACCAAACGATTCCGCGCTCCGCAGAATGCTGGTGCTGCCATCAACACACCCGGAACCGAATTCACGCCCTATTACGATGTAACCACGCACTCTCTCTACTTCAGTAGCGATGGACTTGTGGGCCTTGGCGGATTGGATGTTTACAAGATAGAAGGGGAGAAGACCAAGTGGCAGAAAGACTCGCTACAACATTTGGGTAAGGCCGTTAATTCGCCTGCGGATGATTTCGATTTTGTGCTGAACAGAGATCGTAATTCGGGTTTCTTGGTTTCAAATAGAGAAGGTGGTGTGGCTTTGATGAATGCAACTTGCTGCGATGATATTTACTCCTTTGAGTTTGTGGAATACGTGAACATTCATCTCAATGGTCTTGTGATCGATAGTGCCTGCTTGGATGAGGTGGATATTTTCCTCTACATGAAAGACCCAACTACAGGAGAGAAGTATTTGGCCGAGGAATTGCGCGTAAATCCGTGTACGTTCAGCTTTACGCTAGAGCCAGATAGAGATTACAGCATTGAAGCCAAGAAAGTCGGATACTTCAATGATATTGTTGATGTTTCTACAAAGAAGAAAACACCTGCCGATACCTTGAATGTGGAACTTCAATTGAAGAAGATCCCTAAGAAACCGATTGTGCTTGAAGGTATTCTGTATGATTTCGACAGCGCCAATCTGACTGCTTCTGCAAAGGTGAGTTTAGATACAGGTCTGTATCCGATCATGATGGATAATCCGCAGATCATCATCGAGCTTTCATCACATACCGATTCAAAGGGGTCTGATGCCTACAACCTCAAATTATCGGAAGGTAGAGCTAAGAGCGTGGTTGATTACATGATCAGCAAAGGCATTATGGCCAAACGATTGGTTGCCAAGGGTTATGGCGAGACAAGACCAATTGCATCCAACACGTTTGAAGATGGCTCAGACAATCCGGACGGTCGGGCATTGAACCGTAGAACAGAGTTCGAGATCATCGGTGAGCTTACGGAAGATGAGTACCTTCCAGAGCAGGATTGATGAAGTCGGCATCGCTAGCACAGATACGTAAAGAACTGAAAACCCTTTCTCGAGAAGAGGTTATTGAGTTGTGCGAAAAACTCATCAAGTACAAACGAGACAATAAGGAATTCCTCAATTATTTGCTCTTTGATTCTGTGGATGAAGATGAATACGCCCGTCAGATCAAGATCGAAGTGTCTGAAGCTTTCAGCGCTACCAATACCAAGGGTTTCTATTTGGCAAAAAAGAGCATAAGGCGCGCACTGAGAATTGCCAACAAATACATCAAGTACAGCGATCAACCAGAAACCGAATTGGATGTTTTGCTCCATTTCTGTGAGGAATTGAAGTCGCTGGATATCAACTTTAAGCGAAGCAAAGTGTTGCTGAACCTATACGAACGGCAGCTGGTGAAAATCAATGACATCTATAGTGATCTGCACGAAGATCTTCAGTTTGAGTTTCGAGAAAGGTTGCTGGAGGTAGCAACATTCTGAGATTCAATTAGCTAACTTCGATACGCTAATAACCTACCATGAACAGAGCTCTGATTTTAGTGCTTCTCACATCCTTCGGTGCGTTTGCTCAAGATGGCGCTATGGAAGGAATAGATGCCTTTTTTACCGAAGATGGTTTTTACGATAACGTGGCCGATGCGGCCGACCACGCAGATAGTGTCTTGTATCTGGATCTGAGTCTACAATCTCCAAAGCTAACAGCTGTGCCTATGCAAGTCTTCTCCTTCGTCAATCTCAAGTATCTGGAACTTGGATTCAATCAAGTAGGCGCTATCGATCCTGCTATTGCACAGCTTGAAAGCCTTGAAGTGCTTGGTTTGGATGGTAACAAGTATTTGAAGTCGATTCCCGAAGAGATCTACACGCTGCCTAATTTAAAAGAACTTCACTTGAAGGATACAGGTCTGTCTGCTGAAGATCTCAAAACCATAAGTTCCAAATTACCCAGCAGCTGTAAGCTGATCAGATAGAAGGAGCTTACTTCGGCAGTTTGTGGGCAATCAATCCGTGTACGAAAGCACCCAGCACAGCAAAACCTATAATAACCAGCATAACCGGGTAGCCGGCTCCCACGTTAACGAATAGCGGACCAGGACAGGCACCGGTCATGGCCCAACCAAGGCCAAAGATGATTCCGCCAACCAAACGGCTACGGTAAAAGTTAGGTTTATCCTGAAATTCAATGATAGTGCCTTCCAAGTTCCTTATGTGATACTTTTTAACTAGTGCCACGATCAGTGCTCCAACCACAACTGCAGAGCCAATGATCCCATACATGTGAAACGATTGGAAACGGAACATTTCCTGAATTCTGAACCAGGAAACAGCTTCCGATTTAACCATCACGATTCCGAAAGCAATGCCAGCAAATACATAGAAGATACTTCTCATGGCATAAACAGCATTGGTAGAATGTAGTGCGTGGTAATCAATCCGCCAATAAAGAAACCGATGGTTGCTACCAGCGAGGTAGGTTGCAAGGTGCTTAGTCCGGTTATGGAATGGCCTGAAGTACAACCTCCTGCGTATCGGGTTCCGAAACCAACAAGAAAACCACCTAAGCACAGAAGCACGGCTCCTTGCCAGGTCTGTATGAACTTCCAATTGAAAAATTCGGTGGGTTGAAGCCCAGACAGATCGTTTATTCCCAGTTGCCGAATGCTTGCTTTGGCACTTTCGGCAAGAGCCATGGTATAGTCGGCTGTTCCGAGCTGGTTGGTAGCAATATAACCACCAATGACAGCACCTAGCACAAATAACAGACCAGGCAGTCGTTTAGCGTAGTTATTATCGAAGTAATCGGAAATACGATGAGCTCCTGCAATACTGCAAAGGCTTTCTAAATTGCCCGAAACTCCAAAGTGAGAGCCAAGCCAAACCATTAACGGAACCATCATTCCGATCAATGGTCCGGTTACGTACCAAGGCCAAGGGTTAAGTAGTATCTCCATTTAAACGAATCGAAGCAAGGTCAGCAAGATCATGTGTTCAAGTGTGACTTTGGTCACATTGGTGGATTGAAGGCCTATCATCCGTATTTGTTGATTGAATGATGGTCTTCATTATCGCGTTCTATCTGGTTCTTCACAGCTTCAATACGTTTAGCTACCAATGCCAATTCAGCGTGAGCGTTGACCTTTAACCAAGTAAAAGCATCCTCATCCCCATCGCCAACCAACGCAACTTTTGCAAGCGGCCTGTATCCGTTGGTTTCGAGCCAAGCAATAGCCTTTTTATCGCCTTCGGCACCTGTAATGGTTGCCATTAGGTGAGAAAATCCATTTTTCATGAGCCATGTTCGCGCCTCTTCGTTGTGGTAAAGCGCAAAAACGAACAGCCCAAGCTCTTTGTATTCGCTGCCAAGCAGCCAATCGCGAAGTTTCTTGTTGCCACCAATAGCTTCTGCCCAGGCCACTAAGATCTTTGCCGGATACTTCATGTTTGATTTTTCAACAATTCGCTTACACGCTGAACTAGAACGGAAAGGTCGCGTTTCAATTCGCATTCCCAAAGAACAAGTACTGTCCAGTTTTCGTTCATCAAAGCGGTAATTTTCTCTTTATCTCGTTCTACGTTTCTGGTAAACTTGGCTTCCCAGAAGGCTGAATTATGTTTCGGCAGCCTGAGTTGACATTTTGGACAACGGTGCCAGAAGCACCCATTCAGAAAAATGGCGATCTTCTTTCCTGGAAAAGCGATGTCCGGTTTTCCTGGAGCGTTTTTCCAATGCAATCTGTATCCACGTATGCCCGCTTCCCAAAGTGCTTTCCTAAACACCAATTCGGGCTTGGTGTTCTTTCCTTTGTTGGAGCGCATGTACTTGCTCACCGTTTCATTGAGCGGTTGTGGCGAACGGTTGTCTCTGCTGTATGCTAGTGGCTTTTTTGCCATCAATTTGGCGGATTATTCAGCAACGAGGATTTCCTATCATATCTCGTTATCCCTCGATTTTCTTCATCCTGCTAAGATATCTCATTCACTAAATTTGTTTGCCGGCAATAATTCGATTTTGATTCTGTTAACCCCGTAACTGAAACACAATGAATAAGATTCTTCTTACTGCACTTTTTTCTGTGCTTGTTGTCGGCCTGATATCATGCAATGAGAACGATGACAATGAGAGTGGCCTGGTATCCAAATGGCATTTGGTTGAGCTTTTATCTGACCCAGGTGACGGCAGTGGTACCTTTCAAACTGTTTCCAGTGAAAAGACGGTGTCGTTCTTCGATGACGGAACAATTACCTCAAACGGTTCTTTGTGTACAATGGGAACAGATGTGAGCAGTGCCTCTTCAGGAACTTACAGCATATCGGATAGCACAATTACAGTTGACAATTGCAACTTCACGCCTCCGTTTCCTGTCTCTTACCAATCGGAAGGGGTCTTTCTGATCATCAATTATCCGTGCATTGAACCGTGCCGCGAGAAGTACGAGCAAATTGAATGATCAGACGTGAACGCGATCTACGTATTTGATCATGGAAATGGGCACTTGCTCTATGAGTTCGCGGTTTTTTGAAGAGAAGTAGGACTTAAGTCGATCAAAAGGAACGAATTCCCAGTGCGGATTCTCAGCTACAGAATCTCTCTTCAGCAGTAGCCCGTATTTTCTTTCTCCGTTGTTCAACTGAATAATGTTGACGATATCGTAATCTGAGCCCATTATCTGTATTTTTTCCAAAGGAAAAGCTCAGAGATTACCTCAGTTTGAACGGCACGTGAAGAATATGAACGACACGGTTAACCGATCGTTAACCCAATGCCACATCCAACACCATCATTACAATAAATCCCGCAATGAATCCGAGCGTGGAGGTGTCGGCATATTTATCGAGTTGCGTTTCCGGTATCACTTCTTCGATAACCACATAGATCATTGCCCCAGCGGCAAAGGCCAAGGCGTACGGTAGAATAGGGAAGGCGTAAATAACCGCTGCAGCACCAATAACACCAGCAACAGGTTCAACTATGGCCGAAAGCTGACCGTACCAGAAACTCTTGAACCGACTCAAACCTTGTCTTCTGAGTGGCATGCTTACCGCAATGCCTTCAGGAAAATTCTGGAGTCCAATGCCGATTGCCAAGGCAATGGCCGCTCCAATACTCGCACCTTCAATTCCGTGTGCAACGGCTCCGAAAGCTACACCAACCGCAAGCCCTTCAGGTATATTATGAAGCGTTATGGCCAAAACCAGCAGCATGGTTCTGCTCAAGTTTGTTTCCACTCCTTCTTTCTCGGTCTCCGGAAAATTGATGTGCAAATGCGGCATCACCTTATCCAAGGCAAAAAGAAACAATGCTCCGCCCAAGAAGCCCACTGCAGCAGGAAACCAAATCGGAACTCCCGGATTGCTTTCAGGTGTAATTTCGATGGCAGGTGCAAGGAGCGACCAATAGCTTGCCGCAATCATAACTCCGCCTGTAAAGCCCAGCATGCCATCGAACAGTTGGCGGTTCATATTTTTGAACAGGAATACAAATGAGGCACCTGCGGCTGTTACCAACCATGTAAAAGTGGTGGCCAAAAGTGCCTGAAGTACAGGGTTTTGTGCTAAAAACCAGATTTTGAGTGTTTCGAATAGTTCCATCATTTGGAATTGATAATTCTTAATGAATAATTATGAATTGTATGAAACGAATATGTTTTTGGCCACATCGTGACTTAATTGAATGGTCTTGTCGTTCAGTTCAATTTCAACGGAGCGGTCGAAGTCGAAACGTTCCTTCAGATCGAATTCAGCTCCGAGTTCCAAACCAAGTTTTTTGAGGTGAGTGAGAAAGGCATCTGAATGTTCGGTAATTCCCATCACCTTGGTCTTGCGGCCAACTTCCAATTCGTCCAGTTTCACGCGTTTAGGTTCAGGAAAAACACCTTCGCTATTTGGTATCGGCCCACCATGCGGATCGTATTTCGGATGGCCGAGAAATTTGTCCAAGCGATCAATCAGTGTTTCCGAATTGATGTGCTCCAATTCCTCTGCCACGTCATGCACTTCTTCGCCACCAAAACCCAAATGTTCTAACAGAAAAACTTCCCAAAGTCGATGTTTTCGGATAATGTCTACGGCAATTTTCTGTCCCTTCTTGGTTAGGGTAACCCCTTGATATTTCTTGTAGTCGACCAGTTTTTTGGCTGCTAACTTCTTGATCATGTCTGTTACAGAAGAGGCTTTCGTCTCTAAGCGTTCTGCAAGCGCATTGGTGCTCACACCTTTTTCCGATCGCTTTGAAAGCTTGTAAATGTGCTTGAGGTAATTCTCCTCGGTAAACGATTGCGACATGGTTACAAAGCTACTTAAATTATATCTATCGAAAATGAAATTTAGACAAGTCTAAAAATGTATTTAGTTTTGACGAATGTTTTTGAGGATTGCCATCCTTTTCCTATCCATTTTCGCTTGCCAGTTTGCTTTCGGACAAACTGGAAGCATTAGCGGAATCGTGTCCGATGGAACTGCTTCCATTCCGTTTGCCAACGTGGTTCTGCGCGGAACCAACTTCGGAACCTCAGCCAATGAAAATGGAGATTTCGAACTCAGAAACGTACCATATGGCAGTTACCAGTTTCAGATTTCCTCGGTTGGATTTGTCGCTTTCGCTCAGAAAATCAATCTCAATTCTGAAGAACTTAGCCTTGGGAAATTGGAAATGGCCCCTTCGGTTCTTGGGTTGGATGAAGTGGTGGTGACTGGAACCATGAAAGAGACGTTCGTTTCGGCATCAGCTATCAAGATTGATGTGGTTACGAGCAAATTTTTGGAACAGACTACAACGCCTACCAATTTGGTGGAGGCGATAAATCTGGTAAACGGAGTGGAAGAAGTCGTTGGCTGTGGCGTGTGTTTTACCAACAGCATCAGCATAAACGGATTGCCCGGTCCGTACACCGCTATTTTGGTTGATGGCACTCCGTTGTACGGAAATCTCGCGTCAGTTTACGGTTTGAACAGCATTCCAGCTTCCATGATCGATCGGATGGAAGTAATTAAAGGCCCGAATTCAACTTTGTATGGTTCCGAAGCTGTAGCGGGCGTCATCAACATCATTACCAAACACCCCAAAGACCAGCCCTTGGTGGATGTGAATATGATGGGAACCACACACGGTGAGTTTTTCGGAGACATCGCCATCAGCAATCAGATTGGGAAGAAACTCCACGTTTCTAACGGTGCGAGTGTGGCTTATGTCAATATTTTCAATGATGACAACAATGATCTTTTCGGTGATTTCGTCTCAATGGACCGCGTGTCGGTTTTCAGTAAATGGCAATTGGAACGCAAGGAACGAAAGCGAGCTTCGCTAATGATGAAGTATTATTACGAGGACCGAAGAAATGGCGTTCGTGAGTTCATGGAGAACCGCGCATATCGCAGCATCCGTGGCAACGACAGCATTTATGGAGAAAGCATTTACACCCACCGTGCCGAAGTTTTCGGATCGTACGATCTGCCGATAGCCGAGAAGTTCTGGATCGATTATTCCTTCAGTTACCATGATCAGAATTCTGTTTACGGAAGCGATTTTTACATCGCGCAGCAGTACATCGGTTTTGCCAATTTTATTTGGAATCGGAAGCTCAGAAACCACGATCTGCTTGCTGGCTTAACAGGCCGATATCAATGGTACGATGACAATACGGTTGCCACAACCGATAGCATTGAAGGATTTTTGAAAGGACAGATCACCCCGGGTTTTTTCGTGCAAAACGATTGGGAAGCCATAAGAGAGAAGTTGAGCATTCTGGGTGGTGTTCGGTTGGATTACTATCAGGCTCACGGACCGATTGTTTCTCCTCGTCTCAGCTTCAAATACAAGCCCGGAACCTGGACAACCATTCGCGGGAATTTCGGAACGGGTTTTAAGGTTGTAAATCTGTTTACAGAAGATCACGCATTCATTTCTGGTCAGCGCGAGGTAGTGATTGAGGATGAATTGAAACCCGAGCGCTCTTTCAATGGTTCGGTCAATTTCAACCACATTTTCACACTCGGCAATTCGCAGGGCTCCATTGATGTCGATGGTTTCTACACGCATTTCACCAACAAGATCATTCCCGATTATGCACAAGAAGGACAGATCATTTACGAGAACACAGGCGGCTTTGCCAGTACTTGGGGCGTGAGCGCGAGCGTCAATCATGAGTTCAAATTTCCTTTGCGGAGTAAGGTTGGTTTTACCTTTCAGCGCGCTACGGAAACAGAACCAGACGAATTGGGTGTGATGAAAACGACACCCATTCTCTTTTCATCCGATTGGTCGGGTGTTTTCTCATTTGTATACACGCTGAGAAAATGGAAGGTCGATTTCGCGTACTCCGCCAATATCACGGGACCGATGCAATTGCCAGAGATCTATGATCTGGATGCTAACGGAGAACCGCTTTCAGTGCCTCGTCCAACGCGTTCGAAGCCGTTCTATCTGGACAATCTTCAGATAACGAAGAACATCGCCAAGATCAATCTTAAGGTCTATGTTGGAATTGAAAATATTATGGGTTATCGCCAACCCGTCTCGCCACTCAGTGGTACCAACGATCCGAATTACGCAGTCGGTTTCAGTCCGAAATTCGATACCAGTTACGCTTTTGCGCCCATACACGGAAGGGAGGTTTATGCGGGAGTGAGGTGGTTTGTAGGAAGGTGATATTGGCGACAAACTGCCCGTAACATTTGGTTAACTTGCGCGCCCAAATTAAAACCACGGAATGAGTAGCAATTCACCGATAATTCTCGAAAAAATAAGATCTACAGGAGCTGTCAGCGTCTATTTGATCACATCGAAAAAGGACCTTGATGGCATCGCAGAGGTCAAGGATCTGAAAAAGAAAATAGCAGATAGAATAGGTGATGAGGAGTTGGTTTTCTCGGTGCCTGCGGCAAAAGGATTGACCGTAATTGCGAAGATCAAAAAGGAGAGCGAAACGAGTTATCGTTTCCAATCGGCCCGTGCTTTAGGAGCCAAATTGAAGAAGGTTTTGAATGGCGAAAAAGCGGAAAGTGCTTCGTTGATCTCAACTGCCGATAGAGAAGATACGCTTGCCGTAATCGAAGGAATTGTCCTTGCCAACTATCAGTTTTTGACCTACAAAACAGGCGATAGAAACAAACCCAACGCTTTGAAGCGTTTGGGTGTGAAAGCGAATGGCGTTTCTGAGAATGACCTGAAAGAACTGCATGATGTGGCGGTTGGAACCTTTGCAGCACGCGATTTTGTGAATGAACCAGTTATAACGCTTTCTGCTTCGGAGTGGAGCAAACGCATTACCAAATTGGGTAAGGACACAGGTTTCAAAGTTACCGTTCTCGACAAGAAGAAGATTGAAGCGCTAAGAATGGGCGGTCTATTAGGTGTGAACAAAGGTTCTGTTGAGCCACCAACGTTCAACATTCTCGAATGGAAACCGAAAAACGCCAAGAACAAGAAGCCGATTGTTTTGGTCGGAAAAGGAGTTGTTTACGATACAGGCGGTTACAACATCAAGACTGTTCAGATGGCACAAATGAAGTCGGATATGGGCGGTGGTGCTGCTGTTTGTGGGGCGTTCGCAGCCATTGCTGCCAATAAACTTCCCGTTTACGTGGTTGGACTAATTCCAGCAACAGATAACCGAATTGACGGAAAAGCAATCGTGGCCGATGACGTGCTGACCATGATGAGCGGAACGAAAGTGGAGGTTCTGAATACAGACGCTGAAGGACGTTTGATTTTGGCCGATGCGCTTCATTACGCAAAGCAGTACGATCCTGAGTTGGTGATCGATCTGGCCACTTTGACCGGAGCTGCTGCACGAATTACCGATTATCACGGTATTTCGATGTGTGCGGATAAAACGGACACAGCCAAACTGAAGGAAAGTGGAGAGAAGGTTTACGAACGCATCATGGAATTCCCGATGTGGCGAGAATTTCACACGGCTATTAGATCTGATATTGCTGATATCAAGAATATCGGTGGAGCTGCTGGTGGAAACATCACTTCGGCCACCTTCCTGCATCATTTCACCGACTATCCGTGGATCCATCTCGATATCGCAGGGCCTTCATTCATGACATCGGATGTGGATTACCGCGTTAAAGGTGGAACGGGCGTAGGCGTGCGTTTGCTCTATGATTTCATCAAGAATTCTGTAGCGTAGCGGTTTGATACAAGCATTCGGAAACGAAATATATCAGTCGGTTGGGCAGAAGTTGGGCGATAAAACCCAACCTTCGGAATTGATTGCGCAACTTCAAGAAGTGCAGAAGAAGGTCAAGCATCCTTTGATATCAGCAAAGCATATTGGATTGAGCCTTCAGATCTTCTCGATAGACCTGAATTTCGTAAAACACGAGTCAACAGATTTCAAGAAGATTTTCATCAACCCGGAACTCATTTCGTCCAAAGCTCCGTTGGTTTCCATGTTGGAAGATGACGTCAGTATTCCACGATTGACCGTTTCCATCGAACGGCCAAAACAGATAGAAATCAGTTTTCTTGATGAGAATTTAACCCAGCAAACTGCGGTCTTTTCCGAACTTGCGGCAAGATGGATTTTGCATGGCATAGATCAGTTAAATGGCATTTCCATCATAGATAAATTGAATAAGCACAGACAACGCTCTGTGAAGGCACATTTGAAGCGCCTTTCGGAACACAAGATTGAAACGAATTACAAACTCGAATACGATATAAGAGATAAAGTTGATTGAGTTTATAAAGTCGATAAAGTTCGACTTCAATATCCGTTGGTTCAGAAACGATTAACCAATCAACTTGTCAACCGATAAACTGAAAACTAAATGGAAGTACACGCAAAACTGGTCATCGTCCGTCACGGACAATCTGTTTGGAATGCCGAAAACCGCTTTACTGGTTGGGTAAATGTTGATTTAGCTCCAAAAGGCATCGCAGAAGCAAAAGAAGCAGGCGAAAAACTGAAAGGCTACAAGTTTGATAAAGGCTTTACTTCAGCCTTGATGCGTGCTCAGAAAACGCTCAAACTCGCGCTGGAAGTCACAGGTCAAACCGACTTGGAAGTGGTTGAAAACGAAGCTTTGAATGAGCGCATGTATGGCGATCTGCAAGGCATGAATAAGGATGAAGGCCGCGAGAAATTCGGTGCGGAGCAGATTCACATTTGGAGAAGAAGTTTTGATACACCACCTCCGGGAGGCGAGAGTTTGAAGGGAACGGCCGACCGTGTTCTTCCTTACTACAAAGAGGTTATCGAACCTGAATTGAAGGCAGGTAAGACCATCATCATCGCGGCTCACGGAAATAGTCTTCGTGCTTTGATCATGTATTTGGAAAAGCTTTCTCCAGAGGAAATCCTAAAAACGGAAGTCCCAACTGGTAAGCCGAAACTCTATGAGTTCGATGCTGATTTGAATGTGATCAGTTCAGAATATATCTAAGACATTCTCAAATCACAGATGCAATTCTTACCTCCAACTTTTCAGAATTCAAACCTTAGCGTCTTTGCGCCTTTGCGAGAACGTTTATCTAATTTCGCTGCATGGATATGATGATGGGAAAATCGCTGGTGATAGCGGTTGATTTTGATGGAACGGTGGTTGAGCACAAATACCCTGCAATTGGCAAGGAAATGCCGTTTGCATTTGCTACGCTTAAAGAGTTACAGAAACGTGGTCATCGACTTATCCTATGGACGTTCCGACATGGCAAAACACTGGATGAAGCGGTGGAATATTGCCGTCAGAACGGAATTGAGTTCTACGCCATAAACAAGAGTTTCCCCGAAGAGCAATTCAATCCAAATGAGGCAAGTCGTAAGTTAGATTGCGATATGTTTATTGACGACCGGAATGTGGGTGGTTTCTTGGGTTGGGGAGAGATTTTCAGAATTATCCATCCTGAATTGGCCGGAGAGCAAATGCAACAACCGCAACAACAGAAAAAAGGCTTATTCGGTAAATTATTCGGAGGGTAATGGCAGTATTGAAGACAAGAGAGCAGATTGAGCTGATGCGCGAAAGTGCCTTGGTTGTTTCACGCACGTTAGGAGAAGTGGCCAAACTGATCAGACCTGGTGTTACGCCATTGGAATTGGACAAAGTGGCAGAAGAATACATCCGCAGTCAAGGAGCAGTGCCTGGGTTTCTTGGTTATGGTGGGTTTCCCAATACACTATGCATTTCAGTGAATGAGCAAGTGGTTCATGGAATTCCAAGTGATAAACCTTTGGAAGAAGGAGACATAATTTCTGTTGATTGTGGCGCTATTCTTAATGGCTATTATGGCGATCATGCCTTC
Source organism: Flavobacteriales bacterium (assembly GCA_018402015.1). Lineage (GTDB taxonomy): Bacteria > Bacteroidota > Bacteroidia > UBA10329 > UBA10329 > UBA10329. The sequence goes on along the minus strand of JAGYJL010000011.1, from coordinate 13,923 downwards.
ACGTTTGCCATTGGCGAAATTTCTGAAGAATTGAAGCAATTACTGAAGGTGACAGAAGAAAGTCTCTATTTAGGAATTGAACAGATCCGGTCGGGAAACAGAATTGGAGATGTGGGTTATGCAGTTCAACACCATGCCGAAAAACATGGTTACGGAGTAGTGCGCGAATTGATAGGTCATGGATTAGGAAAGAACCTTCACGAAGACCCCGAACTTCCTAATTACGGTAAGCGAGGTCATGGCAAAAAGATGAAAGAAGGCTTGGTCTTGGCCATTGAACCCATGATCAATCTCGGAACAGCAGATGTAGCTCAATTGGATGATGGCTGGACCATCGTTACGCTAGACGGAAAACCATCGGCCCATTTTGAGCATGATGTGGCTATCGTAGGTGGAAAATCGGAGATCCTTTCAACATTCAAGTACGTTTACGAGGCTCTGGGAATCGAAGACCCTTTTGCAGAACGCCAAGCGTTCTATTCAATTATTAATTCATAATTATCAATTAATAATTCCGAAGGTTTGTTTCATTTTCTGCTCAGAACCATACCGCGTCCCATTCTCATTCGTCTGAGCTACATTTTTAGTTTCTTTTCTCCTGTTTTCTATGGTGGAAACAAGTACGAATGTCCCGTGTGCGAAGGACATTTCCGCAAGTTTCTTCCTTACGGATACGATGGTTCAGCAAAGCGCGATAATGTGCTCTGTCCAAAGTGTTTGACCCTAGAAAGGCACAGAGTTTTGTGGTTGTATCTAAAAGAACAGACTGATTTCTTTACTAAGCCGCGCAAGATGTTGCACATTGCGCCAGAGCAACCATTTTTAGGTCGGTTTAGAAAGCTCAAGAATCTCGATTTAACTACGGCTGACCTCTTTTCGCCATTGGCAGACGTTAAGTGCGACATTCAGGATATGCCATTTGAGGATAACACCTTTGATGTCATTTTCTGCAATCACGTGCTTGAACACGTTGATGACGACCATAAGGCGATGAGCGAACTCTACCGTGTAATGAAACCAGGAGGTTTCGGAATTTTTCAAGTTCCCATCGATTACAAACGCGAAACCACGCTCGAAGATTCGAGTATCACTTCTGAAGCAGATCGCGTAAAACACTATTGGCAAAAAGATCACGTGCGTCTTTTCGGGCTTGATTACCCTTCGAAATTGGAAGCAGTTGGCTTCAAAGCGCAACGGATTGATGTAGCAGAAGAAGTCGGCCCAGAGCTGAAGGACCGCTACCGTTTGGGCGATTGTGATAAGGTTTATCGAGTTGACAAGTTGTAGCTGTCTTGCTCGCCAAAATTTGAATTTTTGAGTTCAATTTTGTTTGTTAGTAAGAAATAATCTGTTTCTATTAGGAATTCCGCTCTATCATGATATAATGGGGCGGAATTATTTTTTATGTTATGATAGAAACGAAAGTATTTGATGCTCTGAAACGGCCGTCAGAGATTGAAAAGAAACAAATAGTTGATTTTTTACACGAAAACCTTCAGGAGTATGGCGATCCTAAGGCCGATATTCTAAAATGTATCAACTATGCCGTAAAGGAAACCATGTCGTTTGGTGGGTTTGTGATGTTGTCTTTAGAAGGAAAGACGATTACAGGAGCGGTTATCGTAAACCAAACTGGAATGGGCGGGTATATCCCTGAAAACATTTTGGTTTATATAGCAACACATAAGGAATACCGTGGTAAAGGCATTGGTAAAAAGCTGATGGAAGAAACGCTCCATTTTGCAAAAGGAGACATTGCCCTACATGTCGAAGCGAATAATCCAGCTAAGAAACTTTACGAGAAATACGGATTCACCAATCCGTACCTCGAAATGCGTTTAAAGCGAAGCTGATCATGGCGTATTTAGAACTCTACAGAGATAAACTCCGCCACAACTACCAATTTCTAAATACACTTTTCAAGCGCCACGGCAAGGAATGGGCGGTTGTAACCAAGTTACTTTGTGGCAACGAGAAGTATCTGAAGGAAATCATTGGTCTTGGTACTAAAGAAATTTGCGATTCGAGAATCAGCAACTTGAAGACGGTAAAAAAGATTGATCCTACTGTGCAGACGGTATACATCAAGCCGCCTGCCAAGCGTAGCATCAGCAAGATTGTGAAGTATGCCGATGTGAGTTTCAATACGGAATTCGCCACTATCAAAATGCTTTCTGATGAAGCAGTTAAGCAGAAAAAGACGCACAAGATCATCATCATGATCGAGTTGGGCGACTTGCGCGAGGGTATTATGGGCGACCACCTGATGGATTTCTACCACAGCATTTTCAAACTGCCCAACATCAGTATTTCTGGAATTGGAACAAATCTCAATTGTCTGAACGGTGTACTTCCATCGCAGGATAAACTCATTCAGTTGGGATTGTACGAACAGCTGATTGAGGCGAAGTTCAGTACCAAGATTCCGTGGGTAACGGGTGGCACATCCGTCATTATCCCAATGTTGTTAAAGCATCAGGTTCCTGATATTGTGAATCATTTTAGGGTGGGAGAGACGCTCTTTTTTGGCGCTGATTTGCTGAGCGAAGGAACCATTGACGGAATGCAATCGGACGTGATCAAGTTATTCGCTGAAATAATTGAAATCACTGAGAAACCGAAAGTGCCAATTGGTTCATTGGCCGAAAACCCTTCTGGTGAAGTGTTTGAAGTTGACGAAAATGATTTTGGAAAGAACATGCATCGAGCCATTCTCGATATTGGTCTTCTGGATATCTCCACTGATTTCCTGATTCCTGATGACGATAGAATCATTATTGTCGGAGCCAGTTCAGACATGTTGGTGGTTGACATTGGAGATAGCGTCAGAAACTACAAGGTGGGTGACCTCGTTTCCTTCAAACTCAAGTACATGGGGGCTCTTGGGCTATTGAACTCGGACTATATTGAGAAAAGGATAATCTGAACGCGGAAATTCCAACTACCTTTACTCAACCGAAGCCGCTCGAATAATCTATATGCGGCAGACTACAATTACAATTCAATAATGACAAAAGATATTAAACTGGCCGTATTGATAGATGGCGATAACATACCTTCTCGTTACATCAAAGAAATGATGGAGGAGATAACCAAATACGGCACGCCCACCATCAAACGCATTTATGGTGATTGGACTAATCCACGCTTGGGAAAATGGAAAGAAGTGCTGCTCGAAAATGCGATAACACCTATTCAACAATACGGTTATACTGCGGGTAAAAATGCCACGGATAGCGCCATGATCATTGATGCTATGGACATTCTCTATTCCGATAAAGTGGATGGTTTCTGTCTCGTTTCTTCCGATAGCGATTTTACCAAACTGGCAACACGCTTGCGCGAAGCAGGAATGAGTGTCTATGGAATAGGAGAGAAGAAGACCCCGAATCCGTTCATTGTAGCCTGCGATAAGTTCATATATCTCGAAATTCTTCATCAAGAAGAGGAAGTGGAGGTGAAAGGCGTGAAAGGGAAAGCAAAACGCGAGGTGGATAAGATCACGCCTCAGGTGTTGCGTCAATTGAAAAACTCTGTTGCCGATGCGGCCGATGAGGATGGTTGGGCATTTATGGGCGATGTAGGAAAACTCATCCTTAAGAAACAACCCAACTTTGATTCAAGGAACTTCGGTTTCGAGAAATTGACACCGCTTTTCGGTTCGCTCAAACAGTTTGAAGTTGACGCTCGAGTTCAAACAGGAGGAAAAACGAAGGTAATTTACGTGAGGAATAAGTAATGAGTAATGAGTTATGAGCAATTAGGAGGTTGAAGTTGTAAACCAAGATCGGTTGTGCTCTCAAAAATTTCCCAATAACAGGTTTTCCTTTTTGCTTATCACTATTTTCACGCTCAAACCAAACTATTATGAGTTACAGAATAGGTGTTTTACTCTCTGGAAATGGAGTGTACGATGGGTCGGAGATCCACGAAAGTGTGTTCACGCTTTTGGCCATTGACGAGAACAAAGGCGAGGCCGTCTGCATGGCGCCTAATGTGGAACAACACCACGTGGTCAATCACATTACTGGTGATGAAATGGACGAGAAGCGCAATGTATTGGTTGAAGCTGCACGTATTGCGCGAGGAGCAATTTCAAACCTAGCGGAAGTAAAAGCCACAGATTTTGATGCATTGGTCATCCCTGGTGGTTTTGGCGCTGCTAAGAACCTTACGAAATGGGCTTTTAACGGGCCAGATGGAGATATCAACCCTGAAGTAAAGCGCATTATCAATGAGTTCGTTACGGCTCAGAAACCTATTGTTGGACTTTGCATGGGACCAACAGTTATTGCCAAAGCGTTAGAAGGTGCTAACCTGAACGAACGCCTTACTGTTGGCACTACATCGGAAGCTTCACCTTACGAAATAGCTGCAATTAGTGCAGGTATGGAAAAGACTGGTGCAGTTGCCGAAATGAAGTCCATAAGGGAGATAAGTGTGGATGCTAAAAACAGAATCATTACAGCACCTTGCTACATGATGGAAGCTTCTATTACGGATGTTAGAACCAACATCAAACAGGCAATTGACAAGTTGTTCGATCTGTTAGAAGACCAATAATTGGCAGTTCGGCAGGTACTTCCATTTCTTCTTGTGCTGTTTTTTGGCGGATGCGCCTCGTATCCTACGTTCAATAGCGACTATACTCGAGTTGAAACTGCTCCTGGTCCGGAAGACATTGCCTTAGATACCATTGGAAACAGCGAACGCGTGATCATCTCTTGTTCTGAAAGACGGACAACCGACTACCGCGGTAATGGATTTTACGATTACAACATATCAACTGGTCAGGTCATAAAACTGCCTATTGTAGGATTGCCTGAAAGCGTTCAACTCAGGCCCCACGGTATTGATATTGTGCTGGTAAATGGTGTTAAAACGATGTACTGCGTCAATCATGAGAAAAATGCAGAACATTTCCCACCGGCAGGCCGACAAAGCATATTGGTGTTTGAGTTAATGGATGATCAGCTGGTGTTCAAACAACAGCTAACGGACGCACTTCTTGTCTCGCCAAACGATGTTTGTACCGATCATAAAGGCGGTATTTTCGTTTCTATTGATAGCGGGAAAATCAACAGCAAATGGGAAAAATTGATGGCATTGAAACGTAGCTATGTGCTTCATTTTGATGGTCAAAAATGGCAGCAAGTTGGCGATAAGTTGCGCTATGCAAATGGAGTAGGCGTAAAGAATAACAGGATTTTCATCACAGCAACGCAAGAATCCAGCGTTACATCGTATCTGATCAATGACAACGGCACATACACGGACAAGATCCAAACGAAGGCACTGAAAGGGAGCGATAACATCACCTTCTTCGAAGACAAATTGGTAACCACAGCTCACCTGAACTTTATTCAATTCTTGAAACATGTGAAAGATGCTGAGGAGACAACTCCCTGCGCAGTTTACACACTCGATTTGAAAAACAACCAGCTCGACACACTTTATTTGGACGCAGGAACGGTTCTCAGCGCAGCTTCAACAGGTTTGATCTACAACGAAAAGCTATACATTGCACAGATATTCAATCCGTTTATTCTTGAAATTCCCTTGGATCATTGAACTATAATGTTTGAACATTGATTGATATTGTGGGTTTCGGAGTGAATGGATCAACAAATTGCTGTCATGCGACTGGAAGATGAAATAAAACAGACCAAAGGTTTTAAAAGCGAGCACCATAAAGCAACTGTGAATATCATGTTTACTGATGGTTGGATCAGAGATAAATTCAGCTGTACGCTCAAGCCTTTTGACCTTACAAATCAACAGTACAACGTTCTTAGAATACTTCGTGGTAGTAATCCTCAACCACTTTCAACTTCTGCTATTCGTGATAGAATGTTGGATAAAATGTCTGACGCTTCGCGCATCGTTGATCGGTTATTCAAGAAAGGTTTGGTGAGTAAAGAGATCTGCGGTACAGATAAGCGATTGGTAGATGTGGGAATAACTGAACAAGGGTTGATCATGCTTGCTCAGATAGATAAGGCTTCGGAATTTGATAACGCCTTAAACCGAATTACCGAAGAAGAAGCAGCCGAGTTGAATCGGATTTTAGATAAGATTCGTGGGTAATCTTACGGCATCTTTGAACTCAGGTAATCATCCACCTGTATTTCTAAGAACTCGAAAGTTGTTGGTCCGTTTCGGCTCAGCATTTCTCTGAATTCAATGGGGTCAAATTCGTTGTCCAGTTTCTTTTTCACCATTTTCTCCAATTCCAAATAACGCATTAGTCCGATCTTCGCTGCTGTTGCTTTTCCTGGGTCTACAATTATTCGGTCAACAACATCTGTAGCTTCCTGCACAGTTCCTCCAATGTGTTTCAGACAGAAACCAATTGCCTGTTCTCTGAGCCATTTTTTCTCATGTATGCCAAGGTCAATGAGCATGGTACAAGTTGCTAGTTTATTTCTGGTCAAGTAGCTCATGTATCTCATCGTTGATGATTCATCTTGATTAGAAATATCTGAAACTGCCGAATACAGACTCCATCCTTCTGAAACAGCCAAAGTGGCAAGTGACGGGATATACCAATTGGCCCCATTTAAAGGGAGAAGTTGCATCTGTATTTCCGACACCGATTCTGCAGATATCAAACTAGGTTCTTTCCTTCTAGTCAATTCCTTTATGATCTGAATTTCTCCTTCTATCCAAGCAAGTTCCACTTTCGCTATTTCGTAAAGCGTAGCTGGATCGTTGGTCGACTCCGTGTGCCGATTGATGCAGTGCTTATAGTACTCTGTGCCATTCGGAAATTGCCATGCACCGGAAATGGAAAGTGAAGGACGCTCCAACTGTAGCAAGTATGCGGTTAAGCGTTTGTACGCTGGAATAACAGACCCGCCAACAATTGCTTTGCAATCACTTAAATATCGTTCCTTAGACTGTGGGTCAATCAGCGATATCTCATTCAACTTGTCTTCAAATGAGCGCACGAAAACGGTGGAATCTACAACCGAAGAACCAATTCTATCACATTGATCTATAACCCGTTTCAATATAAAAGTCGGCAGCGTGATGTTCTTCTTCCGTCTAATTTCCATAGCGTCTACCACAGAACCGAACTGTGGTTCAATTTCTTGCAACAGTGCTATGTACGATTCAATGTCTGATTTGCTTCGGAGTGGTAGAATGGAAAACAGTTTTTCGTTTTCAAGATGCGGACCCCAAACATGGCTTATAGGGAACGTGTAGTGCTCAAATTCTTTGGACGTTGAAATTCTGGCCAACTCGTTTTTAAGAATGGTCATCGAAACGATTTTTTCCTGTGTGAGTTCATGTTGGTCAAATTCCATTAGATATGAACCCCAATCGTCCGCGGCTTTCGATCTTTTCAAAACAGCATCTGGAGAATAATCAACAAGACCGAAGTTGCTTGCCTTGGTGTGAACCAGCATAGATTCCAAGTTCAATCTCACGAACGCTGGTTCGCTAGCAAGAATCTCGTTATACACACGGTCAAAAACCACTTCAATGTTTCGAGGTCTCCATAATCTGAAACCGAAAACAATCGCAGCAGAAATGCTTGCTATCAATAGCAGGCCCAACACCAGAATGATCAAGGATTTTCTCATATCGTTGAAAGTAAACAAATGAAGTGCATTTGTAGTTAATTTGCCTTGCAATGAAGGTGGAGATTATAACAATAGGAGACGAGATTCTCATTGGCCAAATAGTGGATACCAATTCTGCTTGGATGGCTCAGGAACTCAATAAGATCGGTGCTAAAGTTGAACGGATAACAACCATTAGCGATGGAATCGATGTGATCAAGGAGTCGTTATCCGAGGCCCAGAAAAGAGCCAATGTTGTTTTGATAACAGGTGGTTTGGGGCCAACCAAAGATGATGTCACGAAGAAGGCGCTGGCTCAATATTTCAATTGCGATTTTACATTCTACCCAGAAATTGCTGAACACATTGCCAAAATTGTTTGCCCAGTTTTGTAAAGATGAGTGAACTCAATCGGCTACAAGCAGAGTTGCCCTGTATGCCAACCCTTGCAGAATAATCAAGGAACGGCTCCAGGAATGTGGTTCGAGAATTCCGAAGGTATTATTGTTAGCATGCCTGGCGTACCATACGAGATGAAAGGTCTTTGCGCTCGACCACGCTGCCATTGCTCAGGACGAAATTCCCTGATGCCTGGCATTTTACATAAAACCATTCTTACCATGGGAATGGGAGGAGTTGGCTTTCCGTTCCATCAAAATTGCACCTTGGGAAGATGCGTTACATGCAGAGATCAGACTTGCTTATTTGCCTTCGCCAGGAAGAGTTAGACTTCGCTTGTCAGCATTCGGAAATGACGAGCAACTTCTTACTCAAAAGTTGGATTCTGAAGTGAAAAAACTACTTGAGATAATTCCAGAGTTGGTATTCGGTTTCGATGACGAAACAATTGAATCGGTTGTTGGGAAACTGCTGTCAGAAAAAGGTATGACCCTGAGCACAGCCGAAAGTTGCACTGGTGGAATGATTGCGCATAAGATCACTTCCGTAGCTGGGTCTTCGAGGTATTTTCTTGGTTCTGTGGTGTCTTACGCTAATGAGGTTAAAGTGGAGGAGCTTGGCGTTTCTGAAGAGAATCTCATCAATTACGGTGCGGTAAGCGAACAAGTGGTCCGTCAAATGGCGGAAGGGGTTCGTAAAAAGATGAAAACAGATTACTCCATTGCCACTACAGGAATTGCAGGCCCAGATGGCGGAACAGAAGAAAAGCCAGTGGGAACGGTTTGGATAGCGGTTGCTACTCCACACTACACTGTAGCTCAGAAATATCAATTCGGGCACGACCGATCAAGGAATATTGAAATAAGCGCTAATACCGGCCTCAACATGCTCCGAAAAGAGTTGATGGTTGTACAGTGGTGAAATTCGCGAACATTATTACATTTGGAACTACCCCTAAACCAATAACCATGATAAAATCGCTTTATCCAACAGCTTTTCTGCTAGCGTTTCTTTTCCTTGTTGCAGGTTGTGATGAAACAGCAACAGATTTTGCAGCAGACTTTGAATCATCCTCAACCCGAATTGGGGTTGGGCAGTACGTAAATTTCGAAGATGCTTCTACTGGCGCTGTTACAGCTTGGGAGTGGACGTTCGAAGGAGGTCAGCCAGCCACGGCTTCAGTGAAGAATCCAGAAGGTATTCTCTACGCAACAGCCGGAACCTTTAATGTTACGCTAACCATCACTACCAGCGAGGGAACATCGGTCGAAACGAAAGAAGGGTACATAGTGGTTGAACAGCCAGCAGGAGGATGTGGGTCAACAACAGTTGTTACTGATGTGGATGGTAATTCGTATTCGGTGATAACCATTGGATCGCAGTGTTGGCTTGGTGAGAATTTGAAAGTAACCCGTTTCCGTGATGGTTCTCCTATTCCTGAAGTAACAGATGGAGACACGTGGAAAAATGCGATGACACCTGCCATGGTTTCGTATAATAATGACAATGCCAACGATGCCTCTTACGGAAAACTTTACAATTGGTATGCCGTTGGAGATCCAAGAGGTATATGCCCAGAAGGCTTTCACGTACCGCACGATAACGAGTGGGCAGTGCTCACTAATTACCTTGATCCTGATGGCGATTATGCAGGTGGGCGAATGAAAGAGGTAGGAACTGATAATTGGTTGGCACCAAATGCAGGAGCGAACAACAGCAGTGGATTTACGGGGCTGCCTAGCGGAATGCGTTTCCGAGAAGGCCAGTTTGAGCACATTGGACTTCGTGGTCTGTTCTGGTCAACAAGACAGGACGGTAGTTTTGAAGCATATTTTCTCACACTTACCTACGATACACCTGTTGCTCATCGAACAGTTATTTTCAAGCAAAGTGGATTTTCTTGCAGATGCGTGAAAGACTGATGAAATCTTGTTTGACTTCTTGTTAAATAGTTTTACATTTGCACCCCGAAAAATTGAACTTATAAGCACTCAAAGCCATGTCGAAGGTTTGTCAGATAACAGGAAAGAAAGTGATGGTTGGAAACAATGTTTCTCACTCAAATGCGAAAACCAAGCGTAAATTTCTTCCAAATCTTTTTAAAAAGAAGTTCTTCATACCATCTACTGGTGAGTACGTTACATTGAAAGTTTCAGCAAATGGCTTGAGAACGATCAATAAGAATGGCGTAGAAGCGGCTATCCAAACTGCTAAAGAAAAAGGATTCCTTTAAGCGTAATTTATCTTATTTGAACGCTGCCATCAGACAAAATCTGGTGGCAGCGTTTTTCGTTTATTCGAACTTCATGCGATATACAATACTTTTCTTACTGCTATCGATCTCTTTATTCGGTAGTGCGCAGGAATTCACCTTAGCAGACACTCTGCGAGGTACACTTTCTCCTAGTCGTTCTTGTTTTGATGTCACTTATTACAATCTACAGTTAGAAGTAAACATTGATGAGAAATCGATCTCTGGCGTAAATCACATTCACTTTAGGAATCAAGAGGATTTTGACAGCCTCCAGATCGATCTTTTTTCCAATATGACCATTGATAGTATACTATTTAAAGGTCAGAAAATTGGTTTCAATAGGTTGTTCAACGCGGTTTTCGTTCAATTTCCTGATAAGATGGTTAAGGGTAAAATGGGGCGGATTTCTGTTCATTATCATGGCATTCCAACTGAAGCGAAAAATGCTCCTTGGGATGGCGGATTTGTGTGGAAAAAGGATGGAAATGGCAAGCCATGGGTTGGTGTAGCTTGCGAAGGAACGGGAGCTAGCCTTTGGTGGCCTAATAAGGACCACCTATCTGACGAACCTGATAGCGTTCGGATAAGTTGTGTTGTTCCGGACGGATTGATTTGTGTGGCAAATGGAGAATTAGATCGTGTGGATAATAGAAAGGGAAGTAAAGAATGGGTTTGGAAGGTGTCTTATCCTATCAATAATTACAATATCACGTTAAATATTGCCGATTACGCTCATTTCGATGCAGTCTATGAAAGCAAGTTGGGTGCTCAATTGAATTTGGATTACTATGTGCTGAAAGAAAACCTTGATAAGGCAAAGGAGCAATTTAATCAGGTCCCAGAAATGATGGATTGTTTTGAAGAAGCGTTCGGGCCGTATCCTTTTTACAATGATGGTTATGCCTTGGTGGAAACACCCTATCTAGGTATGGAACATCAAGGTGCTATTGCCTACGGTAACAAATACTCGAAGGGGTATATGGGACGATTTCCAGATGGAATGGACTTCGATTATATCATCATTCATGAAACAGGACATGAGTGGTGGGGGAATAATGTAAGCATGAAAGATGCTGCTGACATGTGGATTCATGAGAGTTTCTGTACATACTCAGAAGCGGTATTCGTTGAGTGCAAATACGGATACGATAAGATGTTGGAATACTTGAAGTATCAGAAGAATTTTATCAATAACCGTTCTCCGATTTACGGAATTTATGGCCTTAATCAAGAAGGGAATGGTGGTGATATGTATTACAAAGGCTCATGGATGATTCACACGTTCCGATATGTGTTGAATAATGATTCTCTGTTCCGTTCCATCTTAAAAGGCATTCAACAGGATTTTGCTTACCGAACCGTTGATGGAGAAGAGATCATTAATTACATGAACCAAAAAACCATGTACAACTATACACCGTTCTTTGAGCAATATCTAAGATTTGCAGATATACCGGTGTTGGAATACCGCTATGAGAAAAAGAATCTTGAAATGCGTTGGAAAGCTGAGGCCAATAGCTTCAGAATGCCAATAGTATTTGAAGTGCCAAACGAGGAGCAGAAACGCATATTGGTCACTAATCTAGATTGGACTTCTATTCCTATTTCAAAGAAGGATTTTAAGAATTTGCAGTTTAGAGATGACCTGATGTTGTTTTTATCTAAGAATGTATCAGAATAACTGTTTGAGAAACAGTAAATAAGTTCTACATTTGCACTCCGAAATTTTTGAAGCAAGAAGATGGCTAAGAAAGGTGATAGAATTCAGGTTATACTTGAGTGCACAGAGCACAAAGACAGTGGAATGCCTGGGACTTCTAGGTATATTACTACCAAGAATAGAAAGAATACGTCTGATCGTATTGAATTGAAAAAGTATAACCCGATCTTGAAAAAGATGACGGTTCATAAAGAGATTAAATAAGTAAGACATGGCTAAGAAGACGGTAGCAACGCTCAAAACAGGATCTGGAAAAGATTTCACGAAAGTGATCAAGATGGTTAAGTCGCCTAAGTCTGGCGAATATGCCTTCAGAGAAGAAGTTGTACATAATGACCACGTGAAGGACTTTTTCAACAAAAAGGACTAACACGCAAACTCATGCATACAAAGGCTTCTCTCTGAATTAAGGGAGAAGCTTTTTTATTTTGAAACATGGCATTATTCGGATTCTTCTCAAAGGATAAAAAAGAAAAACTTGACCAAGGTTTGGAGAAAACCCGCGAAGGAGTTTTTTCGAAGCTAACGAAGGCTGTCATTGGTAAGTCGAGAGTTGATGATGAGGTACTCGACAATTTAGAGGAGGTTCTTGTAACATCCGATGTAGGTGTAGAAACTACGCTCAAGATCATTAAGCGGATTGAGGCGCGTGTAGCGGAAGATAAATACGTAGGCACCGATCAACTGAATAGAATGCTGCGGGAAGAAATCGTTGAACTCTTGAAAGAGAACAACAGCGGTGATGTTGATGGGCTTCCTATTCAGAGTGATAAGAAACCCTACGTCATCATGGTGGTTGGGGTTAATGGAGTAGGCAAGACCACTACTATCGGAAAGTTGGCTCACCAACTTAAGTCTTCGGGTAAGAATGTGGTTCTGGGTGCTGCTGATACGTTCAGAGCTGCAGCTGTTGATCAGCTCATTATCTGGGGGCAACGAGTTGGAGTTCCTGTAATCAATCAAGGAATGAATGCCGATCCTGCTTCAGTTGCTTTCGATACACTTGAATCGGCTGTGGCGAAAGGAGCCGATGTGGCCATTATTGATACAGCAGGTCGTTTACACAATAAGGTGAATTTGATGAATGAACTTACCAAGATCCGCAGGGTTATGGATAAGGTTGTTCCAGGTGCACCGCACGAAATTCTACTTGTATTGGACGCGTCTACAGGTCAGAATGCTATTGAGCAGGCCAAACAGTTTGTAAAAGCCACAGAGGTAAATGCCTTGGCGCTGACTAAGTTGGATGGAACAGCTAAAGGAGGTGTGGTAATTGGTATTTCAGACCAGTTCAAGATTCCGGTTAAATATATTGGTGTAGGCGAGGGTATGGAAGACCTTCAGGTATTTAATAGAACCGAATTCGTGGATAGTCTTTTCAAGTAGAGCAGTAATCGCTTAACTCACGACTAATCTCTGTTCGCTTTCACTATTTAGTAACTCAAAACTTGCGCCCGAATATGAAGGCCAGAACACTCAAGAAGAACAAGATCAACGTTATTACGTTAGGCTGCTCGAAAAATCTATACGATAGTGAGGTGCTAATGGGGCAATTGCAAGCCAATAACCTCGATGCGGAGCACGAATCAGCTAAAGATGATGCAAACATTGTAGTAATCAATACCTGCGGATTCATTGACAATGCCAAGCAGGAAAGCATCGATACGATATTACGTTTTGCTAAGGCCAAAGAAGATGGATTGGTGGAGAAAGTGTTTGTAACGGGATGTTTATCTGAGCGTTACAAACCCGATCTGGAGAAAGAGATACCTAATGTTGACCAATACTTTGGAACCCGCGACCTTCCTCGACTACTAAAAGTGTTGGGTGCCGATTATAAGCACGAACTTATTGGTGAACGACTGCTTACAACACCATCGCATTACGCGTATTTCAAGGTTTCTGAAGGCTGTGATAGGCCATGTTCCTTCTGCGCAATTCCATTGATGCGTGGTAAACATGTTTCTACACCTATTGAGGAG
>JAGYJL010000109.1 GCA_018402015.1 Flavobacteriales bacterium | reverse complement strand
GTTGGCGTTTGGACAACAGTAGAGGTGGAAGACAAACTCGAAAACGGCCCGTATATCATCGTACCGAATCATGTTTCGTTTGTAGATATCGTACAATCGTATGTGGCGTTTCCAGGCTATTTCCATTACATGGGAAAAGTTCAATTGGGCAAATGGTGGTTCTTCAACATCTTCTTTTATAAGATGAATATCCTTATCGACAGAAGCAATTTGCGCGCATCTTACAACTCGTATCAGCGTGCTGCCGATGATCTGAAAAAAGGAATAACCATTGCGGTTTATCCCGAATCTATCATTCCTGATAATCCGCCAATGATGCTTCCGTTCAAGAACTCGCCTTTCAAAATTGCCATCGAAGCACAAGTTCCCGTTGTACCCGTTACTTTTGTCAACGGATGGAACATCCTGCCAGCCAAACCACATGTTTGGGAAGGAGGCAGGCCCGGCTCAACGTTCATCAAAATTCATAAGCCAATTCCTTCAAAAGGAATGACCGTAAAGGATGTTGCTGAACTGAGAGATGCCGCGCAAGATGTGATCAGACAAGAATTGAAACGACATGGATATAACGGATAAAACGGTTGATGAATTGGCGCACCTGGCGCGACTTCAGTTTGAAGGCGAGGAAAAAGAGCGGATCAAAAAAGACCTGAACAAGATTCTTTCGTTCATGGAAAAACTGAACGAACTCGACACCGAAGGCGTTGAACCGCTGATTTACATGTCGGAAGAATTGAACGTAATGCGGAATGATGAGAAGAAGAAAACCATCACTCAAAAGCAAGCGCTTAAAAATGCACCAAAGGCCGATTCAGATTATTTCAAGGTTCCGAAGGTTCTGAAGAACCCAGATTCTGAATAACGCAGCTTGGATATAAGTTCAAATCACTGGATTTTCGCAGGCGTTTTCGCTTTCGTTTTCATTGCTGGAATCATCTATGCCTATCGGCAAGACATTGCAAAGACCCCGAACCTGTTTCAAGGCTCTTCCAAATTCCTGCTAGGCGTTTTACTGTTCTTGATGGTATTAGTTGTCATCAAGATCCTCTCCCGTTTGGGAGGATAGGTCGATCAAATAAAAAAAGCCGCTCCGAATTGTCGGAGCGGCTTTTTTTATTTCCTGATCAGCCAACGGCTAATTCCTAACGCCTAGCAAAACTCATCAAAAGCACCGGCCAAGTTCTCTGCTATCATTTCTGCTGGGCGACCTTCAATGTGATGGCGCTCAATGAAATGAACCAAGTTTCCGTCTTTAAAAAGGGCAATACTTGGGCTGCTTGGTGGATATGGCGCCATGTGCTTACGTGCTTGAGCAACTGCAGCAACGTCAAATCCAGCAAAAACAGTTGTTACTCTTGTTGGCTGTTTGCTGTGCTTTACCGCCATTTTGATGGCTGGCCGCGCGTTTCCTGCAGCACAACCGCAAACTGAATTGATGAAAACCAAGGTGGTTCCATCAGCCTTAATGGCTGCATCTACATCTTCTGGCGTTAGCAATTCTTTCACTCCTGCAGAAGTGATGTCTTGCTTCATTGGAATAACTATTTCTGGTGGATACATATCCTATTGTTTTTGATTAATGGCGCAAAGTTATCGTTTATCTAAACTCATTCTAAATAACTTTGTTCAAGATTTAACGAGAGCGTGAATGCGGTACAATTTGAGTGAAATAAAGTCAGTAATTGAGGACCGGAGAACCATCCACCCTGAGAATTTCTCTACCAGAAAAGTGCATAAGGAAATAGTGATGGAATTGTTGGATGCGGCCAAGTGGGCGCCAACGCATAGATACACGCAGCCATGGCATTTCAAGGTTTTCTTGGGCGATGGACTGAAGAAACTGTCCGAGTTTCAATCTGAGCTTTACAAGCAAGTAAAGGCAGATAGTTTTGATGAAGGGAAATACGACAAATTGCGTGATCGTCCGTTGTTAGCAACCGCTATCATTGGCATTTGCATGAAACGTGATGAAGCAGAACGAGACCCGGAGGTAGAGGAAATTGCCTCTGTTTCAATGGCGGTGCAGAATATGATGTTGGTAGCCGCTGCGCACGGAATTGGTGCTTTTTGGGCAAGTGGAGGTGTTACCTATTGGTCACAGACCAAAGATTGGATGGGACTTGGCGAGAAAGACAGATTCCTTGGGTTTCTTTACCTCGGCTATCCTAAAGACGGCTGGCCGCGCAAGACAAGAAGAAAGCCACAAGAGTATTTTACGGAGTGGGTTGAGGGGTAATTCAAAGGTTAAAGTTGAAGGAAGTAGATGTACAAAGCATTTCAAGAAGACAACATTTCGCTGAACGAAGCGAAGGAGGCCGCGGAGCGACTTTCTTTTTATCCGATGATGTTTCAGGCGGCAGTTGCGCTTAACAGAACGGGAATTCTGCTGGCTATTGTAGAAGCTGGAAGGAAAGGAATCACCTCAGAGGAACTGGCCGAGAAAACAGGTATTTCGCAATATGGAGTTGAGACATTGCTTGAAGCAGGATTGAGCCTTAATCTGGTCAAACTCGTGGAACCGTACAAATACAAACTGGGCAAAACGGGTTCGTTCTGGCTGCGCGATAAGCAGACCATTGCCAACACCGATTTCATTCAAGACATCTGCTATCCAGGCACGTTCCGATTAGAAGAAGCCATCAGAGAAGAAAAACCAGCTGGTTTGAAAGAACTGGGTGATTGGCCGACCATTTACCACGGACTTTCTCAGCTTCCGAAACGCGAAAAAGACAGTTGGTTCAACTTCGACCATCATTATTCCGATCAGGCATTTCCGCAGGCACGAGAAGAGGTTTTCAAATTCAAGCCGAAGTCCATGTTGGATATTGGTGGAAACACAGGAAAGTGGTCGTTCATGTGCGTGGAAAATGATCCAGACGTGCATATGACCATTGTGGACCTGCCGAGCCAGACGGGATTGGCAAACCCACGCATCAAAGAAGCTGGATTTGAGAACAGAATTTCAACCCACGAGCAGAATGTGTTGGATGAAGAATATGAGTTGCCGAAAAACCAAGATGCCGTTTGGATGAGCCAGTTCTTGGATTGCTTTTCGCCAGAACAGATCAAGCACATACTGAGCCATGCTAAAGATGCGTTGAACGATGATGGACGCGTGTTCATTCTCGAAACATTTTGGGATATGCAGGATAGCATGACCGCGACTTATTGCTTGCACGGGACATCACTCTATTTCACTTCCATGGCTAACGGAAACAGCAAGATGTACGACTCGGCCCGCATGAAACAATACGTGGAAGAGGTTGGTTTGGAAGTGGAGAAAATCGTGGAAACGGTCGGGTATTATCATTCATTGATGATCTGCAAGAAGAAATCGTAATGGGTTGGAAAGACTTTTTCGGTGGCGGAAGCTCCAATGTTCCTTGGAAAGAAATGACAACGGAAGCACAGCTTGCTGAAGCTGTAGAACTCTCCCACGAGAAACCGCAACTTATCTTTAAGCACAGCACGCGCTGCTCCATCAGTTCCATGGCTAAAGACCGTTTGGAGAGAGAATGGAACTTGGAAAACGTAGAGCCTTGGTATTTGGATCTTATCGCTTACCGAAACATTTCAAATGCAATCGCATCGGAATTAGGTGTTCATCACGAATCGCCACAGGCCATTCTTCTAAAAGATGGCATCGTGATTCACGACAGTTCACATAACTCCATATCCGTTTCAGAAATCGCGAAGCACGTATCTTAGGGCAAAATTCTGCCCTATGCGTTATTTTTTACTGCTGGCTTTGTCGTTTAGCCAAATCAAAGGTCAATCTCAGAACCTACAACTTAATTGGGTCAATCAATTTGCGGGGTCACAAGAAATGGAAGTGGCCGATATGGCTATTGATGGAAACGGAAATTTTCTACTCACAGGCTACATAATTGGAACGTGTGATTTTGACCCTAGCACCAATGTTTACGAGCTTACTTCTGCCGGTGGTTTTGATGCCTTTGTGTGTAAACTAAACCCCACCGGGCAGCTAATCTGGGCACATGCAATTGGAAGCACATCGTCCGATTCAGGAAATGGAATAGATGTGGATTCTGATGGAAATGTGGTGGTTGTTGGTTCGTTTCGTAATACCGTAGACTTTGACCCAAGTGCTTCTACGGCAGAATTGACAAGCGCTGGTAGCGGAGATGCGTTCGTTCTCAAACTCGATCAGGACGGTAATTTTCTTTGGGTACAGCGGTTCGGAAGCTTTAATTCTGATGATGCAGATGCTGTAGTTATTGACAATAACAACAATATCATCGTGGCTGGAGGATTTCAATCAACCGTTGATTTTGACCCAGGTTCAGGAACTCAGAATTTGACGGCCACTGGCTCAAGTGTCGATGCCTATTTCCTAAGACTCACTGCAGCTGGTGACTTTTCGTACGCAAAAAGATTCGGGGGTTCTGGTAGTGACGCGGTTCGGAAATTGGAGGTTGACGCAGACAATTATGTCTACTTCGCTGGTCATTTCTCTTCCACCGCAAGCTTCTCTCCGGGCTCAACACTTAACATAACATCAGCCGGCAGCACAGATGCTGTAATTGGAAAGCTAAACTCATCAGGAGCATTATTCTGGGCTCGAGAGTTTGGAGGTTCCCAAGCCGATTCTGGTTTTGATATAGCCATTGACGCTACTGGAAATGTTTATGGCGTGGGCTATTTCAGGTTTTTAGCAGACTTTCTTCCAGGCTCAGGCGTGCTTCAGGTCGTTGCAGAAGGAGAATCGGATGCCTTCGCTGTTAAACTGAATGGTTCTGGCAGCTTTCAATGGATGCGGAAATTTGGAGGAATTGATTTCGATTATGCGGAGTGCGTAGAACTGGACCCATCTGAAAATCTGGTCATTTCGGGTCATTTTTATGGCACGTCCGATTTTGATCCAAACGAGAATGCCTCAGCCTTGTTGACATCAGTAGGGGGTGCGGACATTTTTATAACCAGCATCACATCTAACGGAGATTTTCTTTGGGCCGATCACGTAGCTGGTACAGGAGACCAAATTGCAAAGACCATGGTTGTTGACGCCAATAACCAGATTCACGTTGCTGGTTCTTTTGAGGAAACAACTGATTTCAACACGGGTACAGGGATTGACAATCTTACTTCGGCAGGAGCGACTGACGGATTTCTAACTTCTCTCTCAGCTTTAACTGTGAGCGTTCCAGCAGCCGAAAAACCAAACGTTTTGGTTTACCCTAACCCTTCTTCAGGCTCATTTGACTTAAGGTTTGGACAAAGGGCTGAATTCAAACTTACCATTGTGGACATGCTGGGAAAGATCGTTGTTCAGAAAACGGGGAGTGCCGAATCGATTACCGTAACAAATGAAATAGGTCCGGGCATTTATTCTTTGAATCTCATCTTAGATAAGAAACTGCGTACCTCGCAAACCATAATCATAACGCCATGACAAAAAACCTAAACGCATTATTTGCGGTAGCATTATTTGGACTAGTTGGTTGTTCACAACCACAACCTACTCAGGTTTCTGAACCAGCGGCAAGCTGCGAATACAACAATTTCAAAACACCTGGTGAATACCAATCTGGAGGTGTTCAGATGATTGACCTGAAAGAAGGCTATAAGGTTTGGACCAAGCGCTTCGGTAATAGCCCGATGAAGGTGCTGATCCTACATGGCGGCCCT
>JAGYJL010000108.1 GCA_018402015.1 Flavobacteriales bacterium | reverse complement strand
ATGATCAATGTGGTGGTTACCACCTTCATTTTCGGACTGGGCGATGACTACTCCATTTTCGTTTCAGATGGCATCCTGAGCCGCTACAAATACGGCATCGATAAACTCAAATCGTACCGAAGCTCCATCATCCTGTCGGCCATTACCACCATCATCGGAACGGGAGTCCTCATCTTTTCGCAGCATCCTGCATTGCATTCCATCGCAGTGCTTTCGGTCACGGGAATGGTCTGCGTGGTCATTGCTTCGCTCACACTGCAACCGCTGCTTTACGACATCCTCATCGACAGTCGTAAGAAGCGCGGGTTCTCCCCGCTCGAACTCCGCGATCTTCTTCGTGCTGCGGTAGCATTCGGTTGGTTCTTGATCGGATGCGTTATCCTGATGGTCATTCTGCTGATCGTCCGAATCCTACCGATATCAAAAGGCAAGAAACAGCGCATCATGATGACGTGCATCAGCGCGCTGATCGATTCCGACTGGCGCACCATGTTCCATGTTCCGGTTCGATGGGTCAACAAAGATCCGTTGGACAAACCGGCCATCCTGATTGCGAACCACGCTTCATTCGTAGATCTGATGATGCTTATTGGAAGTAGCAGCAAACTATTATTGGTTACGAACGATTGGGTTTGGAATTCGCCTCTTTTCGGTTCGTTCATCCGCTACGTGGAGTACATCCACGCCAAGGATGATACTTCTTGGGATCTGGAGAAGATCCAAAAGAAAGTAGATGAAGGCTTTTCCATTCTCATCTTCCCTGAAGGAACTCGAACCATCGATGGTAGAATGGGAAGATTCAAAAAAGGAGCGTTCTATCTGGCCGAACAGTTGAATCTTGACATCCTTCCGGTGGTCATTCATGGTCTCCACCATGTATTACGAAAAGGAGATTTCTCTGTTCAATACGGTAGAGTAACACTCAAGTACCTCAACAGGATCACACCCGATTCTACCGAGTTTGGCACCGGCTATCGCGAACGAACAAAAGCCATTTCCAAGCACTTCCGATCGGAATTCGAGAAAATCCGAATTCAGGAAGAGGATGGTGATTACTTCCACGATAAGGTACAACGACTGTACTCTTATAAAGGCCCTATTCTGGAGTGGTATGTTCGCATCAAACTGATGCTGGAAAAGAACTTTGACGAGATTATTTCGCGGGTTCCACGAGAAGGAAAGATCTATGACCTGGGTTGCGGCTACGGCTACTTGGCGCACATGCTTGCCATGCAATCGTATGACCGACACGTTATCGGATTGGATTATGATGAAGAGAAGATACAAGTGGCAGACAACACCCATAACCAAGGTAAAAATGTTGCGTTTGCGCAGGCTGACCTGACCCAATTCACTCCCGAAGTGGCCGACTGTTTCATCATCAAGGATGTGCTACATTATTTCCCTGCAGCAGAACAAGAAGCCTTACTGAAGCGCTGCGGAGAGAAGCTGAATGCGGGAGGTGTCATCATTATCCGCGATGGCATTGAGGACGAGCAGCAGAAACATGGCGTAACTAAAATGACAGAGGTTTTTAGCACCAAAGTTTTCGGTTTCAACAAGACTGAGCACCAACTGGAATTCCTACCCGAAGCGCGTGTGCTTTCGTTTGCTGAGGAATTCAATCTCAGCGTGGAGAGAATTGCAAACAATTCTAGCTCAAATGTGCTTTATATTCTGAAGAAAGCAGAATAAAGCAATTCAAACTACCATACGGTGGTATGAATGCTGAGTAAACTACAAAGCCATGGAGGTAAAACTGAAGGAATCTAACAACAAAGGCGCAGCATACATTGGTGATGTTGCCAAACCGGATGCAACCATGACGTACTCCATTGTGAGCGAAGACATCCTTATCATTGACCACACGGAAGTTTCTGATTTTTTACGCGGGCAAGGCGCTGGCCGCAAACTGCTCGATGCTCTTGTAGACAAGGCTCGTAAACAGAACATGAAAATCTCTCCACTTTGTCCATATGTAAAAAGCGTTTTTGATAAAGTTTCGACCATACGAGACACATTGAAATAAAGAGATCAGATCTATGTAAAACTTCGTAGTAGAGTTTTCTACTGAATGCGAACTTTGCAAACAGATGTCGAAGCAATCCTACGATTTTGTGATCATTGGTAGTGGATTAGGAGGTTTGCAATGCGCATACATTCTAGCCGACCATGGTTTCAGCGTTTGTGTACTAGAAAAGAACCAACAATTGGGCGGTTCACTGCAGATTTTCAGCAGAGAAAAGACGGTTTTCGATACGGGTGTGCATTACTTACCCGCGCTGGACGAAGGCCAGCCACTTTACTCCTACTTCAAATATTTCGGTCTGACCGACAGCGTGAAATGGAAAAAGTTGGACAAGCATTTCGACCAGATCAGTTTTGATGATGGTTCGAAGTTTCATCATGCCAGTTCGTGGAAGGAGTTTGAAAACACGCTCATCTCTGACTTTCCCCAAGAAGAAAACGCTATCCGAACGTATTCAGAAACTATTCAAAAAGTAGTAAAAACGTTTCCGTTGGATGAACTCGAATACAACGAGAAGGACCATACAGACGATACGTTACTGGACATCAGCGCCAAGGAATTCATTGACGGATTAACCGAGAACGAGAAACTTAGAGCCGTTCTGGCGGGTTCCAATTTGCTGTATGCAGGTTCCGCAGAGAAATGTCCGTTGTACGTTCATGCGCTGGTCACGCATGGATATGTCTTGAGTGCTTACCGTTGTATTGATGGTGGTTCGCAGTTGGCGAAGGAACTCAGCAAACGTATCCGCGAAAAAGGCGGTGAAGTGCTTCGTAGGAAAAAAGTGGTCGGCTTTGACATGGAAAACGGCCAACTGACAGCCGCGAGAACAGAAGATGGAGAGATGTACCGAGGTAAGAATTTCATCTCCAACATTCAACCGAAAGTGCTTTTTCAACTCATTGGAAAGGAGCATTTCAAACCGTCATTTTACAATCGATTTCAGCGTGCGCCACACACGTTGTCCAGCTTTTCGGTGCACATCGTCTGTAAACCGGATTCGTTCCCATATCACAATCACAACGTTTATCATCATACTTCAAATGACGTTTGGGCAAAACCTGATTACGTAGAAGCGGAATGGCCGTTGCAATTCATGCTCAGCACGCCTGCTTCTTCAAAATCAGAAACATTCGCAGAAGGCATTTCCATCATGACCTATATGCGTTTTGACGAGGTAGAGCAATGGGCGAATTCGCACAATACGATTGTTTCACCACTAGAACGGCCGAGCGAGTATGTAAATTGGAAAGAGCAGAAAACCGAACAGTTGCTAAAAGCAGTAGAAAAGCGTTTTCCCGAGATCAGAAACTGTATTCAAAGTGTGCACGCCTCCACCCCGCTCACCTTCCGCGATTATATTGGCAACGATGACGGAAACATGTATGGTACAGAGAAAGATTTTCGAAGAACTGTCGCGAACTTCGTATCTCCCAAAACCAAAATCCACAACCTTTGGTTAACAGGACAGTATTTGAACCTACATGGCATCTTTGGTGTTACGATCAGTTCCATTGTTACATGCGGTCAATTTCTGGATAGAAAAAAATTACTCGAACGCATAAAACGCGCTGAATGAAGAATATTGATGTTTTAGTGATTGGAGCAGGACCTTCAGGAACGGTTGCTTCAACCTACTTGGCCAATCAGGGATATAATGTAATGGTGGTTGAAAAAACCAGCTTTCCACGCTACGTTATTGGAGAAAGTCTGTTGCCATTAAGCATGGGTCATTTTGAAGAAGTAGGACTTCTACCTTATTTGGAAGAGCCGAATTTTGTGGTCAAGGAAGGAGCCTTGTTCATTAAAGACGGTAAGGAGTTCAGGATTTCTTTCGATGACAATTTCACCGAAGGTTGGACGTGGACATGGCAAGTTCCGAGGCGCCAATTTGACAAAGCCTTAGCAGACGCTGCGGAGAAAAAAGGCGTTAACATAAAATACCTTAGCACACTGAATTCGATAGACTTCAGTTCTGAAGAAGCTGTAAAATTCGAGGTGAACACGCAGCAAGGAATAGAAGAATACAGTTGCAAGTACGTGATTGACAGTAGCGGCTATGGTGGCGTGCTGACCAGAATGCTGGAAATTCCAGTGCACGTTTCGCCAACCAGCAACATGGCCACTTACGTGAAACTGAAAGACGACACGAGAGATCAATGGGAAAATCCAACTCAGATCTCGTTCGAAATCCTAGAAACAGACCTTTGGCTTTGGGTTATTCCATTTCACAACAGTAACACCTCTTTAGGATTCGTTGGGAATAAAAAATACTTCTCCGATTTTGTTAAAGACGGAGCAGACACTACAGCGGCCTTCAACAAGATGTTTGATAGATCGATAAAATTCAAAGAACGTTTTCAAGGCCGTGAATTGCTCTGGGAACCAACCGTTCACACAGATTATATGCGTTCTTCCGATAAATTCTTTGGCGACAGATTCGTGCTCACCGGAAACACTACCGAATTCTTAGACCCTGTGTTCTCTTCGGGAGTAGCTTTTGCTACGGAAAGCGGTTTATCTGCTGCTAAACTTGTTGCGCGCGAATTGAAGGGAGAAAAAATCGATTGGCAGAAAGAGTACGTAGAACATTTGGAATATGGCATTGACGTTTTCCGCACCTACGTGAAAGAATGGTACACGGGCGATCTTCAGAAGATCTTCTTCCACGTCAACATCAATTCGTTGATGAAGAAACAACTCACGTCCGTTCTTGCCGGCTACGTTTGGGACAAATCCAATCCGTTCGTGCGAAAACATAAAACCATCATCAACACACTTGCTCAAGTGGTTGATATAGAAAAAATGAAAGCTTGAGTTTTGTTCGGAATAAGGCTATCAAGCCATCGTATGATGTTGTAATTATTGGAGCTGGCGTAAGTGGATTGACCTCTGCCGCGCTTCTTAGCCGTGCTGGGCTTTCCGTGGGTGTGTTTGAAATGGACACGAGGCCTGGTGGTTACTTAGCTGGTTTCCGCAGAAAGGATTTCCGATTCGATAGTGCCATCCACTGGCTTAATCAATGCGGTCCGAGAGGATTGGTTACACGCGTGTTCGATTTTATAGGAAACGACCACCCAACAGCGGAAGAGCAGCCCAATATTAAACGTTACATGGGCGATACGTACAACTATCTGCTCACCAACAAACCTGATGATCTTAAGACTGAGCTGATTGCCAAATTCCCACACGAAAAAGCTGGTTTAGAGCGTTTTTTCAATGATGCCAAGCAACTAGGAAAATCGTTCGATGGTTTGCCACGCTATTCTCGTTCGCTCGAAACGATGGGCTTTTTTGAGAAGCTGTTTTTCAACATTCAGCGACTGGAATTTGTGATGCCATTTTTGAAGCACATCCGATTCACCGGAGCACAAGGAACGGTAAAAGGATTACAACGCTACTTCAAAGACCCCGAAATGCTGAAAGTGTTCGGCTCTGAAGAAGAAATGCTTTCTGCCTTAGTTCCAATAGGTTGGGCGTATTACAACGATTATCAAAGCCCGCCCAAAGGTGGAAGTCAGGTGTTTCCGGAGTGGCTAGACTACGTAACCGAAACGCTTGGAAACGATGTCTGCTACCAATGCCGAGTTGAGAAAATTGAACTCGATAATGGCAAAGCTGTTGGTATTTCTTTGGACCGAAAGGGAGAGAAAATCAAAGTAAAGGCCAAGCATATTATTGC
>JAGYJL010000107.1 GCA_018402015.1 Flavobacteriales bacterium | reverse complement strand
GGATTGAGTCTGTAATCCAAACGCTGCATCTTATAGCCAAAACCATAAAGTTGTGTGCGCGAATCCACGTTATCTGGATTGACCGTGGTGTTGGAGATGAGCGTAGAAGTCGCAAGTACGTTGGTAGAACGGATATCGGCAAACACCTTAATGTGGTCGTTTCCTATCAGATGATATTGTACTCCGATAACGCCCTGTAGGTTGAGGAAAAGTGAATCACGTTTATACAATTGAAACGACCCATCGAGTCCGAAACTTGTATTGAAGAGGAATGGATATGCCAGACGTATATTGAGATTCTGCGTTCGGGCCTGCATTTTTCGCCATGATAGATCGATCAGTTCGCCTCTTTTGAATGCGCTTAGAAGTTTAATGCTCAACTCGCCCGTTACCAGAACTTTACCTGGCTCTTCGCTACTTGGTAAAACGCCCAAAATACCATCAAATTGACTAGCACGTTTCTTATCTAAATAGATGTAAATATCTGCTTCGCCATCTCGGAATAGCACTTCTGGCGGTTTTGTCTCGTTTACAAATGCGATCTCCTTAACGCGAGTGGAAATAGGCTTGATCCGACTTTCATTGTATAAAGATTTAGGTCTGATTCCCAGGTAGTTCTGAAGATACTTGGGTTTGATGCGGGCATTTCCTTTTACAATAATGCTATCGATAACGAACTTTTGATTTTTTTGAAGTGCTAGCGTGGCCGAAAGTCTGGTTCCGCTAAGTTGAATGCTATCCAGATTTACTTGAGCAAAAGGATAACCATGGTTTTCGTAGAATCTGACGATTCGTTTTTTCAGTCCAGTGAGTCGTTTGCCACTCAAGCTTACATCCTGAAAAAGCTTGTCCTTAAACCCCACCTTTCTTAATAGCTCAACTGGCACGTTTCCTTCTTCAATATTCCCGAATTGATATTGTTTTCCTACGTGAATTCGTGCAATGGCAGTGTCACGTGTCCAAGTCTGTTCATCAACACCTGCTTCTGCGTATCCACTTTCGCGGAGCGCAGCTATCAATCCGTTCATCGCCTTTACGGTGGTGCTGGAATCTGTATAGAACTCCTTTAACCCTCCCAGCCGAAGTGCCTTCTTTTTTTTGATTGAAGAGTCCTCCAGGTCAATGATCAATCTCCGCCTCGTTTGCGCATGTGTACCCAAGGTTCCGAACAGAACAGTGCAAAGGAGTATGGATGCGAAGAACTTCACGATGGCTAAACGGAACAGATTCAGATCATTGTGTGTTCAGATCCCAATCTATCGGGGCAATTCCTTTCGATTGAAGGAATTCGTTGGTTTTGGAGAAATGCCGACAACCTAAAAATCCGGTATGTGCTGAGAATGGCGAAGGATGAGGTGCTTTTAGAATCAAGTGGCCGTTCTCTTTATTAATGAGTGCTTCTTTGTTCTGGGCAGACCTTCCCCACAGCAGGAATACAAGATTTCTGCGCGTTTCGGTAAGTTTCAAAATGGCAGCATCTGTAAACTGTTCCCAACCTTTACCTTGATGAGAGCCCGCGTTTCTTGCTCGTACGGTCAGAGTGGCATTCAAAAGTAGTACGCCTTGATCCGCCCATTTTGTAAGGTTTCCAGATTCGGGCTCTTCCATTCCAATATCGGCATATAACTCCTTGAAAATATTTTTTAGCGATGGCGGGAATCTGATTCCGTCATTTACCGAGAAGCACAATCCATGCGCCTGTCCTGGGCCATGATAAGGGTCTTGACCTAAAACAACAACCTTTACTTCGTATACCGGAGTGTGGTCGAATGCGTTGAAAATGAGCGAACCTGGAGGATAAACGGTTTGCGTTTCCTTTTCTTCTTTAAGGAATTTCCGAAGCTGTTGAAAATACTCCGACTCAAATTCACTCTCAAGTAGTTCCAGCCAGCTTGCTTCTATCTTGGGTTTCATTTATTTACTGGTAATTATATACGCTTTTCAATAATCGATGTTGAAAACTATAGGCAAACCTTTTCAGATTAGGCACGTAACTGCTTTTCAAAGGGTAAATTTGCATCGCTTTTAAGCAACAAATCGATTCTTTGAGGCGTTTTAAATTCGTATCCACAAATTAACCAATCGAAATTTTGAAAAAGTCAGCCATCATTTTCGCAGTTCTAGCAGTTACTGCAATGATCTTTTCTTCTTGCAGAACAACCGAAAGCTGCCCTGCATACGGCAAGATTGATGCTCCTGTTGAGCAGAGCGTCAATAGCTAATCGATCTATCATTTTCTGTAGCTGAAAGATACTTCTTGCTTCAGCGATTCGCTTAGGCTCAAGGCTACAGGGCAGCTTAAAGCCGCCTTTTCAAGTATCGTTTTTTGGGCGTCCGTTAGGTCTCTGTCCATAACTTCAAATTGCACCTTTATTTCTGACACTCTTCTGGGATTGGAAGTCATGACTTTTTTAACGAAAGCCTTTGATCCAGAGATGTCCCAACCAGAATCTTGCGCTCTGATTCCCATTATCGTCAACATGCAACTTGCCAACGATGTTGCCAATAGATCGGTTGGTGAGAACGTTCTTCCCAAACCGTTGTTATCTATTGGGGCATCGGTTGAAATTTTTGACGAACTCTTGATATGGATGGCTTCTGTGCTGAGTTCACCTAAATAAACGACTTCTGATGTGTTCATAATGCGGTCTATGCTGAATGAGTTATTGTAACTTTGCACGAATGTACAGGAAGCTTTCTTTCGTATTT
This sequence comes from Flavobacteriales bacterium, assembly GCA_018402015.1. Classification (GTDB taxonomy): domain Bacteria; phylum Bacteroidota; class Bacteroidia; order UBA10329; family UBA10329; genus UBA10329. The sequence goes on along the minus strand of JAGYJL010000107.1, from coordinate 3,065 downwards.
GCTCTTGGGCTATTTCTTACCTCTGCAAGTGAAACGCTTGCACAGGAAAACGGTGAAATGAGGCTTCCTGATGTTCCGAAAGGTTCGGTGGCAGATAAGATCAAAGACAGATCTTTTGATGATACAGAGGTTCTGTTGAAGCAAGAGTTCACTGGTGGCGCCATGATTCATACACAGGGCTGGGGTCTTCTGCTAAGGCGTTCTAAGAACAAAACGTTCCTTCGCAAGCGAGTATTCGAGTTGGAAGCGGTTAGTATGGAACATCCGAAGGAAATAAAATCCGTAAACCCGTATTACGAGAATTCTAATAGCTACGTCTATGGAGAGTTGAACCAGATCGTAGTTACCCGATTCGGATATGGAAGACATAACGTGCTGTATGCTAAGTTCGACAAGGGAGTAGAGATACGCTACCTATATATAGGAGGATTCTCAATGGCATGGGCCAAGCCTATTTATTTGGAGATAGGATATCCAACTATTCCGTACGAATATGTTGCAACCGAAAGATACGACCCCGAAAAACATGCGGTAGACAATATATATGGAAGGTCATCTGTGTTTCGAGGGATTGATAAAATGCAGTTCTATCCAGGTATCTACGGGAAGTTCGGATTCAGTTTCGAGTACGGAAGAAAACAAAAGAGCGTAAGAAGTCTAGAGGCCGGTGTTGTTGTAGATTATTACATCCGTGATGTGCCTATGATGGCGAATATTAATAACGACCCTTACTATTTGACTTTCTATTTGGCGGTCAACTTTGGGTTAAAGTGGTACAGATAATGAGCGAAGTAACGGCTGAAGAACCGGAAAAAAGAACTCCGAAACCTAAATGGTTAAGGGTTAAACTTCCAACTGGTAAGGAGTATCAGAAAGTACGCGGATTGGTAGAAGAGCACAAGTTGCACACCATCTGCCAAAGTGGAAATTGCCCGAATATGGGCGAGTGCTGGGGGGCTGGTACCGCAACGTTCATGATTCTAGGAAACGTTTGCACCCGTTCTTGTGGGTTCTGTTCGGTAAGTACCGGGCGACCTGAAGAAGCCGACATTACGGAACCATATAAAGTTGCGCAAAGCATTAAGCTTATGGAGGTTAAACACGCAGTCATAACTTCTGTAGATAGAGACGATCTGGAAGATGGCGGTTCTGAAATATGGGCAGCAACGGTGAGGGCAGTAAGAAAGCACAGTCCAGGAACAACAATGGAAACGCTCATACCGGATTTTCGCGGAGAGTGGCATAACCTTCAACGTATCATTGATGTAGCTCCAGAAATTGTGTCGCACAATCTCGAAACGGTACGAAGACTGACCAAACAGGTCAGAATTCAGGCTAAGTACGATAGAAGCCTAGAGGTACTTAAGCGTTTAAAGGATGCAGGATTAAAAACCAAATCGGGGGTTATGCTTGGTTTGGGAGAAACACATGACGAAGTTCTAGAAACGATGGAAGATCTGCGAAGTGTTGGTGTGAATATCCTCACGCTTGGCCAATATCTTCAACCAACCAAGAACCATCTTCCGGTTGTGGAATTTATCACTCCAGAACGGTTTAAAGAATACGAAACCGTAGGTTTGGAGATGGGATTCAAGTTCGTTGAAAGTGGACCTTTGGTACGCTCATCATACCATGCAGAAAAACACCTTTTTTAAAAGCACTTGAAAATCAATTTGTTAGAAGTGTAATTTTTAGCTGATTTTTGAAGCTAATAGGTGTATCAAAGACACTACTTCCATACCTTCTTTTTCTATATTTGCCCACGAGGGTAGAACAAAAGTTAACCCATAGACCTTATTCAGGAAACACGATTATGATGAAAAGAATTCTATTCGCTACAACCATTCTCTTCTCAGCTTTGGGAGCATATTCTCAGAATCACGAGAAGTGTGGTGCTGCCATTCAGTTGGAACGAGAGCTTCAAGACCCAGAGAACCGTGCTAAGTACGAGGCTTATCAGGAATCTATACTCAGGTATACACAAGACCCTAGGGTCTCGGTGAACAGAGACCAGAATGGTATCCGCATAATTCCTGTGGTATTCCATATCCTCCATGATGGTGGAACAGAGAATATCTCATTAACCCAGGTTCAGAAGCAGTTAGATGTTCTGAATGAGGATTTCAGAAGGTTGAATCCTGATACTGTAAATACCCCACAACGTTTTTATGGTGATACGGAATACACCCATTTTGTCTTTACCTCTGATGCTGTTGCAGACTTTGTAGACGACTCAGCATATGTGAGATTGCACAACCGATATGGAGAGTCTTTTGCTTTCCATTTTAATAATGGTTCTGGAGCGTTGTCAGATTCATTGGTAGGGAATTTTGATAACGTTATTGAAGTAAACATTTCTAATGGCGCTGACACGGCTGACCTAGCTCAGGCGTTGGCTGATGCGATAGACGCACAAAACGGTCTTTCCGCAGAATATGTGTACGATTCCGAACACACAGTTCAGGTAATGACCGATGGTCTAGGATATACAGATGACGTACTGTTGGCAGGTCTTTGGCATGTAACCGCCAATATCGCTCAACAAGGGTCGTACTTGCCGGCAGATAGTAAGATAGAGTTCCGCTTAGCAACAAAAGACCCATTGGGGAATTGTACTGATGGTGTTGTTCGTGTTTTTACGTCTAAAACCAACGATGCCAATAACGGAACTGGATTCAAGGCTGAGAGCTATTGGAATGCTTACAGCTATTTAAACGTATGGGTGATCAACAATATTGATATGGATATTGAAGGTGGTGGAACTGTTTTGGGCTATGCTCAATTCCCAGCATCAGGACTTCTTTCAACAGATGGAATTGCAGTTAGAGCTGATAACATAGGAGATCGTGATAGAGGTGGTAGAACAGCAACTCATGAAGTTGGCCATTGGTTGAGCCTGATTCATGTTTGGGGAGATCAGGAGTGCGGTTCGGATAATGTTTTGGACACTCCTACTCATTTTGGGCCGAATTTCGGTATCTGTGGAAACCATCCAACCCTCGACCCTAATATTTTCGGTGGATCACAGTATCATACAACACCTTACAACGTTACGGCATGTTCTC
>JAGYJL010000106.1 GCA_018402015.1 Flavobacteriales bacterium | reverse complement strand
ATGCAGCTACTTCATTTGAGGTTTATCCAAACCCAACAGCTGGCTCGCTTACAATCTCTTTCGGTGACATTCAAAGCGAGGTGCAGATTTCCATCGTCAACGCTTATGGTCAGAACCTGAAGTCGTTTACTGCAACAAATTCAGATAAGGTTGAGATGAATTTTGATGGAGCCGCTGGCGTTTATTTCGCCATTATCAGCACTGCTAATGGAGCACGATCCACACTACGATTGGTAAAGAATTAAGCTTTCACAAATTCTTCAAAATCATCATTGTAGAAGATAAAAAGCTCTTCTCCAGCCGTGATTTTCCTTGTAGCACAGAATGTTTGAGTAAGACTTTCTTTATCTTGATGTAAAACCTTAGTATTAAACTTCTTATCGTGATTGAAGAAACTTCCCACATCGCTTAAACAGAGCGCATAATACTCCTCATTCCATGGGAACTCCAACGTGGCTATCAACTCTGGTAATTCCTCGTTATGATGCAAAAGTGTTACGTGACTTACTGCAACAATTTCGCCTTCTTCAATATCTCGCGTTGCAAACACGCCTTTACCATGTATTGGACTTACCTTTATTTCAACGCTTCTGTTCATGTACCTTTGGATTAGGGGCGGCAAGGATATGAAATCAATTCTCAACCAAGGCATACACGAACTACTTAAGCTGGCACACAAGCCTGTTGCGTGTTCTGAAGAGGAGCGCCAAGAATATCTGAGCCGAGCTACAGAACTCTCATGCGAATTGCGGCAATGGCTAGGAAGCAATGAACACGAAAAGGTTGGATTAGGACAGAATTGCAACGCTTCGTGGTATCTGAAAGCAACAGGAAATAAAGCTGCATCGTATCCGTTCGATTGGATTTTTACCACGCCTCAGATCATTCTCGATATGCTTGACGATGATTTTGAAGCGTTTTTAGATAGAGCACAACTTATTCCTCATGGAATTGATGCAGGGCACGAACGTTATCACGAAACGCTGTTTGGCCATAGAAATCCTGCAAGTTCATTGGCTGACCATGCATTCTTTCAGCGATGTAAAACACGTTGGGATGATCTAATGCAATCTCAAAAACCAGTTGTTTTCCTCACTGTCGTGCTCAACGAATCTGACAAGCGAAAACGTTGGAAGGATGGATTCACGAAGCAATTTAAAATGCCAACAGATCAGCAGCTTAGCGACTTTGACAGGATGATACAAAAGCTCATCAGCCTTAATCCAAACTGTAAATTCCTTTTTATTGAGCAATACACAGAACAGAAATTTGAATTGACCGTAACCGAAAAGAATCAACAAACAATCTGGTTGAAATTCTGCTCCATCGATACGAATTCTGGCGTGCAATATCTGCATAACGTTGACGATGAGGTAATGAAAACCATTCTACAAGGACTTAAATCATGAATCTCGTTACCATTAAAACCTTCTTCTACGACCACGAAACGATTCTCTACGAACCGACTTTCCAAGCAGAAGGGATCGATTACTTTCTAAAGGATCAGAAAACGATTGCTATTGACCCATTGGTTTCCAATGCAATTGGTGGCATCAAACTTCAGGTTAGAGAAGAAGACGAAGACCGTGCGAGAGCTTTAGTTGCTCTCATTGAAGCCAACAATTCGTACAGCGAATTGGGAACCGTTATCTCAGTTAACGGTCAGAAGTACGAGAAAACATTGGATGAATGTCCGAAGTGCCATTCGGAGGAGATCTATTTATACAAACAATCATTTTTCGAGGGTCTGTTCAAGCCTTTCGCTAAAAAGCCCCGCTACTGCAATAACTGCCAGCACACCTGGAATGTCTCTTAAATAAAAAAGCCTTCTACCATTTGGCAGAAGGCTTTCTTTCATTTAATCATTTCAAATATTAGTCCTCAGCAGACTCGTCTTCGGATTCTTCGTCATCATCCATCAGGTAGTCAAAAAGGCCACCGAAGTCACCAAATCCTTGTTGGTAAATGATCTTACCTTCCTCGTTAAAGTCGTATGACTCGTAGAACTTAATTTCTCCTGAGCGCGCCTCTGTTGAGTCCGTAGCTGGTAATGTTACTCTCCACTTATTGTAATAGCGAACAGAACCATCTGCTTTCTTCGTTTTCACATTAACTCCAGGAAGCAAGACAACGTCATTCACAAGTTCAAAATCGAACATGTCCCACATTTTTTGGTTGCTGGCTTTCAAATCCTCCAAACTCAACGAGTCTGACGAACCAAACTGTTGGACGAACAAAGGCATTCTCCGCATAAAGCGCATCATAATCCATGCTTTCATTGGCCCAGCCTTTGAATTCAGCTAAAACAACTTTAGAATTTCTCTCAAAAGTCTCATTCACAGGTGTCTTCTGTAGGCTGGCATCCATAAATATCGAGGACGCAAAAGTGCACTATAAGCTACTTTCATAATGGGTGGTTAATTGGTTAAGCCTTCAGAGTAGGCTTTATAATCTTACCAACAGAATGCAAAGCAGGTGATGAAGTGAATTACGAAGACCTACGCCATCGTTGCCAAATGTGATGGGATCGTTGTTCTCACGATCGATATGCGCGTTGAACCATTCTAAATTGGAAGACTACCATGGACGAAGGTGATAGAACAAATGCCGCAACCAACGCAGGAATGCCCGAACGATATTATTCTCTCCGCGTTGTGCATAGGCTTGCACATTAATTCCCATTTCGCAGTACGTGCTCTGATTCCCGCAACTAATGCACTGCCCACCGTTTGTTGTGATCGCAAATCGTGAGAAATACTTCTGCAATCCTAAATATGCGGCCATTGGGCAACCGAGAACGGCACCAAACGCGCGTTTAAGCAATGGATAGAACCCCACCCTACTACCTGCAAAAACGACCTATTAGAGATACATAAACTTTGGTCAACGTATGGGAGAATTCCCAAGAAATTCCACCTAATAGTACGAATTGCTTAAAGTAAAATGGTCAATCCATGTGAAGAAGTACCGAATGGACATCCAGTTCTATTTTCCGCTTTCAAGCTTTTATCGGAAAGTTGCCTGAAGGGATGCGCCTGCTGTGTTGGCCAAACCTGCAACCACAGACCCAGCTGCAGTACCAACGTTTCAAGAAATAGGTGAGAATGGGCGCTGCGATGAACGAGAACACTTGAAATGAGCAATCAAAGACCCGAACCGCATTAGACAACATTCCTTCAACTGAATCAGGAAACAGGTCGTAATCCAATGGCCAGAAATAACTGAAATAATATTCTACAGCTGACTCATGGCTTTAAGAAACTGGAATAAGGAATGCAAAGCCCAATTGAAAGAACATGATGGAACACGTTCGAATGATCGAGTAATTGGAATGCCAGTACTTGAGAGAATGGCCCTAACACCCATTATCAGAATAGAAACCGTGTAAATGAACGAATAGAGAAACCTATCCTGGCGGACGATTGAATAATCCACGACTGATGGGGTCGAATAGTAAAACCAAAGGCGAACCGTTCCAAGTTTCATCTGAACCCCCAATACAGAATAACATAAAAACCTGTGAAAATGCCAAGTGCCCAACCCCACAGACCACGATTGGTAAGGGTTGAAGTAAATACGTGATTGTTTTGAACGCCAACTGGCCGATTGAGATACGTGCGAATAGTGTAAATGCTCAGCCCGACAATGGAACCTATGAAACCGAGATAAAAAACAAGGCTGGGTCTTTTGTAGATTAATAATCAAACCAAAATGAAAATGCCACTACAAATAGCACAATGCAATTTCTGAACCGTGTCCATTCCTGGAGCATGAGGGCTGGCCAACGAAATGCTGAATCCTTCCTTGCTCATATCGACATAGTTTAAATGCTAACTGAACTTCTTTCTCCGAACTTCTTGAAGAACTCAGGATTGAAATTGGCACGTTTCAAGTTCAGAACAACCTCGTCAATCGGTGTGCTGTTTCGCAACCATTCATCACATACTTTATGCCGCAAACGAATACCAAAAGCATTGAAACCGAGCACTGCTTTTGAGCTGACATCGAACACAATTCTGAGCGAACGTAATCCATCTTCAGATTCCCAATACAGGCAATCTTCGCTTTCTTTCAATTGCGGAGATACAGCACCGTAGGTCTGATATTCGATATCGAAAAACTTGGCGCTATTGAACCAAATGCCAGGATTGTAATCAGTTGGATTACCGCAAATGGTAGCCGCCACGGTTTCGCCCATCATCTTTCCTGTGTACCAAACGGCTTCAATGGCTTGTCGGCCACGCTTTGGTGTTCTAAGTTGAGCGCAATCGCCCAAGGCGTAGATATTCGGAATGTTTGTTCTGAGTTGAGAATCTACCAGAATGCCCTTATCTACTTCAATTCCAGAATTTTGTAAGAACGAAATGTTGGGATGTACGCCAACGGTCAACCCAACAAATTGGCAAGGAATCTCTTCTCCATCTCCCGTTAGCACAGCCCTTACTCTTCCATCCTTATCGGCCAGAATTTCTTTCAGCTCAGTGCTTAATCTCAGATCTACATGATGAGAACGGATGTGGCGATTGATCATTTCCGATTCTTGTTTCGGCAATACGTTATTCCAAAAGCTCGTTTCACGCACAACAAACGTTACCGGAATTTGACGCGACAGCAGCATTTCCACCATCTCAATTCCAATGAGCCCGCCACCTACAACCACGGCCCGTTCAACACCTTTAGTGTTAACCTCCATGGCTTCGAGATCCTGATAGTTATACAGACCTTGCACACCTTTCAGATCTTGCCCAGGCCAACCGAACTTGTTGGACGCAGAACCAGTTGCCAGAATGAGCTCGTCATATTGCATTGTTTCACCAGAATCGAATAACAAGGAATTGGAATTCGGATCGACCTTTGTTACGTACGCCCGCTTCAACTCTATGCGATTCTTCTCCCAGAACCAATCTTCATACGGCTTAGTGTGCTCGAACTGCATGTGGCCCATGTAGATGTACATCAAAGCAGTGCGAGAATAGAAATGGTCGGTTTCTGCAGAAATGACGGTAATGCGATGGTTACTTCGCTTTCGGATGTGACGTGCCGCAGTGATGCCCGAAACTCCGTTTCCGAGAATGACGATATGTTTCTGTTTGCTCAATTTATCTTGCTCAAAGCAACAATTCTATTGATGCTTAGGATGTCCGTTGTCCGACCATGCAATCACTGACCGACAATCAGCTGAAATTCGCTTACTACCAAACCGTCCTCATCGGCATAGAGGTAATTGCCCGGTCTGAAATCAACGCCCGCAAAACGCACGGTGATGTTCTCTTGACCTTCATTACGTTTAACGCTTTTGGTTGGAATGGTGTTCAGCGCTTTTACGCCTATCTCCATTTCGGCAATCTGTCTTGAATCGCGAATACAACCGTACACCACAATGCCGCGCCACTTGTTCTTTATTGCTAACGCGGCAAGATTATCGCCAACCAACGCACAGCGCAACGAACCTCCTCCATCAACTACCAGTACTTTTCCTGTTCCATCTTTCTCCAACGCGGAACGAACCAAGGTATTATCCTCAAAGACCTTGAGTGTGTAGATCTCTCCTTCAAAGCAAGCCGAACCTCCAAGGTCCAAGAAAATGGGTTCGGCCACTTGTAATTTATCTATATGATCATCGCACAGATCTGCAGTAGCGTGTTGCATCTAAATTGAATTTGGTGAACGGTTGAAATTAGCTAATTTGACCACCCAATGAAGTACACTTCGCTAATAGTTCTCACAGTTGCATTGTTGATCGGGATGCAGTCAATTGGCTTTGCCCAAGAGGATGCTGCAGCTGAAATAAAAAAAGATGCCAAGCCTTTTGACAATAAGTTCGGGGCTGGACTTTCTTACACAGGAATTTCGCTGATTGAAAGTGCCGTTATTGGCCTTCAGTTCCGATACACGATGAAGCACCACGCTGTTGCATTAGGAACACACATTGCTTACCACGACCTTTTTGGTGGACAAAGTGACTGGGAACGTTATGGTGTAGATTTCACTTATGAGTATTTCCCCATA
>JAGYJL010000105.1 GCA_018402015.1 Flavobacteriales bacterium | reverse complement strand
TCCATCGATGACGATTCCGAAGTCGATGGCACCCAAACTCATCAGGTTGGCATCTACCCCGAAAATGTACATCAGCGTAAGCGCAAAAAGCAAGGTAAGCGGAATGACCGATGCGACCACCAATCCAGAACGAAGATTACCGAGCAGCAGCACCACCACAAAGATCACGATAAGACAACCGAGAATGAGGTTTTCGGCAATGGTGAATGTCGTTTTCCCAATGAGCTCGCTTCGTTCGAGAAACGCGTTGATGACGATGCCTTCAGGGAGCGAACTCTGCATCTCTTCTACCCGTTGCTTTACGGCATCGATCACTTTCTTAGAATCGGCTCCCTTCAGCATCATCACTTGGCCCAAAACCTTTTCGCCCTGACCATTTCCAGTAATGGCACCAAAGCGATTGGCGTGCCCGAAACCGACCTTGGCCACATCCTTTACAAGAATGGGCAGTCCATCACGAACGGTGATGACGATCTGCTCAATGTCTTCCAGACTTTTTACCTGTCCTTCTCCACGGATGAAATAACTCTGGTTCTCTTTTTCGATGTAACCTCCGCCCGCTATAGCGTTATTGTCGTTAACCGCTTCATAGATCTCCGCCAGCGAGATATTCATACTGCGTATCCGCGTAGGATCAACCGCTACTTCGTATTGCTTTAGAAACCCGCCCCAGGTATTCACCTCAACCACGCCCGGAATTCCAGACAATTGGCGCTTTACAACCCAATCCTGTATTGTTCGAAGCTCCGTTGTGGTGTAGCGGCCTTCGTAACCAGGTTTTACATCAATAATGTATTGATAGATCTCACCCAAACCTGTGGTAACGGGACCCATGAAGGGTTTACCGAACCCAGCTGGAATGCGCTCTTCGGCACTTTTGATCTTTTCGGCAATGAGTTGGCGCGGGAGGTACGTTCCCACCTCATCGGTAAAAACCACGGTCACCACGGAAAGGCCGAATTTGGATACCGAACGGATCTCTTTTACTCCTGGCAGGTTGGCCATTTCCAACTCTACAGGATAGGTGAGATATTTCTCCACATCCTGTGTGGCCAGATTGCGCGAAGTGGTGATTACCTGAACCTGATTGTTGGTCACATCGGGAACGGCTCCGATGGGAATGTTCATGAGTGAATAAATACCGGAACCAATGATGGCTGCGGTAAAGAGTAGAATTATGGTTTTGTTTTCGATGGAATATCGAATGAGCCTGTCTATCATGTCTATTAGTTTCCTGAGAATTCAAAAAGCGGTGACCCGTCCGCATACAGACAGGTCAAAGACGCAACCATCTTTGATGGTGCTGAATTAGGAAACTACTGGAGGACCTCTTCTTGAAAGGGCTTGGTCGTGCGCTAAGAGCGTGTGACCCATTTCTTCGGTAAACGTGACGTTCGAAGAGTCAACTTCTTCGTAATCGATAGAAATGAAAGAAACCAAAACTGAGGCCAACGCACATTTGGAGGATAGTGTAGAAACATCCTTGTCAGATATCTCATTGACGAAATAATCGGCTATGTCGGTTGTTTTAGATTCACTGAAAATGTGAACCAACAAACGAATCAAGTCTGCCTCATCCTCATCATCCTGCGCCAAACATTCGGTTGATTGTTCCGCGCTGTGCGCTCCATAATAATGGGAATGAGGAATCGCCCCATGCACCATACCCACGGTATACGCAACCCAAAGAAGAACAGAAACGATTCGCCTGACCATTAACATGAACACAAAGGTATTCTCTATTTGGTCTTCTCTTATGACCTTTGTCACAAAAGCAAACCAGACGTCTCTGCTTTTCATCCATGTTGTCAATCACTACTTTTGAGCCTATGAGATACCATAGAATAGACCGCGAATTATTCATTGAGAACAGAAAACGGTTCATTGAGGGAATCGTGCCACAGAGCGTGGCAGTTTTCAACAGCAACGACATTATGCCGACCAATGCAGATGGCACAATGAAATTCAAGCAGAACAGCGACCTGTTTTACCTTTCGGGCGTTGACCAAGAAGAATCAATTTTAGTTCTTGCTCCAAACGCACGCGATGAACACCACAGAGAAGTTCTTTTTCTCAAGGAAACCAATGAAACCATTGCCATTTGGGAAGGTGCAAAACTGACCGTGGAGCAAGCGCAGGAGGTATCAGGAATCCAAACGGTGTATTGGCTGAAAGACTTTAACCGCGTGTTCAACATGTTGGTCAATGAGGCTTCACACATCTACCTAAACTCTAACGAACATGGCCGTGCCAACATAGAGGTTGAAACGCGCGATGCCCGTTTTGGAAAGTGGTGCATGGAAAAATATCCACTTCACAAGTATCGTAGGTGCGCGCCTGTTATGGGACGCATACGGGCAGTAAAGTCGAAGTTTGAAACACTGCTTTTGCAAGAGGCTTGCGACATTACAGAAAAAGGTTTCAGGAGACTTTTAGACAAAGTAAAACCAGGTGTTTGGGAGTACGAACTTGAGGCAGAATTGCTGCACGAATTTGTTCGAAACCGTGCTCAAGGCTTTGCTTATGAGCCAATCATTGCCTCAGGAAAAAGCTCGTGCGTATTGCACTATATTCAGAACAATCAGCAGTGTAAAGATGGCGATTTGCTATTGCTTGATATTGGTGCAGAATACGCGAATTACGATGCTGACTTATCGCGAACAATTCCTGTAAACGGCAGGTTTACAGACCGCCAAAAAGACGTTTACAATGCTGTTCTAAGAGTGCAAAAAACTGCTATTGAAATGCTTCGCCCAGGTACAATTCTTAAAGAGTACCACAAAGAAGTTGGTTTGCTAATGCAAGATGAGTTGGTCGGTCTCAAATTAATTGACAAAGCAGACATTCAAAATCAAGACCCGAAATGGCCTGCTTATAAGAAGTATTTCATGCATGGAACAAGCCACTTCCTGGGTTTAGATACACACGATGTAGGCAACTGGGACGCACCAATGGAAGAAGGAAATGTATTTACCTGCGAACCCGGAATCTATATTCTTGAAGAAGGAATTGGTGTTCGGATTGAGGATGATATTCTAGTGACCCAAAACGGTCCGCACAACCTAATGAAGAACATCCCGAAAGAAGTGGAGGAGATTGAGGAATTGATGAATTCATAACCTCTCGCTCCCGATAGCTATCGGGAGGGCTTATTTGCGTTCGTTTGCTGACTCAGAAAGGGGTTGCGCATCAGTCACAGATGTTGCAGGCAGGCTTTTTATTCTTCTTCCTTGTTGTGTGCGTGAATAGGATTCGAACAATTGCCTTTATGTGCCATAAAACCGTAGTCCGAATTTGAGTCCACCTCATCCTTGTAGATCAGATATTCGCACCCGTCATAGGTTATCACTTCGAACCTGTTTGTGGAAACGGACCTTATTCTTCGGTCAACCACGGGCAGGTCTTCAATCGGTGCAGATTCCTTCGTAGTTTCCGATTGACAGGAAAGAAGCACGACCGTGAACAGGGCTATTGTGGTCTTATTTTTCATTTCGTTTTTGTCTGAGGAATTCCTGTAGATCCTTGTTTGAACCGAACATCACTAATAGATCTGTTTCTTCCAGTTGTTGGTCTGGGGTGGCAATGCCATCTACATTCACTTCTGTGCGGCTTTTACCAAGCAGGCTCTTTACTTCCGACTTTTTCATGATGGTGAGCACCAGCAGATTGAACTGCCTTCTAAAGCCGACCTCTCTAATGGTCTTTCCGATGTATTTTTTGGGCACATTTGCTTCTATGATACTGAAATCATCACTTAGCTCGAAGGAGTCAACTACGTTGTTCAGACATAACTTTTTTGCCCAACGTTCGGCTGTTTCTTCTTCTGGGTGCACTATTTCATCTACGCCAATGGCTTCCAGAACCTTCTCATGGAGTGGGTTTATTGCTCGGCTTATCAATCGCTTTACCTGCATGTTCTTGAACAAGGCCGTGGTCATGATATTGGAGCCTTGGTCTTCGCCAATGGCCACAATAACCACGTCCGTATCGCTAAGCGGTAACCCCGAAACAGTAAACTCGTCTGTAGCGTCCATTTGAATGGTGTGAGAGATCTTCTCTTTGTACAGATCCACTTTCTCCATTCTGGTATCGATACCTATTACCTCATTGCCTTGCGCAGTAAGCTTTTGTGCCAACGATGCTCCGAAGTTTCCCAATCCTACAATTATGTATTTCATCTTTCTTTAGTTGATGGTTATCTCTTCTGTTGGATAACGGTAGTTCTTATGCTTGATTTTTTTGAAAACGGCAATAATGATGGTTAGCATACTTACTCGACCTACAAACATGATGACGATGATCGTCAATTTACTCATGCTCGACAGGTCTGCCGTAATTCCCAAACTCAGACCAACGGTGCCATAGGCAGAAAAACACTCAAAGGCAATGTTCATCAGGTCTTTCTCACTATCGAATGCAGAAATGAGTATTATGCCCGTGCCGATGACGATGAGGGAAAGGGAAATGGTTGCGAACGCCCTTCGCACAGATATGTCGGCAATTTCTCTTCGGAAGATCTCGATCCTTGTTTTTCCTTTGGCCAAACTCAATAGGTTGAGCGTGGCAATGGCAAAGGTACTGGTCTTGATACCACCACCTGTTGAAGCTGGCGAAGCCCCTATCCACATGAGCAGGAAAACCATCATGGTAGTGGGGAAAAGCATGGAGGCCGTATCGATAGAATTGAAGCCTGCCGTACGTGGCGTTGTTGCGCCAAATAGAGCAGTTACGACCTTACCGAATGCACTGTGATCGGCCAAGGTGTTATTGTATTCCAATGCGAAGAATGCAACAAAGGCAATGGCCGATATGGAAAGCGTTGTAATAAGAGTTATCCTACTGTTGATATGCAGCACCCAAGGGCGATGACCGACCTTACCCTCGCTGAATGAAAGCAGCTTTCTGATGCGGTATTTCAGGTAGTTGATAATGTTGGAAACGATGGGAAAGCCCAATCCGCCCAACACAAAGGTTAGAATGACCGTAAGTTGAAGGAAGTAGTTGTACTTGAAACCATCCTGGTAGAGGCTGTTCGGTAAGGTTGAGAACCCCGCATTGCAAAAGGCCGAAATAGCGTGAAACACCGAAAAGAAGACCTTGTCGTAGTGCGATGGGAAACGTACAGCACCAAGGCTACTATAAATAAGAAGCCCCGAGAACAACTCAATGGACAAGGTAATGAGTATGATGTACTTGAGCGTGGAGAATACTTCGCCAAGCGTTTTAGAGCTGGTCATGTCGCTTAGGGCAAGCTGATTCTCGTAGGTGGCACCTCCTTTAAAGAAGTAGCTGAAGTAACTGGCAAAGGTCAGAATACCCAGCCCGCCCACTTGTATAAGTGCCATGATGATGATCTGTCCGAAAGGGGTGAAATAGCTGCCCGTATCAACCACCACCAGGCCGGTAACGCAAACGGCACTCGTAGATGTGAAAAGCGCATCAATGAACGATAATCCTTCGTAGCTGGCATTGGGCAGCATGAGCAGAAACGCCCCCATGAGAATGATGAACAGAAAACTGGCAACAAAGAGCTGTGCCGGGTTCAGCTCTGCTCTTCTGTAGTTGAATCTGGTTACCGAAGCCTCCCGGATAAAGGTCAGCAGAACGGCAATCCGCACCCAGATCGGGTTTTCAAGAAGCAGGTCGGTCTCAAACGGCACCCCCACAAACAGGTATTGGTAATAGATCCAAATGGTGAAGCAGATGGAAAGAAGGTCAAACACAAAGACCTTTCTTTTTATCAAGCTGAAGTCCTCGAAATAGCGGGCAAATGTGGAGACGATGCCAACAGCAAGCACAACGAAATAGAACCCCTCCAACAGTTGTTGCTCGAAGTTGCTCTGCGAGAATCCGAAATCGGAGATGAAGCCAATTACACCAAGTATGCTTGTCCAAAGGGCAGCTCTATAGAGCAGTTTCAGATCCAAACTCATGCAGCAAATGTCTTCATTCTTTTCGGGTTCCTAAAGGTTTTTGCGCTTACTCTTTTAGCTTACACACAACGATTGCCGCTAAAGATAATGCG
>JAGYJL010000104.1 GCA_018402015.1 Flavobacteriales bacterium | reverse complement strand
ACACAGTTCGTTGAACAGACCCACACAGTTCGTTGAACAGACCCCAAGTGGTTTTTCTCCAGAAGCAAATGGTTTTACTCCAAAAGCAAATGTGTTTTCTTCAAAAGCAAATGGTTTTAAACCAAAAGCTTATAAAGCGTGCGTAAGGGCAATACCTCGGGGTGTAGTATGGAATACTCCGTAGTGCCTGTTAGCCTTTTTCCAGCGCCTTGGCCGCACGTTTCTCCTCGCGCTTCTTGCGCAGCTTGTTCTTATCATACACGGTAAATACGCGCGATATGTTGAAACCGATATGGAGGTCGCCTTTGGTAATATCGCCATTGGTCTCAGAAATGATCATCTTCTCTAAGATACCTCTCGAATTGGTTACGTGTACCTGAAACACGTGTCCGCCTGTTTCTATATCTACACCAAGTGCAAAGGAATCGCGAACCTTCTGTCCGCCAATGGTAGAGGCTATCTGTCCCGGAATAATGAAGTTGTACTCGGCATTGATGGATACGCTGCCCGATACTTTGATGCGGCCTCCTGCCCCTATGGCAAATACATCGTTCCTGTCTGCCTTGGTGGCCACCAGATTACGGTGTATCAAGGTTGGGGTAAGCTGGAAGGAGAGACGGTCTGAGAACTTGCGCGCCAGCATGATCTGAAAGGCGTAGTACATGCGCGATGAGAAGTAGTTCTTGCGGTTATTGTCTGCAAACTCCTGACTCTTGATGGCCATGCTGGCAAAAAGAGTCATGGTAAGCGGCATCTTGCGCTTGCCTGTGCTTTGGCGCAGTACGCGATACTTCAAGAATCCATCGTAGGTCTTCTCAAAGGAACTACGTCCGAATCCGATGTTCAGGTTATCGGTAATGCCGTACTCCAAGCCCAGACGAATGGTGGCATTATCGAGCCCGAAGAATTCCTTTACACTGCCATTCACGCGCCCAAAACGATGACCGATAAGTACGTTCAGTACACCTTCGGCATTGGTCTCCACACTCTGACCAATGACCAGTCGGGTAGTCTTGAAGGTAGCGATTGTGTAATCGATCGTTTCTTCCTGCTGTGGTTCCACTTCATCTAGAATGTCCAACAGATCATCCTGTGCAACAACAGAAGATGAAATGAAAAGGGTAGCGAGAAAGAGGAGGAGTTTACTTCTTGTAAGGCTCATAGGTGGCGTCAACGGTGATCTTAACTTCTTTGGCAATCTGTTCTTTTACAACTCCTGGAACGTTGATCTTGTAATCGGCAATGGCAAGCATGAATTCGGTCTTTCCGGATAATACGCCTCCCTTAACGGTGAAAACACCTGTGGTAGTAACTTCTTGGTCAACGCCATGCATGTTCATGGTTCCGCTAACGCTTACGTTGTAGTCGCCATCTTTAGCAAGATCGATGGGAGTTTCTGACTTGAATGTTCCTTTGAACTGTGCCTTCGGATATGTGTCAGACTCCACATACTTCTCGTTGAAGTGTTCTTGCATCAAGGCTTTCTCAAACTCGAATGATTTCATCAGTACACTGAAAACCATTTCGCTCTTCTCAAGGTCCACAACAGAGGTTGCCTGATGGTTGGTGGCCTCGATCTTCTCTATTGGCGTATCGGAATAGAAGCTGATGTTGGCTGAGCGGGTAAAATGCTTTTGGGCAGATGCTGCTGTAAATGTGAATACAGCAATGCTAAGGGTTAAGATTGTCTTTTTCATGATGTTGATTTACTAGTTATTGGGTGCACCATTCAATATCCATGCCTGCATTTGCTGAATTTGACATGGAGTAAGGGCAGAAGAAGGGGGCATGTCGCGAATAACCACTACACGGTTATTCATGGAACCATTATCTACCTTGGCCTTTACCTCTGCGTAATTCTCAAAGATGCCAACGCCCGTTCCGCCAGCCACATGGCATCCACTAACACAATTGCCTTGTATCATTGGCATAATGTCGGTGGCAAAGCTTACTGCAGCGGTATCGCAGTTGTTCTGCTGATTGTAGTACTCGTATAACTCTTCTTCGTTATCGTAATAGCAAGACGACAGCATGAGCATGCTGCCAAAGAGGAGTGCGCCTAAAAGAGATGTGATCTTGTTCATCAATTATCTAAAGTTCCTTCGGTTATCCAATTTCTAATGGTGGCGATCTTACAATCTGGAAGCATGGCCGTGCCTAAAGGCATGGCGGTGTAACCTGTTTGATGCGCGATAGCACCCAGTAATGCTCCGCTTGATGCATAACTGGAAAGGCTAGCGTAAGAATCTAATGCTATACCGGCACCAGATGATGCAGGATAAGAATGACATCCCAAACAATGAAGATCCATGATGGGTCGGATGTCGCTTGCGTAGGAAACATTAACTGTATCGCAGAGCGCTTCTTCGCAGGCATTGTTTGCAGCGCCTTGAAGTATCCATGTGTAAATAGCCTCTCGCTGGTCGGCAGTAAGGGTTATACCCGAACTTGATGGAGGCATCATATCATTTCCAGTTTCAAAAAGGACCTCATATACCTTACTTCCGTTCGGATCTCCTGGGTCAACATCTCCAGTGCTCATGATATGGAAGTAATCGCTCAGGTTAACGCCATCTTGAGGATTAACAGCATTATGGCATCCGCTCATGGCGCAGGAAGATGCGAAGATGGGCAGAACATCATTCACGAAATAGACCGTGTCCGGATCGCAGGATGCGCTGGTTGTGGTAGTATCGTCCGGACTAGGATTGAAATTGCTTGGAACCCAAGGCTCGTGCTTACAGGAGTTGGCCAATATCAGAACCAACGCAACTAAAACGGAGGCGGAAAATATTCTTCTCATCATCATTCAGTAAGCATGCAATTTACCAATACAACATCCATCAACTTGCCGGTACACCGACATTTTAAGGAAACTTTAAGGCCTTCTTCCAAGTTTGCCTGGTCACCTTGAAACGTTGCGCTTACTCCACCTATCATGGCGTTTTCGGCAGCCAATATGACGAAAGACTGCCCTGCATCGTTTGTTCCTAGTTCGCTTATGGTACCCGAAACCTGCACGGTCTTATCTAAGAACTTGGCGTTGGCTGCGGCTTCATCGGCCTCGTATTCGTCAAATATCTGATCGGCAGTCAGTACATGTTCTGCTTCTTCGTTGGCCACATCTCTGTGTGGCTTATTGTACACGAAATAAACAATGCCACCGGCAATAAGGAGTCCGGTAACAAGAAAGATGATAATTCGGTTCATGGATTGGTAGTGTTTTGCAAAGGTCTAATTGCTAACGAAAGGAATTGCGAAGTGTTGCTTAAGATTTCAACATGAATGCTGAGTAACTATCCCGCTAAGCTCTAGATACCTCTATGAGGTTCATGTTGCCTTTGCCCTTTAGGTCGAATTCTCCCAGCGGTTTAAGTAGTAGAGTTGGAGTTGAGAGCTGCGAAGCGCTGATCTCGGTGACCGTTACTTTCATGGACGAACCATTGCTCTCTACTCTTGAAGCGATGTTCACATTGTCGCCCATAATATCGAACTGACAACGCGATTTACCCACTACACCTGATATGACAGGACCGGAGTGGATTCCAATGCGACATTCCCACTTGTAAGGACTTGTGGTATTTCGTTTTTCGAGGAAAGTGATGATGTCCAGACCAGCATTTACCAGATTCTCTGCGTGCATGGAATCTTCCTTTTTCCCTAATCCGGAAGCGGCCATGTAGCCATCGCCCAAAGTCTTAATGCGCAAACCGCCATAGCTACCAACAATTTCATCAAACTCTGCAAAAAGCTCCGACAATTCATTTACCAATACCTCTGGTTCCATTTCCGCTGCTTTGGTGGTAAAGTCAACCAGGTCGCAGAACATGATGCTGGTGTGCTCATGGATAACGGATACGTATTTACCAGTTGATTTCAACTCCTGAATAACCGTTGAAGGAAGTAAGTATCTAAGTAGCGTGTCGGCTTTTTTACGTTCCGTCTGAAGGTCAAGATGAGTACGGATCCGAGCTTTTACAACCTGAGCGTTGAATGGTTTGGAAATGAAATCTGCACCTCCAATATCAAATCCCTTCGTCTCGTCTGCGGCTTCATTCAAAGAGGTGAGAAAAATGATCGGAACCTGAGATGTCAGTTCATCACTCTTTAGTTCAGCACAGGCTGTGTAGCCGTCCATTTCAGGCATCATAACATCCATAAGTATCAGATCGATGGACGGATCACGTCTTACGATTTCAAGGGCTTTCAGGCCGTTCTTGGCTACTTTAATGCGATAATCATCTTTTAGCAGTCCGGTAAGTAATTGCAGGTTTTCAACCGAATCATCAACCACCAGAATGGTCTTCTTATCTGCCTCGATAATGCCGAAACTACTCATCTATCACAATGGTGTTAAGGTGCTCCATGGCCTCATCGAATTCCATCTCTCCCAAAGCTGAATGCGCTGCTTCTATGGCATGCTGAAATTCACCGAATGTGAAACGGTTAATGGCTTCGTCCAAAAGATCCACGGCCGAAGGATCGCTATCAGCAATATGTTGTTTCGTCTTGCTGAGTAATGCCTTCAACTCATTTGATTCTATTGCTGCTCGCGCTTCTTGGTTTTCAGATTCCATTGTTCCTAGTTGCCTGCGGATCTCGCTGGCAATGGCCTCTATCTGTTTCGCGACTTCAATGGCCTCCGAGTAAAGAATGTCTTCATCAAGGTTTGTATCATTCAACAAAGATTGGGAAAGCGTGCGCGCCCGCTTGCCTAATTCTAGCGCACCAATATTGCCCGAAACCCCAGCAACGGTATGCATCAAATCGCCCAATTCCTTGTTCATCCGATTATTGATCAAAGGCTTTAGCTCGGTGCCTAGGGCTCCGTAAGAATTTGCAAACGTTAGCAGGATCTTGGTGTAGAAAGCACCTTTTCCTCCACACCTATGCAGGCCATCGCTTACGTCCACTCCGCTGATCTTTGGGAAATCAACCGATGCTTCGCTCTGCTCTGCCAAATGCTCAGAAGTTGGAACCGAAACATTGGTATCGGGTTCAAGGAAATCAACCAACGTTTGATAGAGTTTTTTAGGGTCGATAGGCTTGGAGATATGCTCGTTCATTCCCGCAGCTAAGCTCTTTTCCCGTTCTCCTGCCATGGCGTGTGCCGTCATGGCAATAATGGGTTTTCCATTGTGCAGGCCAGCTTCGCGAATCTGTCTAGTGGCACTTAGACCATCCAGAACAGGCATCTGAATGTCCATCAGAACAGCATCGAATGATGCAGCTCTCAGCGTATCTATCGCTATTTGTCCGTTTGCAGCATGTGTTGCTGTAACACCAACGTCTTTCAGCAATTCAATGGCCAATTCGGTATTGATCTCGTTGTCTTCTACCAGAAGCACGTGTTTACCCTTGAGGATAGCGCCAAAACGGTCCACATCGCCCGATTGAGCGGTTCCGCTAAGCGTGGCAAACTTGTTTTTGTAAAGTGTTTTCTGAATGGAATCGAAAAGAACGGAAGGGCTGATGGGCTTGACGAGGTATTCGTCTATTAGGTTCTGGTTGTGCGCTTCTACGCGTATCTGTTCTGCTCCGTAGGCGGAAACCATGAGTACACTGGGGCTCGTTTTTACCTTCTCGCGCTGCAGTTCCTCTAGCATTTCAACGCCATTCTTATCGGGCATTGCCCAGTCTGTAATGATCAGTGAGACAGGATTTTCTTTCGATTCATCTCGGTACAGTTCCAAGGCTTCGTCAGCACTGGAAGCTTCCAAGACCTCAAATCCGAACGATAAGAGCATGTTGCGAAGTACACTACGGGCAGATTCCGAATCATCTACAAGTAAAACGCGGATTCCTTCCACGCTTTTCGGTCGTTTTGCTTCTTTGACATGCGCAGAATCAGCGCTTCCGAGGAAGGCATCGAAGTAGAATTCGCTGCCTACGCCTTGCTCACTTCGAACATCCAATTGTCCTTGCATCATTTCTACCAAACGCTTAGAAATGGTTAGCCCAAGACCAGTGCCTCCGAATTTCCGCGTGGTGGAAATGTCTGCCTGCTGAAAAGCATTGAACAGCAACGCTTTCTGTTCTGGCGTTATACCAATGCCGCTATCCTTGATCGAGAAATGCACCCAAGCACCACCATCCACATATTCTTTTAAGCTGCAGATCAGGTGTACGTCACCTTTTTCTGTGAATTTTACGGCATTGTCTAAAAGGTTAAGTAGCACTTGCCGGAGCCGTAACGGGTCTGATTTGAGTTCGGCTGGAATTCGATGATCGAACTCTATAATGAACTCGATGTC
>JAGYJL010000103.1 GCA_018402015.1 Flavobacteriales bacterium | reverse complement strand
GATGAATTTGCTGCCTGGATAAAGTGCATCCAGCTCTTTATAAATGATCGGAATAGGGTTGTCTTCCGCAGCGTCCCAATCATCCATTTTCGTTTTGATGGTTTCCCAATCGTTTTGAAAGATCAAGTTGAGCCACCGCCATGAATTGTGACTTACGCGATAGCCTAACACTGAAAGAGCACGATTCAATGTGGTCGTGCCCGTTTTCATGAAGCCGATGCAAAATACTTTATGGGGTTTTCGATTCACAGTGATGCTAATTGGGCGAATGTAAGTTCAAATATCGATTCAAATGGTTCAACATAAAACCTCAGTTATTCATAAGAATCGATTAACACTCTGACTTGATTATGACCATTCGCGCCAAATTGATAATAGATTATTCACAGAGTTCACGAATCTGATTAACGTTGAAAACAATTGAGCCGTTCAGAATTTGGCTTGCTTCCCCAAGTTACCAAATGGTCAACTATTCTTTTCAAAGCCATAACCCGTGCGATACGCTCACGTTCGGTCCACTAGAGTGTTTTGTAACGCACTAAATAATGCAACTCATGAACACACTTTACAAATTTATTCTGGCCATAGCATTGGGACTTCCAGTGCTCAGCGCAAGCGGCCAATCGGTATTGTCCTTTCAAATTTCATCTTCGATGGATGATGTGGAGGAACAAGGAACAAATGGTGCCTCACCAGGCACGATGGACGTTACAAGTTCAGACATCGAACTTGTGATAGACGGAGGAGATGGAAATCAATTCGTTGGACTGCGATTCAATGGAATTACAATTCCGCAAGGAGCGTTCATTACGAACGCATACATCCAATTTACAGTTGACGAGACCGATATTGATTCTACCTCGGTTTGGATCAAGGCTGAAGACGCAGTCAACGGGCCAGCATTTTCAAGTGCAGCGTTCAATGTTTCATCGCGTTCTGTTATTAATGACAGCGTGCTTTGGGAGGATATTCCAGCATGGAACACCGTTGGTCAAGCCGGTCCAGATCAGCAAACACCAAGTATAGCTGCGTTGATTCAAACATTGGTGAATCAACCTGCATGGGCATCAGGAAACGCTATCAATATCATTATGACAGGCGTTGGAAGTAGAACTGCGGAATCTCATAATGGTTCAGCTTCTCAGGCGCCTGAATTAGTAGTTGAATTTTATGTGCCGACTGTAATCAGTCTTCAAGTTAACAACAGCTCTGATGATGCCGAAGAGCAAGGAACCAATGGCGGTTCACCTGGAACCATAGATCTTACAAGTTCAGACTTAGAGTTGGTAAAAGACGGTGGCGATGGCGATCAATTTGTTGGAATTAGATTCAACGGTGTTGGTATTCCGCAAGGGTCTCTTATCACAAGCGCATACATTCAATTTACTGTAGATGAGTTTGAAACGGACTCAACTTCTGTTTGGATCACAGCCGAAGATGCCTTAAATCCAACTACATTTCTTGGAACGCCATTTAATATTTCAAGTAGAACTACAATCAATGATTCTGTATTGTGGGAGAATATTCCGCAATGGCCTACTGCTGGTCAAGCAAATGCCGATCAACGCACACCTGATTTAGTTTCTTTGGTGCAACACCTTGTTGATCAGGGTGGATGGAACAGCGGAAACGCGATGAGTTTTATTATTACAGGAATTGGTCAACGTACGGCCGAGTCTTATGATGGAACACAAAGCAGCGCACCAGAATTAATTATCGGTTATGTACCCGATGTCGCTCCAATTGGATTGTTTCCAATTCAATCAGGCGCAGTTTGGGCTTATCACGACAGTGGTTTTGCATTACCTGTAACGTGGATTGATACAACATTCAACGATTCATCTTGGTCCTTCGGTCCAGCTGAGTTGGGCTATGGCGATGGCGGTGAAGCAACGATTTTAGATTTTGGTCCGAATCCAAGCAGCAAATATCCAACGTATTACTTGAGACAGAAATTTGAAGCGATTGGTGTAAATCAGTGGGACTCCTTGAAGCTATCTCTTATGTATGATGACGGGGCAGCAGTTTATATCAACGGACAAGAAGTATATCGGGTAAATCTTCCCGCAGGAGCATTAACCTACAATTCACTTGCAATCAATGCAATTGCAGGTGCTCAAGAAAGCCAGTTCACCGAGGTAAACATTGCGAATGTTTTGGTGGAAGGCCTCAATACCATTGCAGTTGAAATGCACCAAAACGCGGTGACCAGTTCTGACTTGTCGTTTGACCTGATGCTTGAGGGTATTTTACCTCCAATGCAGGTTGATTCGTTTCCATTGGCAGCAGGGCTTGATTGGTATTACTTAGACAATGGATCAAATCAGGATACAGCATGGAGACAGTTTTTGTTTGATCCGTATGCAGAAGGTTGGGCCCAAGGGCCTGCTCAGCTTGGTTATGGTGATGGCGATGAAGCTACCGTGGTAAGTTTCGGTCCCAATTCTGGCAACAAGTACATTACAACTTATTTCTACAAAGAGGTGTATGTAAATACTGCAATTACTGGCGACACCGTGTTGCTTGGCCTTTTGCGTGACGATGCCGCTGCAGTATACATCAACGGAGAGTTGGCTGTGATTGATAATCTACCTGCTACTTATGACTACACCACATGGTCAAGCTCGATCGTTGACGGAGCGAATGAAAGCATTTATTTCCAGCATTTGATTCCAACTTCAATGTTCAACAATGGATTGAACTCGATTGCAGTGGAAATACACCAACGCGATGGAACAAGTTCTGACATTTCGTTCAATATGTACTTAGATACAGTACCTGAGCCGCCTGTTGCGGGAGGTGGATGTACTAACGGTCAAGAGAATCATATTGGGTGCTTCACAAGCGTGAGTTCTCTCAGTCAAACCCAATTCCTGACAATTCCTGAAACACATGCATTTCAAGTGATCTTCCAACAAGGTGATGCTTATGATAATTTCAATGGAAATGCGCCAGGAAACCACGATTTTACTGGATATGTTGGTGCAAATGGTTCAAGCACTGAAGGCTACGTTGCTGTTAACCATGAAAACACGCCAGGTGGAGTTAGTGTGCTTGATGTGCATTATGATGCTACCAATAGAGTTTGGAATACGGATAGCATCAACCGCGTAGATTTCTTCACGAATGCACTTCAAACAACGACTAGAAATTGTTCAGGAGGTGTAACACCTTGGGGTACAGTGATTACATCTGAAGAAACATACAATGGTGGAGATGCCAACAGTGATGGTTACACAGACGTAGGTTGGAACGTTGAAGTTGATCCAGTTACTCGCGAAGTAGTTGGTGATACTAAGCTTTGGGCACTGGGTCGCATGTCTCACGAGAACGTTGTAGTAGCCAATGACTCTGTAACTGTTTTCCAAGGTGAAGATGGTGGAACAAGTTGTGTTTACAAATTCATTGCAGATACACCTGGAGATCTTTCAACAGGCGACTTGTTTGTCCTTTTAATGGATCAACCACTTGTGGGTGGAGAACCAACAGGAACAACAGGTCAGTGGGTGCAAGTTCCAAATACAACCCAAGCAGATAGAAACAATACAAGAACTTTGGCAGCTGCGTTAGGTGGTACAAATTTCAATGGTGTTGAAGATTGTGAAATCAGTCCGATTGATGGTAAAATTTACTTTACCTCAAAAGGCCGCAATCGCGTATATCGTTTTGACGATGGACCTGCGTCAGTTACAAATTTCGAAACTTTTGTTGGTGGAACATCTTATACCATTAACACAGACAATGGAATTATAACTTTCCCTTGGGGTGGTGGAAATGACAACCTTACTTTTGATGAACTTGGAAACCTTTGGGTACAGCAAGACGGAAGCAGTAACAACATTTGGATGGTGTTGCCTGAGCATACACAGTTAGCTCCAAGAGTTGAACTTTTTGCCTCAACACCAAACGGTAGCGAGCCAACAGGAGCAACGTTTTCTCCCGATCACAAGTTCATGTTTATCTCTATTCAACACCCTAGCGGTGCTAATGGAAACTTTGTTGATGCTTCTGGCAACACGTTTGCTTTCAATAAGAGCACCACGATTGTGGTAGCTAGAAAAGAGCATTTAGGTGTTTACAGTCCATCAAATCAAGCTACCTCAGCTGCAACTGCCAATCCTCAAGACTGTGAGCAGGTGCAAGTGACTTGGACTTCAGGAAATGGCGACAGACGATTGGTAATCGCGAAAGAAGGTAGTGCTGTAGATGCTTTCCCTGCTGATGGAATGCTCTACAATGCAAATTCTACTTTCGGCAATGGTGATGACTTAGGTGGAGGTAACTTCATCGTGTATGATGGAACTGGAAATTCAGTTCAAATTGATGGTCTGAACAGCCAAAACAGCTACCATTTTGCAGTTGTCGAATACACGGAAGACTTCAGTTCAACGTTCTACAATGTTGGCTCTCCTGCTGTTGCTGATTTCGAATTTGATGCCGTAACAGCTGAAAGCATCTCAGGAGTAGATAGCACTATGGTAACCGAAGTTGAAACCTACAATGTTGGTGGAACTGCAGGTTATCAATATACATGGAGTGTAAGTGGTGGAACTCTGCTTGCAGGTCAGTCAACTACAACCATTGCGGTTGAGTGGAATACACCCGGTGTAGGAGAAGTAGCTGTTGAACAGCTTTCAAGCCAAGGCTGTGTAGGTGATCAGGTTGATTTTGAAGTGTTTGTACTCGATACGTTGACAGATACCATCACTGGACTAAGCAGTATAAATGGAAACGTTCTGTTCAGCATTTACCCGAATCCAACTTCTGATGTAACCACAGTAGACCTTAAATCATCTAAAAATGGACAGGTAAGCTTGTATGACATTACCGGCTCTCTTGTTGGTGTGCAATTCACAAGAAATGGATCTAAATACACGTTTGACGCGTCATCGCTTCAAGCAGGTGTTTACTTCTTGCACCTCACATTTGATAATGGAAAAACGACTACCCAACAGCTGGTGGTTCGTTAATCTCTAATGTTCTAAATAAAAAGTCCGACCTCATTCGAGGTCGGACTTTTCTAATTAAATATCCATGAAAAAAAGCGTTTTCACCTTTGTGTTTGTCTTGATGATGAATATGGTTTTCGCTCAAGATTCCATTTTCAATGCGATTCAGTCAGCGCCCATTATCTATTTCTTTCAAGAGGCAGAAGAGCTGCCAGCTGAAACTGTTTTGAGACTG
Source organism: Flavobacteriales bacterium (assembly GCA_018402015.1). GTDB lineage: Bacteria > Bacteroidota > Bacteroidia > UBA10329 > UBA10329 > UBA10329. The sequence continues at coordinate 1,360 of JAGYJL010000103.1, read as the reverse complement.
AATTTAAGGCAAACAGGAATTACTGACATACCAGAGGGAATCAGTAAATACAACAACTTGATCGAGCTGAGTTTGATGAAGAACAAGATTCCACAACTCGGCAGAGAAGTGTGCGAATTGCCCAATTTATTGGCACTTAATCTACGTCAAATCGGAATTGTTGAGGTGCCAAATTGCATTAATCAGTTGCGAAAATTGGACAAGTTGGAACTGCATAAAAATAAATTGATCGAACTGCCCGATCAGATTACTGAACTGAATAATCTGAGGTTTTTGCACTTGTCAAACAACTCCATAGAGCGGTTACCCGAAGACATCGGAAACATGAGAAACCTCGAGTTATTAGACGCAGATTACAATAAAATCAAGAGTCTGTCAGAAAGCATTGGCAACCTTCAACAACTTACCACCTTAAACCTCGCGAAAAACAGCATTACCCATATTCCTGAGTCGCTGTATGAGTTATCTGCACTTACCTACCTTAACATTGAGCAGAATAGCATTGCCCAACTTTCATCTAGCATCGGAAATTTGAGTCGTTTGGAATCACTGATATTGTCAGAGAATAAATTGAAGGAAGTACCTGAAGAATTGTGCGAGCTAAGCAATTTGGAATTGTTGGTATTGAGTCAGAATGAATTGACGCATTTGCCGAAAAAAATAAAGCGCCTCAAGCAGCTCAAGACGCTCATTTTGGTTGACAATAATTTTTCTGAAAAGGAGAAAAAGCGGATTGTCAAAAATCTTAAGAACACGGATGTTCGATTCTGAACATCCGTGTTCTTTATACCGTCATCGGAACATCCATCACAAGCACTTCGGCATTTTCATTTGCTTCGATGTTGAGTTGATCAATATTCCAAACACCAAGTCCGTCTCGTGTGTTTAAATCCTGTCCGTTGATTGAAACGGCACCTTTCAACACAAAAGCATAGACGCCATTGCCTTCTTTTTTAACGGTGTAAGTGGTGTTGAATCCTTTGTCAAAATCACCGAGATGAAACCACGCGTCTTGGTGAATCCAAACGCCTGCATCATCGGGTGTTGGCGAAAGCACTTGCTGTAATTTGTTGTGTCGATCGACTTTCGGAAACGACATTTGATCGTAGCGAGGTGTTACACCTTTTTGTTTTGGAAACAGCCAAATCTGAAGGAACTTCACCGCTTTGTCTTTGTTCTTGTTGTATTCGCTGTGCTGAACACCCGTGCCAGCGCTCATCACCTGCACATCGCCTTGCTTGATTACTCCAACATTTCCCATGCTGTCTTTGTGCTCTAAATCGCCTTCCAGCGGAATGGAAATGATTTCCATGTTGCTGTGTGGATGCGTGCCAAAACCCATTCCGGGTTCTACGTGATC
>JAGYJL010000102.1 GCA_018402015.1 Flavobacteriales bacterium | reverse complement strand
ATTGAATTCTTCGAGATTATTTTGCAGCTGTCACTATTTTTAAACGCTTGACCAATCCTGGATCGTTGGGGTAAAGTTTTAGCCCCCTAAGCAAGGCTGCCTCCGCATTAGAGCTATCTAAAAGGTTCTGATACAATCGTGCGATCAGATCATGATAAGCCGAAGAGGAAACGCCTAGTTTTTCTCCTTCCAGTAACGTTTGAATGGCTTTATCTGCCTGAGCAGTATTGAACTCACATATGGCCAATAGATAATGGAAATCAGAGTTCTTTGCTCCATTTTCCAGCGCTTTTTCAAAGTACGGAATGGCTTCATCATATTTCTGAAAGCTCATGTAATACTTGCCCATTTGTACGTAAGGTGGAGAAAGATGCGGGTATTTGGTTATGGCACTTTCAAACACTGTTTTCGCTTTATCCGGAAAGCCAAATTCCATATATGCGGCTCCAAGATCCATGTATACGTTGAACAATCTATCGGTCAACTCCAATGTGTGCTCGTAGTAATGAAGCACCTTCGCACTTGCATCAGACTTTTGATTCTCTGGTAGTTCGTAATAATAACGGTGAAGTAATAGGGCGTAATTATAATTGGCGCGAACACAATTATCCAAGTTCGGCAGATCTGTAGTGAGTAAGGTGTCGTTGTTCTTCCAGGTCATATTCCTTTCCCATGTTGCCGCAGCCAGAGGAACCGCAGCCAACGCTAATAGTAAACTGATGAAAGCGGGCCTCACTTTCAATCTGTAGATGGAAAGTAACGCAATACCAATACCAAGAGACGGTACGAACGTGAACCTTTCAGCGAAAATATCGGGTCCAATTTGAACTAAATGTAAATAAATAGAAGCTGTAACCATAAAGAAAGCAAGCCCGAAACCCACTTCAGATCTCTTGCGGAATCCTTGAACCATCAGTACTAAAATACCGATCACTAAGACTGCAGATAACCATAATCTGAAATCGGTCCATTCGATTACAGGGAATTGATTAAAACTGTAATCATGCAGCAACGGTAGCGGAATTACCAGTCGATATAAGAAATAACCGACCAGAAAAATGGCGGTAGCAACGCGTTCTGAAAAAGTGGCTGCGAACAAGGGGTTTCCAACAAATCCATCTTGATGGAACATGCCTTTCTGGTAAAGCAGATAATCGTTCGATTGGAAGAAAACATCAGAATACACGAACAACCTAAAGGCCAGAAGAGCCAGCAAAATCACAAAAACCGGTAGCGCCCCCTTCAGAAATTCCTTTGTGGTTATGGTGTGAACAACAAACCAGGGAAGGAAGAATGCTATGCCGCAGAATGTAATGGCACTTTCTTTAGAAAGAAAACCGAGCAGCATTAGAAATCCACTTACAACGAACAACCATTTCTTTTTGGTCAGCAGTGCCTTCCGATAAAACAGAAGACCACTTAAACCGAATATCATTGCCAACACCTCATCCCTACTCTTAATGTTTGCAACCACCTCCGTGTGTAAGGGATGAACAATAAATAGGATAGTTATGAGCACGTTTCCCCATTTAAACTGCGGAAACATTGATTCCAGAAAAAAGAATACTAAGGCACAAAGGATCCCATAATATAATATGTTCATCTTGTGGCTGGCCGCAGGGTTCATTCCAAAAAGTTCAACATCTGTGGCAAATGATAGCAGAGATATTGGACGATAGCCATATCTGTTCTGCGTTTCGTTTGATTTGATGTTCTCAAAAAGCTCGGGAATGTCCTTCAATCCTTTTTGGACTCTCGTGTTTTCGGTTAGTACAATGGCATCATCCCACGCATAGTCATGTTCAGAAGTGTTGGCATATTGTAATACTGCCACCAGAAATACCAATAGTAGCTTGATCCATGTTTTGCTAAACCACTTCATGATCATTTGTTGATGGCGGCTAATTGGCCAAAGATGGTTCAGGTTCGAATATAAAAAGGCCGGGATAAAGCATTTTAACTTGATCGATCACTTCCACAGAATCACGAATTATTACCTTTCTTCCGCGTTGCGCCACTGCTACGGCCAATCGGAGTTGTTGCGATTCGGTTATTTGTGAAGTTCCTTTCTTATAAGCAACACCTTCAAAGATCAACGTCTCCTTTTCGTTTGCCAAAAGTTGTTGCAACTGAAATTCAAAATGCTCGTCATTCACCTGATCTGTGGCCTTGCTTAAAAGAAGAGGGTATTCTAACATTTCCCCGAATTTGCCCAATGCCCGATTGTCTCTGGGAAAACATGGCCCTCCGAACCCGAAGCCATAACCAAGATACTTTGGTCCAATACGGGAATCTGAACCTATCGCAGACAAAATTTTGTTTGGATCTGCTCCTGCCTTTACGGCAAGATCACCAATTGAATTGGCGAACGAAATCTTTGTAGTAAGGAAGCAGTTTGTAGCAAGTTTAGCAATCTCAGCACTCAACGGATCCATTCGGCAGTAAACAGGATCGTTCTCTACCATTCGTTCGTAAATGGCCTGTAATCTTTCTCCGACCAGTTCATTTGCCTCTCCTATCAGAACCTGATCTGGTTTTAACTGATTCTTAATGATATCGCCCTGTGCAATGAACTCTGGGTTATAACTTACTGTGTATCGAAATGCCGAAAGTCTATCCCCCAATTCCGAACAATATCCGGGCATTGTGGTGCAACCGATGTAGAGATTCCTTGACTCGGCACTTGAAGGCAGCTCTTGCAGTTTAGCCACTACTCGTTCAACTTGAGAATGATCGTAACCCCCATCAGGCAATGAAGGAGTTGCAACCATGATGAATATATCTGTGATCTCCTGTTCTGAGATACATTCAATATCATCAGTCAGCATTAATCGTTTAGATGAAGCCAACATTTCGTTTACCTGTGGCTCTTGGCTTTGAAAAGTTCGGTCTTGTAAAGAACTCAGGTATTCAGCTTGAGTTTCAATGCCCCAAACCTCAAAACCTGCTTTCTCCAAGTTCAACGCAAAACAGATACCTAGTTTCCCAACACCAATTACGGCTATCTTCTCAAGCATTCTCTTTACGTTTTCCAGTAAAGGTAAATTCTTTAAACTCCTGATTCGCCCAACCCCAATCGTGCTTATTCAACCCCCAGTTTCTCTCTTCTTTTACCATCTTCATACCCGCCCGATGCACAATTGAATAATCCAAGCTAGGTTTATCCGATATGAATCGGATGGTTTGAATGATGTCTTCCGATTCCCATCCATTCTCATGATCGATATGATAAACACAAGCATTATACGGGAACAACACTTGTTTCATGCCCATTGCACTTGCAGACCAAAGTCCCATGCTATCTATATGTATCGAGTACATATCAAGCTCCGCGTAGCCATCAATCTTGAACCAATCTTCTCTACTCATAAGCGTAAAATCACCACAAGCCATAAAATCAATGGTAAAGTGCGGGAACTCGCCTTGATGCGTCTTTTTCCAAACAGATATCAGGCCCCAATTGATGAGTTTAGCCAACCTTGGGAAATTATAGATCACTGAAGGCAAGGTAAGCGCTTCATAACCTGGTGACTTACCCAATCTTCGGATAACATTTGACTCACAAAACTTCAACTGCTTATCATGTGTTTCAAAATCGAGAACGTCCTTTGGCACATCGCATCTATTTGAGCGATAGAATTTCCCTTTTTCTAATTTTTTTGAACTTAGAAATTGAAAGGCCGCATCACTGAATAGAATGTCAATGTTCGTACATAGGATGAATTGCCCTTTTGCCCTGCGGATCCCAACATTCTTGGCTATCATCTGGTACAATGCCAGCGCATCAGAAAATCGGTAAGTATTGTGAATTTCCTGAGGTACTACAATGATCCTAAGCGAGACCGGAACATCATTGGTCGGATGTTCAAGCACATCTTTCAGCAAGGGTTTATCTGCTGGAGGATTCCATTCTACGATGACCAGCTCTACAGGCAATTGGAATTTGCGTGCCTGAACGTACACGCTATTCACAAAGGCCTGCGTCCGCTTAAGTAGGTCGCCTCCATGATTGTCGTTTCTGGTAGTGGCAACAATGGACAGGTAGAATGATTCTTCAGTCAAATTTCAGAGCTTCATTTCGGGGAGTTCAAATTTAGATAATCCCCAGTGCTGACCATTGTATTTTTGAACGACCTTGCTGCTAAGCATTTTCCGAGCTTCTGAAGCAAAGAATTCAAAAGCTGAAAGATACTCTGGGTTCTCTTGCTTGGCATTGAATCTGCGTTCATGTTCCTGATGGAAAATGGGCTGTTCCAAAACACGTTCCCGAAGTCCCATTGCTGCAGCCTGAATGACCATCAATGCATCAACATGAAGCGAGATCGGACGGTTTTCGTTATAAGACTCCAAGGCAAACCAATGATCACGATGCATCAACATGAAATCGCCACTTACATTGCAATGAAAACGATTCTCGGCATTGTTGTAATATACCGGAACCGAAATAACATTTAGCACCCAATCGATCTTAGGGGTTAAAAGACGCCATTTGTTCAACAGAAAGTTCTTGAACTTCAACCTCGGAATTTCATCGAGCGAATTGATTGCAAAATCATGCCCTTTTAGGAATACTCTCAGCAACTGGTGTTCGTTGAACAGATCCCCTGAATAGTCGACTCTGTCCGCTCGGTAATAAAACGACTTCTCCAGTTTGCACAGACCCCTTGTAAGTCCAGATGGAAGTATGATGTCGGGATTCATGCAAAGGATGAACTCCCCTTTTGCTCTTCGAACACCTGCGTTCTTGGCAACATATTCGATAACAGGAATGTCCTTTCTGGACCCATCCTCTACCAATTGCTTATGTGCCGAGGAAGGAACAATGATAACCCTTACCGACACTTTTGAATTGGAAGCAGGCCATTCAATGAATCTGTCAATTGGCTGTTCATTTTCCAAAGGATTATAATTGACAAATACAATCTCAGAATTGTAATCCAACTCATTCAATCTTTCGAAAGTGTTCGATATGCAACGTTTTAACCTGGAGCGGAAATCACCTCCATAGTTGTCGTTCCGACCAACCAGTACGACACTTAAGTGGATATTTTCCATTTACACTTGAACGAGTTTATGCATCAATGAAACGTCATTGATTCTATTTGGTCGTAACTATCATGGAGCATTCAATGCACCTTAACACCGAACGATTACGATCTAGTTCTACTTACCTTCTACCTGTTTGCTTATCCACTGGAATGTTTCTTTGATGCCACGTTCGAGATCGAACTTAGGTTTCCATCCTAATTCCGCTTCAATGATGCGGTTATCAGAACATCGGCCACGCACTCCAGTTGGACCGCTGATATTTTTGACTGCAATCTTCTTCCCACTGATCCGTGCAACCAGATGGGTGAATTCGTTGATGGATATCATTTCTTCAGACCCGATATTGACCGGCCCAACAAATGAACCTTTCATTAGCAGCCTGACTGCATCAAGGCAATCATCAATATAAAGGAACGATCGGGTCTGCTTGCCATCGCCCCAAACTTCCACAGTGCCATCATCTGCTGCTTCTGCCACTTTACGGCAAATAGCGGCCGGTGCTTTTTCCTTTCCGTTGTTCCACGCTCCTTCTGGACCATAAATATTATGGAACCGTGCAATTCGCACAGACAATCCGTGGTTTCTGGAAAAGGAGAGATACAATCTTTCGCTGAAAAGTTTTTCCCAACCATATTCACTATCTGGTTCAGCGGGATACACCGAATTCTCTTCACACTTCGGATTGTCCGGATCCATTTGGTTTCTTTCCGGATAAACACATGCCGATGAGGAATAAAAGACCTTCCCCACGTTCTTCACAACGCATTCGTTGGCCACATGCAGATTGATAAGGGCTGAATTGTGCATCACGTGAGCATCGTTCTGGCCCGTAAATATGTATCCGGCACCACCCATATCTGCCGCTAATTGGTAAACCTCATCTACCTGAAACGAAATTGCGCGTTCTACAAACTGCGCTTCTCTAAGATCGCCTGTAAGAAATTCGTCTGCTTGTGTTGGAGAGTATTCCGGGTGCTTCAGGTCTGCCCCGACCACGTGATAACCTTCCGACTTCAGTCGTTTTACCAAATGGCTACCAATGAAACCTCCAGCTCCCAATACAATGGCTTTCTTCATCTTCTAAAAACTAGTTTGCTCGTCATTCAAAAATCGAATGTAAGACACAATTTGTATCCTGCTTTCGTAAAGTTGAATTTGGTGTACAACCAGAACAGGTTCCGAAATGCCATTGCGCGTTATTTACCGAACAACCGCTTAAGACCCTTGGGAACTCTGGAACTCAGATTCAACCCCAAAATCTGCCACTTCAATTTATCCAAAAGAACAAGCAGCAGTTTACGTGGATAGTTATCGAAACCCACTAGGAGCAGCACGGTCAAATACCAGAATTCCGTGGCATAGGTCAACGAAGCACTGAAAGCGAATAAAACTGGCAAATTGAAGTTGTAAACATCATCGACAATGCCAAAAACCTGACGGCCTCGGACCTTCCAGCCGTTTACGCGCTGATGGAAATACCAACTCAAGAGTAGGGAAACAGCAGCGATCACCGCAAAATGCTCGAAAGCGGAGACCCAAGCGAAGAACAGCACTATTTCTGCGATAAACAGCACCAACATCATTCGCACTACACTGGTAAGACCCAATACGAGTGCGATGGACCTCACCTTGGCAACATTGTCAGACTCCATATCGTCTGTTTGCCCTTTGAGGTAGTTTCTCATTTCCC
>JAGYJL010000101.1 GCA_018402015.1 Flavobacteriales bacterium | reverse complement strand
TGTCTGAATGTAACGCTTGACTGATAATGGTTTTCCGCTCCGAGAAATCGGAGCGGAATTCTTCAATTCAACAGAATATTAAAAGTTAAAAGTCCTCAAATGGCCCTCAAAAGAGAGAATAAAATAAAGAGCAATTTCAAGAAGGTAATCGTAAGCCTTACATCACCAGAGAAGATTCTAGAAGCTTCCAGAGGTGAAGTATTGAAGCCGGAAACCATCAACTACAGGACCTACAAGCCTGAGCGTGATGGACTTTTCTGCGAAAGGATCTTCGGACCGGTTAAGGATTACGAATGCCATTGCGGTAAGTACAAGAGAATCCGATACAAAGGAATTATCTGCGATAGATGTGGAGTTGAGGTAACTGAAAAGAAGGTTCGTAGAGAAAGATTGGGACACATCCAATTGGTTGTTCCAGTTGCGCACATCTGGTATTTCCGATCGTTGCCAAACAAGATCGGTTATCTACTTGGTCTTCCAACCAAGAAGTTGGACATGATCATCTATTACGAGCGTTACGTGGTAATCAACCCAGGTGGTGCCGTGAACAACGAAGGGGAACCATTGAACTATATGGATTTCCTTACGGAAGATGAGTACTTGGATGCGTTGGAAAGACTTCCAAAGGAAAACCAGTACTTGGATGATCAGGATCCAAACAAATTCGTTGCAAAGATGGGTGCCGAGGCACTAGAGTCTCTGTTGATGGGCTTGAAGTTGGATGAACTTTCATTCGACCTTCGTCACAAGGCGAACAACGAAACAAGTCAGCAGCGTAAGAACGAAGCCTTGAAACGACTTCAGGTTGTAGAAGCTTTCCGTGCTGCACAAGAGAACATTGAAAACCGCCCAGAATGGATGGTTGTGAAGGTTATTCCAGTTATTCCGCCAGACCTTCGTCCGTTGGTTCCATTGGATGGTGGACGTTTCGCTACGTCTGACCTTAACGACCTTTACAGAAGGGTTATCATCCGTAACAACCGTCTGAAGCGATTGATCGAGATCAAGGCCCCAGAGGTGATCTTGCGTAACGAGAAGCGTATGCTTCAAGAGTCTGTCGATTCATTGTTCGATAACTCGAGAAAATCTTCAGCTGTTAAAACTGAATCAAACCGTGCGCTGAAATCGCTTTCAGACTCGTTGAAAGGTAAGCAAGGACGTTTCCGTCAGAACCTTCTTGGAAAACGTGTTGACTATTCAGCTCGTTCGGTAATTGTTGTTGGACCAGAATTGGAAATGCATCAGTGTGGTATTCCGAAAGGAATGGCTGCTGAGCTTTACAAGCCGTTCATCATCCGTAAGATGATTGAGCGTGGAATCGTGAAAACGGTAAAATCTGCCAAGAAATTGGTTGATAAGAAAGATGCGGTTGTTTGGGATATTCTTGAGAACGTTCTTACAAACCACCCTGTTCTACTTAACCGAGCTCCGACTCTTCACCGTTTGGGTATCCAAGCGTTCCAGCCAAAACTGATCGAAGGAAAAGCAATTCAGCTTCACCCGTTGGTCTGTACGGCATTCAACGCGGATTTTGATGGTGACCAGATGGCAGTTCACTTGCCGTTGGGCAACGCAGCCATTTTGGAGGCTCAGATGCTGATGCTTGCATCTCACAATATCCTGAATCCTGCAAATGGTGCCCCGATTGCGGTTCCATCTCAGGACATGGTACTTGGTCTGTATTACATGACCAAAGAGAAGCGCAGCACTCCTGAAGAAAAAGTAAAAGGAGAGGGAATGACCTTCTACTCAGCTGAGGAAGTTATTATCGCTCACAACGAGAAGAAAGTTGATCTGCATGCTATGATCAAAGTGCGTGTTCCTTCACATATCGAAGGAGAAAAGGCGCAGATCATTGAAACCACTGTAGGTCGTGTCCTCTTCAATCAGGTAGTTCCTAAAGGAGTTGCTTACATCAACGAATTGTTGACCAAGAAAGCGCTTCGAGATATTATCGGTGATATCATTTACCGAGTAGGTATGGCTGAGTCTGCTCGATTCCTTGACAGGATCAAAGGACTTGGTTTCATGAGCGCATTCCGTGGTGGACTTTCGTTCAACTTGGGTGATGTGTTGATCCCAGAGCAAAAAGTTCCAATGATCGAGAAAGCTCAAGCTCAGGTAGACGAGGTAATGAACAACTTCAATATGGGTTTCATTACCAATAACGAGCGTTACAACCAGATCATTGATATCTGGACGCACACGAACTCTCGTCTTACTCAGACCTTGATGGATCAGATGAAGAACGATAAGCAGGGATTCAACTCTGTTTATATGATGCTTGATTCTGGCGCAAGGGGTTCCAAGGAGCAGATTCGTCAGCTTTCTGGTATGCGTGGTCTTATGGCCAAGCCGCAGAAATCCGGTGCTACGACTCAGGAGATCATCGAAAACCCGATCCTTTCCAACTTTAAGGAAGGTCTATCGATTCTTGAGTACTTCATTTCGACTCACGGTGCGCGTAAAGGTCTTGCGGATACGGCTTTGAAAACGGCCGATGCAGGTTACTTGACAAGAAGACTTGTTGACGTTGCTCAGGATGTAGTGATCAACGATGTGGATTGCGGAACGCTTCGTGGCCTTATCGCAACTGCATTGAAGAAGAACGAGGATATCATCGAGTCTCTTTACGATAGAATTCTTGGAAGAACATCGCTTCATGATGTGTTGAACCCAGAAACTGGAGAAGTAATTGTTGCTTCTGGCGAATTGATCAATGAAGATGAAGCTAAGGCAATCGAATTTGCCGGTATCGATTCGGTAGAGATTCGTTCTGTATTGACCTGCGAAACCAAGCGCGGATGCTGTACCAAGTGCTACGGACGTGACCTTTCAACAGGTCGTGAGGTGAAGAAAGGATTGGCAGTTGGAGTTATTGCTGCACAGTCGATCGGTGAGCCAGGTACACAGCTTACACTACGTACATTCCACGTTGGTGGGGTTGCATCTCACATTGCCTCTGAATCTCAGATCAAAGCTAAATCAGAAGCTACTGCTGAGTTTGATGAGTTAAGAACAGTTAATAGCCCAGAAGGCGATTACGAAGTGGTGATCGGTCGTTCTGCAGAACTTCGTTTGATCAACAAAACCACAGGTGTTCTTGTGGCTACGCACAACATTCCTTACGGTTCTAAACTGTACAAGAAGAATGGCGATAAGGTGAAGAAAGATGAGTTGATCTGCGATTGGGATCCGTTCAACGCGGTTATCGTTTCTGAGGTAGATGGTAAGGTTGCATTCGATAACCTTTCTGATGGAGTCACTTACCGTGTAGAATCTGACGAGCAGACCGGCTTTAATGAAATGGTAATCATCGATTCTAAGGATAAGAAAATGATTCCTGCCATCCATGTTGTTACCGGTTCTGGTAAGAATACGGAGATCAAGAACTACAACATGCCAGTTGGAGCTCACATTGCAGTTTCTGAAGGGCAGGCAGTAAAGGCTGGTCAAACGCTGGTGAAAATTCCTCGTGTTTCAGGTAAGTCTGGTGATATCACCGGTGGTCTTCCACGAGTTACCGAGTTGTTCGAAGCACGTAACCCATCAAACCCTGCGGTTGTTTCTGAGGTTGATGGAGTTGCATCATTCGGAAAGATCAAGCGTGGTAACCGAGAGGTGATCATCGAAACAAGAATAGGCGAGATCAAAAAATATCTTGTTTCTCTTTCTAAGCACATCCTTGTCCAAGAGAACGACTTCGTAAAAGCGGGACAACCTCTATCTGAAGGAGCAATTACTCCGGCCGATATCCTTATGATCAAAGGACCAACAGCAGTTCAGGAATACTTGGTTAATGAGATTCAGGAAGTATACCGTCTACAAGGTGTGAAGATCAACGATAAGCACTACGAGGTTATCGTGCGTCAGATGATGCGTAAGGTTCATATCCTTGATCCAGGAGACACTAAGTTCTTGGAGAAAGAATTGGTTAACCGTTACGAATTCCGTGAGGAGAATGATTGGATTTACGGAAAGATGTATGTGGAAGATCCAGGAGATTCAGAGAATCTGAAGGCTGGACAGATCATTACTGCACGTAAACTGCGTGATGAGAACTCTGTACTGAAGCGTAAAGACCTGAAGCCAGTTGTTGCAAGAGAAGCAATTCCAGCAACTTCAGAGCCGATTCTTCAAGGTATCACAAGAGCATCTCTTCAAACAGATAGCTTCATCTCTGCAGCATCGTTCCAAGAAACCACTAAGGTTCTTAACGAGGCAGCTGTAAGAGGAAAAGTAGACGAACTGCACGGTCTTAAGGAGAACGTTATTGTTGGTCACTTGATTCCTGCAGGTACCGGACTTAGAGAATACGATAAGCTGATCGTAGGTTCTAAAGAAGAGTACGAAGCATTGATGGCCGCTAAGGAAGAAGAAGCCGAAGCATAAGCACTGATTACTGAGCGAAAGGTGGCAGCAAATGGTTCTGAACTATTTCTGCCACCTTTGCTTTTTTACGAAGGTTTAAAATCACCCACAAACACTTAAAAACATTATCATGGCAGATGAGAAATTGAACCAACAAGGACAGTTGAGCATAGAACTTACCGAAGAGGTGGCGGATGGACATTATTCCAACTTGGCCATTATTACGCATTCACCAGCAGAGTTTGTGGTAGATTTTATCAAAGTTATGCCAGGTGTTCCTAAAGCGAAGGTCAAATCTAGAGTTGTGCTAACGCCAGAACATGCCAAACGATTTATGCGTGCATTGCAGGATAATGTTGCCAAGTATGAATCGGAACATGGCCCGATCAAGCACACAGAAGGCCCGCCACCGCTCCCAATGAACTTTGGAGGACCAACGGCCCAAGCTTAATGTAATCGTTCGAAAAGACCGCATTTGCGGTCTTTTTTCATTCTGCGTCTCTCAAAAGGCAATTCTCTGAAGAGGATTAAGTAATTTCCCACATCAAACACCTAACCTATAAACATGAAGAAAATCTACTCTATTCTATTGGCATCAACAATCGGATTTGTCGCCAATGCGCAAACACCTCCAGACTTTACAGTAACCGATTCTGATGGGAACACGCTGAGCCTTTACTCGACTTTGGCAAGTGGCAAAACCATCATGTTGGATTTCTTTTTTACTACCTGTCCGCCATGCATAGCAAACGCTGACAATATTGAGCACATCTATCAGGAATTTGGTGCAGGTTCCGGAAACTTTGATATCTGGGGTATCAACGACCGAAACTCAAATGCAGAAATCAATGCTTACAAGTCTCAATATGGCGTTACCAACCCTTGTGTAAGTGGAACGGAAGGCGGAGGGAATGCAGTGGTTAACAGCTACGCATCAAGCTACAATTTCACAGGGTTCCCAACCTATGCCGTTATATGTGCAGATCAATCCGTTACTTGGGATATTTGGCCGATCTCTACCAACGCGCCTGAGATCAAGCAGTCTCTTGAGAATGATTGCGGACTACAGGCAGCGGGAATTGAAGATGTGATCAAAGTAGAGTTCAACGCAATTTATCCTAACCCAGCTAGCGATTATGCTACGGTTTCGTACCGTTTGATTGAAAGAGCAAATGTGAGTTTAGAGGTGTACAACATGCTTGGAAGCCTGATAAAAACGGTAAATCCAGGGCAAATATTCTCTGGGCAAAAGCAGACACTATTGAACGTGAAAGACCTTGAGAATGGTCATTATTTCGTGAAATTGGTAGTTAATGATGAAACTGCTGACGTAATGAAGCTTACGGTAATGAACTAAGTTTAATTTCGAATCAACCATGGAAAGGGCGCAGTTGATCTGTGCCCTTTTTCGTTTCGCCCGTATTCGAACACCGCGTATTTTCACCAATATATTGCACCAATACCAAATGAGACAGTCTATTCTTCTTTTAGCCATCCTATTCGGCTCATTCATAACCCAAGCACAGGAACAGCAATTCGACCCAAGCAAGATTGATATTATACGCGATGAATACGGTGTGCCGCACATCTTCGCAAAGACAGATGCTGAAGTAGCATACGGTCTTGAGTGGGCAACAGCAGAGGATGATGTGGAGAACGCGCAGTTCATGCTTTGCGCCATGCGTGGTCTACTTGGTACTCGACAAGGAATTGATGGCGCTAAGATTGATTTTGCAGTGCAATTTCTGGGTGTTGTCGATTACGTGAATGAGCATTACGAAGAGCGTATTCCCGAAGACCTGAAGCGAGTATTGGAAGGTGCTGCTGCGGGTGCAAACGCGTACTACTACGCACATCCAGAATTGGTTTGGAATAAGAAGATGATGCCCGTGAAACCGCAGGATTTCGTTACTGGTTATATGCTAGCAATGGCTTTGATGGGTGGTGTGCAAGGTACGGTAGAGGATATGGTAAGCGGAAAGATCGAGCAGCAAGTGCAAAAAGATGAAGACGGCATCGGCTCCAACGCCTATGCATTCAATTCCAACAAAACCACCGATGGTAACACATACTTGGCAGTAAATGCCCACCAGCCCATTGAAGGCCTTTTATCATGGTATGAGGCACACGTTTGCTCCGAAGAAGGATGGAATATGGTTGGTGGCCTATTTCATGGCTCTCCGACCATCTTTTTAGGCGCGAACGAAAACCTTGGATGGGGACACACTACAGGAAACTTGGATGAATTGGATGTTTACAAACTCAAAATGCATCCGAAAAAGAAGCATTGGTATTCGGTTGATGGTAAATGGTATAAATTGGAAAAGGACAGGGCAAAGCTGAAGGTTGGGTTGGGCAAGAATAAGTGGTTCAAAATTGCTGTGGGCAAAACCTTCTGGAACAGTATTTATGGTCCAACAATGGAGAATGAGCATGGATTCTTCTCACTCAGAATGCCTGCTCTCATGAATATTTACCCCATCGTGCAGTGGTTTAGAATGAATAAGGCCAGCAA
>JAGYJL010000100.1 GCA_018402015.1 Flavobacteriales bacterium | reverse complement strand
CATGGGAAAATCGAGTTTGAAGAAAAATTCAAATGCCGAACGTGGAATTTCTCCTGACTTCAACCAAGCATCAAAATCCTTCTCATTGAACTCGAGTTTCTGTCCAACTGGAACACAATGAATGCCTTTCACTACCGTGATGTATTCAGGAACGTCTCCATATTTCAGAATAGAAAATGCGCCCATCGGGTTCATTTCTCGAGTCGAGTAGGGGATAAGCTCTCTTAAATCGTCTGACCACAGAATGCCACCATCCACGAACAAGAAATAAATTCGTGCTCTTGTGATGCGTGCCGAAGATGCGAATGTCGACCAGCCCGAAACAGTTTTGCTCACTTCAAATGCAGCAAAATTGTTCTCTGCTTTTGGAACGGTCTGACTTAGACTCTCTTCGGAATTTTCGAGCTTTTTATAACCCGATTCTATTTTTAAATAGGGAGTTTCGGAGGTAAATGTCAAACGGTCAGCAGCTTTCTCATACAGTCCGCGTTGCTTCTTGCCAAAGTCATTGATGAGCAACGCTATTGCCCCAAATTCAATCCGCTCGAAAGCATTTCCTTTTTCGGTTAGAAACTGACTTGAATGACGGACGGTTCCGATTAACATGCTTTTCGCGTTGCGGCTAAAATTCGCAATTTATCTTTACAGCTTCATGGCCGCTCGAAAACCAGTACGCATTCGATTTGTTGGAGACATCTCCTTCAATGGCCGGTACATTAATTTGTTGGAGTCTGGCGACAACCCTTTCGATGCCATTTCGCCTGTATTGAAAGACGCGGATCTTGCAGTTGGTAACTTGGAATGCTTGGCGGAAGGGAGTGCTGAGAATGAGAAGAAAGTGCCTCGAATCAAGACTTCGGTTCAAACGTTTAATGCGCTGAATGACTTGAATCTCGGGCTGGTTACACTCGCTACGAATCACGTTTACGATAACCAGAAAGAGGGTTTTGAGAATTCGATTCAGAAACTGAATGAGTTGAATATTTCCTATTTGGGTGCCTCAACGGATAAAACAGAAGCTGGCCTGCCGTTCATTTTTGAGAAAGACAGTTGGAAAATTGGGTTCTTGAATTACGTCCATGAAGACACCAACCCAAAACTCCCCGAAGGTGCTGATGTGTACCCGAACATTTTTTGGATGCATAAGATTATTGAAGACATTATGCAATTGAAAGAGGAGGTCGATAAGGTTGTGGTGCTGTTGCATTGGGGAGGAAAGTGCGATTACGGATACTTCCCACATCAAGAGCAGATCGGACAGGCCAAGGAGATGATTGATGCAGGCGCGG
This sequence comes from Flavobacteriales bacterium, assembly GCA_018402015.1. Classification (GTDB taxonomy): domain Bacteria; phylum Bacteroidota; class Bacteroidia; order UBA10329; family UBA10329; genus UBA10329. The sequence goes on along the minus strand of JAGYJL010000100.1, from coordinate 5,614 downwards.
ATGCCATCGTTGGGCATCATACACACACGTTTCAGTCGCATATGGTTTACAAAGGTGTGCCTATCTATTTCAGTTTGGGCAACTTCTGTTTCGATGACATTGTGAATGGAAATAGCATTTGGCCGATTCGCGAAAGCGGACGAAAGAGCGGGGTACTGGAATTGGAGTTTTCGGATAAAAAAACGAAGCATAACGTATTTCCATTTAGATTGGATGGATTGGAAGTGAAACCCGATGATTCATTGAAATTGCAATTTGTCAAATGGCAAAGACGTTTCAATCTCATTCGGAATCTGCCAGGAGGTTATTTGCTTTACTGTTATTGGTTGAAGCGCTGGGAGCCTGTACAATTTCATGCAGAACAGCAGAACACCACAATTATGGGAATTGCTGTTCGAAAGGTTAAGCGCATCTTTGGCATCAAATGAATCAGCTGAAAATTATCGTCCGAAAAGTGCTTCGTACTATTCTTTACCATGGTTGGTACAGTTGGAATAGGGGCTGGGACAGGGCGCGTGGCGGTGAACCGTTGAAAGACGGAATAACGGCCGTGGTTTCGGCAAAAAATGAGGAATACATCATTCCGTTTTGCTTGAAAAGCTTGGTTGGTGTGGTGGACCAGGTTGTGTGCATAGACAATGGCTCTGATGATGCTACGCTTCAGTTCATGAAGGATTTCAAAGCTGATTTTGGAAATCAGATTGAGGTTGATGTGTTGGAAATGCCGGGTGCACTTTTAGGCGATTGCAGAAATGCTGGATTGGATCACACGCGTTACAAATGGCATCTACGTTGGGACGCAGATATGGTGTGCAGGACGTCTGGCGATGACGATATGAAGTTGCTGCGTGAAAAAGTGCTGAATGACGATAGTCCAAGAACGATTCAACTACCGAGAACCAATCTTCGTGGCGATTTTCATCACACTCGGAAAAACTTGCCGGCTATCGATCCGGGAGAGCCGATTTTAGTTCGTTTTGGCAAGGATATCGAGTATGTAGAGCATGGAAAGTTTGATGTGATACGCGTTCCATTCTACTACGCGATCAAGAAGGAAAGTAAGCGCTATTATTTCCATTGCGAAGGCTTGAAATCAGACGATAATCTCATACATAGAAGGCAATATTTTGAATGGCGAGAAGCTTTCAACAAATACAAGGATATTGATAGACCGAAGGAAATTTCGAATTTCGAGACCTTTAAAAAAGCCTGGTGCGAGCGTGAATTTGGAACAACTGATTCAAAAAGTTTGAAATGGCGTTTTCAGCGTGAATTCTGCAATCGATTAGAACTGATAGACAAGGAACAATTTGGTGAATATCCTGATGTGCTTAAGACTGAATTGAATAGCGAAAAAACTCGTTTTAGAGTGGTCTTGAAAAATGGAATCCCATATTATCGGGTTGATCAAGGTGATAACGAGATGTTAAACTATGAGCCAACGGAAGAAGATTTGGCGTGGGTAAGGACCATTGGAATCTGAACTAAATTGCAGGGTTTGTCAACCTCTGATAAAAGTCAATTATAGTTGCTCCATATGCCTCTAATCCGAATTCTGAGGAATACTCCAGAGCGTTTGTGGAAATCTGGTTATAGAGCTGTTTATCGTTTCGAAGTCTCACAATCGCCTCAACAAATGCGTTTACGTCATCTGGTTTTGTTTTAAAACCATTATATCCGTTTCTAACAATTTCACCTTGACCTCCCCGGTCTATACAGACCACTGGTTTACCGCAAGCCATAGCTTCAATGAGTACAAGGCCAAATGCCTCAAAAATAGAAGCGTGTAAAAGAATATCAGATTGGTTTATGTAAGTCTCTGGGGCCTCAACTGAACCAACAAATTTGACACGATCCGAGATGGAAAGTGAGGTGGAAAAAGACCTCAAGGAATCCATTTGATCGCCATCACCAACTACAGTAAGTTCGGTGTTGATACCAAGATCCACCAATCTCTTAACTACTGTCAGAATGTACTTCTGGTTTTTGTTGAGATTCAATTTCCCAACAGTGATGAGCTTAAGAATTTTGGTGTTGTTGCTTGACCCCGTTGGGTAAAACCTGTGTGTGTCGATGGGGTTGTTTATTACGGTACACTGGCTAGGTTCCATGCCAAGATCGTTTTCAACAAATTCCTTTATATAATCAGAGACGCATATGAAATGGTTATTGCAGACCGTATAATTCTCCAATAATCTTCTCTTCGAATACATGTTCCACCATGTATCCCTTTTTAGCAACTGACTAAAATCTGGCTTCCGCAGCATTTCAGGGCAGCCATGCCAGTGAGAAACATATTTGACGTTCGATAAATGAAATGTCTTGTGGCAAACTTGCTTCCAAGTAGGGATATCAGATAATCCAATGATAATCTCAACAAACCTGTTCAGTTCTAAACAAAATATCTTTCCTAAAAATGGGTTAGGGAAACTGCGATGGATATTCTGAATCTGAAACGATGATGAAAGGTTGCTGCAATTCAAGGTGGGACCAATGGTTGCGCACAAATACCAACGTCAATTCCAGCCTTTTTGAAGAGCATCGACGTTGAGAAGAAACACGTTCTGCTCCTCCTCTTTCCAATGTAGGTATGACCCAGCGACTTTACCAGAAAGGTCTACATTAAGTTTCCGAATTGGTCCAATCCAGCGACCATTGCAAATAGGGATCATGGAACCGGCATACTTATCTCTGAATACCAATAGCTATCGCACACTGTAAAACCGCCACACGGCTTTTGCTGGTACGGTAACTTCTAGTCGGTAGTATGCTGTTGCAACTGCTTTACGCAGTCAGAGATGCCGCTTGTTTTGATAACTTCAGTTTAGTAGATTTTTCTGCGCATGCTTGAGGTTCTAACATCCGTAGTTCTGTCTCCTAGGTCGTTGATGATAATCGCTTGGTCAGCATCGTTCTTACGCTGAAACTTGGTTGAAATCCTCAACCACAATCCCTATCTTCCAATTTTAATGCTTTCATTGAACTGAAATCGTTAAATCACCATGTACATGTTTGCCGGCATGTGAGTGAATTTAGAAGGATAAAATCCTGAACAGAATCGTTGTTGGTCATAGCGCCATCCGTAATCTGTTTCAGAGACTACTTGCTATGAAAAGCAACCTCACTATCTCTCCGGCCAGTTAATTGATTGAAGTTTTCCAGGGTGTTCTCGGAAGATAGGCGTCACTCACTGTCCAGAAACAAATGTATTTGCCCTTTGGCATGTGTTATCCCATTACGCTTTGTCTGCACACCTTTCGGAATTGCTGATAGATGTATTTGACGTTTATCTCAGAACAAAATTCACAAGGTTGGGCAGTAGTATCATCAGTTGAGCCATCAACAACTATCAATAGCTCAAAGTCTGAAAACGATTGATGCAGTACGCTTTATTGCAGCTTTAGAACTGGTATGGCCCTGTTATAAGTAGGGATAATGACAGAAATAGGGTGAATCGTTCATTTCGAGAATGGCTTAAAACTGTTTTCGCATAGAATTTGCCATTGCAACCAATTGTGGTTTCTCACCAGACTATATTGAAGAACTTGTAAATCGTTCGTACTTCAGACCCCAAATGCGGATTTGTGCAAAGGTTGAACCAAGCATTACCCAAAACGTTGGCCAAATGTTGTTCGTCCATGTAGCGCGATTGTTGATTAGCATCAATCAATGAGCGCAACATTCGGCCAACAACTTTGAGTTCACATAACTGAAGATCATTGCATCGGTAGCACATTTTTCTAAAAAGATCCAGCTCTTCATCAATTGCTTTTACACCTACTTCCAAGAAGAACATTCTGCGGATATCCAAGCTTAAACTATGTTGGGTTGTTGCTTCTTTTTTCGAAATGCTTTCTTGGTGTATCCGGTATTTGAGCAAGACCTGAGGGAGATTGGAGAGTTTGGAAACCCGTGCCATTTGCAACCAGAACTCATAATCCTCGGCATGCGGGTGATCCATGCTGTATCTAAGCGCATTATCTCTAATGGTTGATGCCCGAAGCATGACACTTGGATGACAGAATGGACACTGGTATAATGCCATGTATTTAATATCCGAATCCTTGGTAGGGTATTTTACAATAGAATCGACACTTCCGAACGAATGGAACCAAGTTCCAACCACACCTACGTCTGGATTCTGCTCAAGAAACGCCAATTGTTCACTGAGCCTGTTCGGTAGCGATATATCATCCGCATCCATTCTAGCGATATACTTACCTCGGGCAAGATCCAATCCTTTGTTCAGGGTGGCAATTAGGCGAATGTTCGTTTCATTCTTCACATACCTTATTCGCGGATCGGAATAACTAAGAATGATGGATTCTGAACCATCCGTAGAACCATCGTTAATGATGATGAACTCAAAGTCTCGATAGTTTTGGGTAAGAATGCTGTCTATGGCTTCGGCCAAATGCTGCTCAGCGTTATACACAGGCATCAGCACCGTGATCATTGGAGAACTGGCATTCATCGCTTCATGTCGTTCGTTTTGAGTTGCGCTACCTCTTCATATAGCTGCACATAATTGGACCTTAGCTGGATAATACCAGATATCTGACCCAACTTTCCAATAGTTGCAAGCAACCTATCGTCAGATTCCATTTGAGCGAACATGCTTTTTACGAGTATCCAAAAGTCTGGAGTCAACTGACGACATAAATAAGCAACCCTATTGAACCAGAATGGAAGTCTACCGTCAACTGGAATTGGTCTATTATCGATGGTTGCCGAGTAAATATCAAGCCTTGCTTTTGCCAGTCCGAACCCGTAAAACAACTTTCTGAGATAGGCCCAGTTCATGCGATTATCGGGCAGATCATGCTTGAAAAGTAACGAATCATCGTAGCGGATATCAAAACCCAAAAGTCTTAGAGCATAGCACATTTCGGTATCTTCTCCAGACGTTAGGTTTTTCCCCATTCGCCCAACTAACAAGCTTCGATGACCTGAGTTCTCTAGTGTTTCCCATGCGGAATATCTCACACACATACCTGCACCATAAACGTAAGGAACCAGTCCATTTGATTGTGCCTGTCTTCCTGTTGCGTAACAGTGCTGGTACTGTTCAAACCAATTCGGAAGTATGCTGGAAGCAGCAGTCCCATATCCACCCAATATCGCAGTATTCGGATGTTGGTTCAGAATATCCAAACATTTCTCCACATAGTCACTGGCAATCCAGTTATCGTCATCAACAAATAAGAGGTATTCGTATTTGCTGGCCGATATGCCTCGTTTACGAGCATGCATCAATCCAGGAGTTGTTTCTTCAATTACCTGGAAATCGATTGATTTTCCAATGTTTTGATAAAGTGCGTTGGCCTTTGCAACCGTATCGTCACTGCAGTTGTTGTCTATCAGAATGACTTCCCAAGGAATAACATTTGTTATCTCTTGATGGAAGATATGCTCCAATGTTGGAGTGATCCTGCTTGCACTATTGTAACAGCATACAATGATCGATATTCCGTTCGTCCGTTCCAACTAGGAGAATTTGAGCCTAAGCCAAGTTACAAAGTACTTCCATTTATTGCCTTGCTCTCTGTAAAAGTAAAGGAGGTCGTGCAGTTGAAGTTTTACAGCTTTCAAAACAGTTGGCTGTAATTCGGAT
>JAGYJL010000010.1 GCA_018402015.1 Flavobacteriales bacterium | reverse complement strand
TCATATTCTTCGATTTTGCTGCTAATATAAACCCTGAAACGAGTTCAGGGTGACCGCAACAAGTAAGTCATGCTGAACTTGTTTCAGCATCTATTTGAAATGCAATTAGTTTTGCCTTCCGATGAAAATCCTCATTCTCGACAATTACGATTCGTTTACCTACAACTTGGTCCATTATGTGGAGCAGTTTTGCGATGACCTTACCGTAAAGCGCAACGATGAAATTTTGTTGGACACCGTAGACGATTTCGATGCCATTGTGCTTTCTCCAGGCCCCGGTTTGCCAAAAGATGCAGGCATCATGCCTGAACTCATCAAACGCTACTCATCTACCAAAAAGATACTCGGTGTATGTCTTGGTCATCAGGCAATTGGCGAAGCATTTGGCGGCAAACTCAAAAACTTGAATCAGGTACACCACGGAGTTTCGATTCCTGTCAATATAATTGATAGAAACGAATCTCTTTTCTCTGGATTACCCAATAGAATAGATACTGGTCGTTACCACTCTTGGGTGATCGATAGGGAAACTGTTCCATTCCAATTAATGGTAACTGCTAACGATGATGATAGCCAGATAATGGCAATCCGTCACAAAGAGTTTGATGTCTGCGGGGTTCAATTCCATCCTGAAAGTCTTTTGACCCCCGAAGGATTGAAAATCATTGAGAATTGGGTTTGCAGTTAACTACATTTGAACCATGTCACAACTATTCGAAGAATTCAAAAAGCCCAAACTGGCCGACTGGAAAAAGTTAACGGAAAAGGAACTGAAAGGAACCGATATCGATCAGCTTGACCTTTGGCTCAAAAGCGATGGCTTTCAGGCAAAACCAGCCTATTTCCGTGAAGAGACTCAGAAACTACCAATGTACGGACATACCATTCGTCCGCTTCGGTTTGATGGTCAGAATAACGATTGGCTCATCTGTTCCGATGTTCGGGTAGAGGATATGCAGGACGCTAACTCGGAGATACTTCATAAACTTTCAATGGGCGCTTCAGCACTTACCATTGATCTGAACGGCCACGATTTTGCTCGTGATGACTTTGATGTGCTGTTTGACGGTGTAGTGGTAGACGCCATTGCGGTTTCGTTTGCTAACGCGTACAATGCGCTTCGTTTTCAGTCAGATTACTTTGCCTGGACCGAGAAGAATGATTTTGGAGCTGAGAACCTGATGGGTGGTTTTTGGTTTGAGAACCTCAATGCAGATCTGGCCACGGCCATCATTGCGGAGAATGATCGCCACGCCTTCGGAGCTATTGGTTTGGATTGTCAGCAATTCTATACGAAAGGCGCCAACATTTCGCAGCAATTGGGCACCACTTTAGCTTGGGGAAATGAACTGGTAAACGGCTTGCGGAAGAATGGGATTTCCTTCGAGCAGGTTTCAGACAATATCGGCTTCAGTTTGGCAATTGGAAATTCCTTTCTTCCAGAGATTGCCAAGTTCAGATTGATGCGATTTCTGTGGGCGCGCGTAATGCAGCAACATGGAGCCTCATCGAAACGTTGGAAAACATGGATACATGCGCAGACAGGTGAACGTCATTTAAGCAGCATGGATACGCCTGTCAATCTCCTTCGCGAAAATGCGATGGCAATGAGCGCTGTGATGGGCGGAATCGATAGTTTGACGGTCAATCCATTCCGTCAGGATGAACCGGAATTGGCAGATAGGATGGCCATTAACACACAACATTTGATGAAAGAAGAAGCGCGTTTGCATCAGGTAATTGACCCGTCCGCAGGAAGCTATTATGTTGAACATCTCACGGATATACTCGGTAAGAAAGCTTGGGATTTCTTCTTGCAGGTTGAAGAACGTGGTGGTTATTCGGCATGCGCTGCTGATGGGTTCTTGGAGGACGAATTTGCCAAGTCTGACCAAGCGTATTACGATGAAGTCGAGCGTTTAGAACGTATCCTGGTGGGCACCAATAAGTTCCCATCGCCTTTTGAAGAGTCGAACGATAAAGTGGAGGAAGAATGAAACCAGATTTTAAAGACACCGAATTTTATCTTCGTACATCTGAGTTAGAATCGACCGAAGCAGGAGAATTCTTCGAAACACCAGAAGGAATACCGGTAACGGCAGATAATTACCCGGTTGAGATCGAAGATATGGAGCATATCGATTTCGTTTCTGGATTGTCTCCTTTCTTGCGCGGGCCTTACGGTTCCATGTATGTTAGCCGTCCGTGGACCATCCGTCAGTATGCAGGATTCTCTACAGCCGAAGAAAGCAACGCATTCTACCGAAAGAATCTTGCCGCAGGACAGAAAGGACTTTCCGTTGCATTCGATCTTGCTACTCACCGCGGTTACGATTCTGACCACGAGAAAGTGGTAGGAGACGTGGGTAAGGCTGGCGTAGCCATCGATACGGTGGAAGATATGAAGATTCTCTTCGATGAAATTCCGTTGGATCAGATGTCTGTTTCCATGACCATGAATGGAGCAGTGCTTCCAATTATGGCGTTCTACATAGTTGCCGCAGAAGAACAGGGTGTTACTCCAGATCAATTATCAGGGACCATCCAGAATGATATTCTCAAGGAATTCATGGTGCGCAACACGTACATCTATCCGCCATTGCCAAGCATGCGAATTGTGGGAGATATCTTTCAGTACTCGGCCGAGAACATGCCGAAATTCAATAGCATCAGTGTTTCGGGCTACCACATGCATGAGGCGGGCGCCACGGCCGACATTGAATTGGCCTATACGCTTGCTGACGGTTTGGAATACATCCGAACAGGCTTGAAAGCAGGTTTGAATATTGACGATTTTGCCCCTCGGATCAGTTTCTTTTGGGGTATTGGCATGAACTTCTTTATGGAAATTGCCAAGATGCGCGCTGGTAGAATGCTTTGGGCCAAGTTGGTAAAACAGTTCAACCCGAAATTGGAAAAGAGCATGGCTCTAAGAACGCATTGCCAAACATCTGGCTGGAGTTTGACGGAGCAGGATCCATACAATAATGTAATGCGAACCAACATGGAAGCCATGGCGGCCGTGTTTGGTGGAACACAATCTCTACATACCAATTCGTTGGATGAAGCCATTGCATTGCCAACGGATTATTCAGCACGAATTGCACGTAATACGCAGCTTTTCATTCAGAATGAAACAGACATCTGTAAGAGTGTAGATGCATGGGGCGGTTCTTATTATGTGGAGAAACTGACCAACGAACTCTGCGAAAAAGCATGGAAGCTAATAGAGGAAGTGGAGGAATTGGGCGGCATGGCCAAGGCCATTGAAACGGGACTTCCGAAAATGCGAATTGAGGAGGTTGCTGCTCGTAAGCAAGCTCGCATCGATAGTGGAGAGGAGGTTATTGCTGGTGTGAATCGCTATGAGTTGGACGAAGAAGAACAGATGGATATCCGCGAAGTGGATAACGTAGCTAAAGCGAGAAGGACAATTGAAACGATTGGCAGATATAAAGGCAAAACGTAATCAAGCAGAGGTTAAAGCTGCGCTAACGGTCATTACAGCTTGTGCAAGATCTGGTAAAGGAAACCTACTTGCCTTATGGTTGACGCGGCACGTAAACGCGCAACTTTGGGAGAAATTTCCGATGCGTTGGAAGAAGAATTTGGTCGTTACAAAGCAGTAACGCGCTCCATTTCAGGTGTATATTCTAGCGAAGTGAGAAAAACGAAGATTTTATTGCTGCCCAGAAAGCGGCCGATGCATTTGCGGAGAAGGAGGAAGACGTCCGCGTATCCTCGTGGCTAAAATGGGACAGGATGGCCACGACCGTGGGAGCGAAGGTTATTGCAACCTCATTTGCCGATATTGGCTTTGATGTTGATATTGGGCCATTGTTCCAAACCCCAAAGGAAGTGGCAAAACAAGCAGTGGAAAATGACGTTCACATCGTTGGTGTTAGTTCGCTTGCTGGCGGACATAAGACACTTGTTCCTGCTGTAATTCAAGAACTGGAAAAATTTCGGAAGAGAAGATATTATGGTGGTTGCGGGTGGCGTTATCCCGCATCAGGATTACGATTTTCTGTTCGAGAATGGCGTTGCCTTTGTTTTTGGTCCGGGAACAGTTATTGCCACAGCAGCACAAGAGATTTTGGAGAACTTGAATAGAAAACGGTGACCGACAAGGTCAACGTTTCGCACAAGTTTATGGATGAAGAGCGTGTTTAGCTCGCATAAGAACGGATAGCGGTAATCCGTTGGTGAAATAAAATTTTGATGGTTCTGAGACACCCAACGCAGCAGGTCGATCATCGATCCTGCTTTATCGTTTGTTCCAGAACCTCTAGCCCACCAAATGGTTGTTGTCCTACCACAGCACCTGTTGGTTTATCGTTGATGTAGAAGTTTCCAGCACAGTTCTGAAGCTTTTTCATGGCGCTTTCAATCACGTAACGGTCTTGAGAGAAAATCGCTCCGGTTAAGGCGTAAGGAGATGTCTTATCCACAAGATCCAGCGTTTCATCCCATTTGTTCTCGTCAAATACGTAAATGGTAAGAACTGGTCCGGAAGATCTCTTCGCACATAGTGGTATAATCAGGTCGATCGGCCAAAATAATGGTCGGCTCAATGAAATAACCATTGGTCTTGTCGTAATTGCCACCAGCAACGCATCTTCTGGCCGTCTTTCTTGGCCTCGATCGATGTAGGCAGCCATCTTATCAAATGCTTTCGTCAATAACTGCGTTGATGAAATTAGTGAAGTCTTCGCCACTCCCATTTTGAAGGATTTAAGGTCTTCAATTACGTAACCTTCAATCTCATTCCAAAGATTACTCGGAACGTAAACCCTGAAGCAGCAGAGCATTTCTGTCCTTGGAACTCAAACGCCCGCGCACAATGGCGGTTGCTACTTTTTTGCCTTAGAAGATGGATGCGCAACGATGAAACTCTTTCCGCCTGTTTCGCCTACAATTCGTGGTAGCTTTTGTATTTATGAATATTCTCTCCAATGGTCCTCCAAATGTTTTAAAAACTCCTGTCGACCCTGTAAAATGAATTCTCCGAAATCGGGGTGATTGAAAATGACATCGCCTGCAACTGGCCCGCTAACGTAAACGAGGTTGATAACACCATCAGGTAAGCCAGCTTCCTTAAAGATCTCCATAATAACTTGAGCAGAATAGATCTGCGTGTCAGCAGGTTTCCAAACCACCGTGTTCCCCATCAAGGCCGGAGCGCCCGGAAGGTTTCCTGCAATGGAAGTGAAGTTGAACGGGGTCAATGCAAAAATGAATCCTTCGAGTGGTCGCTGTTCAACTCTGTTCCAAGTTGGAGCAGGAGAATAAGGCGGTTGTTGCTTGTAGATCTCTGTCATGAACTCTACGTTGAAACGGAGAAAATCAGCATACTCGCAAACCGCATCTATCTCTGCTTGGAATATGTTTTTGCTCTGCGCCAGCATGGTGGCTGCATTCATCTTGGCTCTGTAAGGGCCAGCAAGAAGGTCGGCAGCTTTTAGGAAGATGGAAGCGCGGTGTTCCCAACTCATGCTTGCCCATTTATCTTTTGCAGCCATAGCCGCATCAATTGCTTGTTTTACGTGTTCCTCGCTACCTCTGTTAAAGTAGCCTAGTGTATGCTGATGATCGTGAGGCGGAGCCATTCTCACCTTTACATCGGTGCGTACCTCCTTACCACCAATGTACATTGGGGCATCTATTTCCTTACTTCGAAGTTCTTCGAGTACTTTCTTGACCTCTGCTTTTTCCTTGCTTCCCGGAGCGTAGTTCAATACAGGTTCGTTGGTGGCTTTTGGTACGTTATAGAATGCGTTTGACATGTTTTTAAATTTTGATCCGTGGCGCGAAGATAGTGCTTGCTTTTAGTCCGAGTTTTAAAGTCGTTGGTCGGTTTGTTCAAACCTTAAGCGCTTGTTAGGAGTTTCATAAGTAACTTCTTACTCTGTGGGACCTAACCGTCATACCGATCGTCTGAAGCATACTACACTTTTTGCTGTGTTTGTAGTGGCTGTGGTTGCGTGTACCCAAGTAATTGATCTGAACGAAGAGGATAGCGACACAGAATCGCAAGATATTCTCAAGGAAAGTCTGGTATACCGGGATCTGGAGGATATTCAGGAATCGGGAAAACTTGTTGCAATAACCAGCTATAGCTCAACCAGTTTCTTCTTGTATAGAGGCGAGTTGATGGGATTTGAATATGAACTGTTGCAGTGGCTTGCAGAATACCTTGAGTTGGAATTGGAGGTGAAGATCGCTTCCGATATGGATGAGCTGATCAATATGCTGAATAGAGGCGAGGGCGATATTGTGGCGCATAACCTCACCATCACTACTGAGCGGAAAAAGTATTTGGCTTTTACAGAGCATCATGCAACAACCAGGCAGGTTCTAGTGCAACGAAAGCCGGAGAATTGGCAAAAGATGCGTGCGGCAGACATTCAAGACAAGCTGGTGGATAGCCCGGTTGATCTGGTTGACCTGAAAGGTGAAGTGATCTATGTGCGTAAGAATACGAGTTACGTAGAGCGGCTCATGCATTTGGAAAAGGAATTAGGCGGAAGGTTTTCTATTGTTTACGAACCGCCTAACCGAAACACAGAAGACATAATCAGAGACGTTGCAGAAGGGAAGATAGACTACACCGTTGCCGACCACAATATTGCCCTGCTCAACAGCATGTATTACCCAAACTTGGATATCAGTGTGGATATAAGTTTACTGCAACGGATAGCTTGGGCTGTACGGAAGAATTCGCCTGAGCTAAGAGATGAGGTGAGCAAATGGGTGGCCGAAGCGCGTGGCTCGGAACGATACAACGTGATCTACAACAAGTATTTCAAGAGCAGAAGGGCGAACACGGCCCGTGTAAAAAGTGAGTTTTTCTCCAAAGCTGGCGGGAAGATATCTCCGTATGATGAGATCATAAAGCAGTACGCGGATTCCATTGGTTGGGATTGGAGGTTATTGGCTGCCCAGATCTATCAGGAATCGAAGTTCAAACCATCTACGCGTTCTTGGGCTGGGGCAGTTGGACTTATGCAGGTTTTGCCAACTACTGCAGAGCAGATGGGTTATTGCAGTATTGAAAAGCCCGAACTGAACATTCAGGCTGGAGTAGCTTACATCAAGTATCTTACTAAATTCTGGGAGGATATTCCTGATAATGAGCGGGTTAAGTTTGTGCTAGCATCTTACAATGCTGGCCCAGGACATGTTTCTGATGCTCGAAGGCTTGCCATGAAATACGGAAAGAATCCGAATGTTTGGGATGACAATGTAGAAGAGTTCATCTTGAAAAAATCTACCCCGGAATTCTATAATGATGATGTGGTACGCTACGGGTATTGCAGGGGAGAAGAACCTCATGCTTACGTTACTGAGATAACGGCACGCTACAATTACTACAGTCAGTTTATAAAAGCTTCTTAAGGTCTAATTAAGCATATAAGGAACCTCCAGAACGAATTCCGGAATCTCTGATTGGAAAAGGTCTCCGCTTTCAGTACGCATGAATTCGTAATGACCGGCCATTCGCCCCATGCCAGATTCCAGATTGCACGCACTTTCATAAGAAAATAACTCGCCAGGGGCCAAAACTGGTTTTTCTCCAACAACACCCTCGCCTTCAACTACGGTTTTAATTCCGTTGCTATCGAAAATATCCCAATGTCTGCGGAGCAACTGAACCTCAAAGTCGTTGAAGTTCTCTATGGTTATGCGGTAAAAGAACACAAAGTAGTTCTTATCAGGTTCAGAGTATTCAACCTTGAACTTGACCCGAGTACTGATCTTTATGCCGTTTGAAACCTTATTCATAACGCTTTCGCTGTTACAAATAAACGATCATTTCTAACATGCGTTGCCCAAATCGGTCAAATTTGCATACAGGATTTTCTCATTAATTACTGTTCTACCAGTTCTGAGAAGATATAATGCTGTGGCCGATAAGTCTATCGTAGCGCGAACCCATCTGCTGATGGTATACATAGAAGGTATAGATCTGGCGGGCATCAAAGAACGACCCTTCTGTAAGTTCGGTCTGTCCTTCGGTCTGTCCATCGGGCACGTAGATGTACTGGTAATTATAGTAGCCTTGCTTCAGATAAATTTCGCCCTCGTACATTCTATCTCGGTAGTTGTATTCCAGTCGATTCTCTGGCCTCACCTGCCACTCAGTAAGTCCTCCATAGAGGTAAATACCGCCATCCATAATGGGATCGTACATGCGCAATTGCATGTGAATGTATGCGTAATCTGCATCGCGGGTGGGGTCGTTGCCCTCGCGAACATCGATGCTGAACGCTCCATTAATATCTGGCTCCCGTCTGTAATGATCTTTGCTCAGTTGTTTATCGGGCAATAGAAAAACATGGTTTTTCATTGAGTCTGGGTCGTACCAAATGTTGGTTACGTTCTCTGGCTGATAACGCAAACTACGGGTGTCTATCCATCGGTATTCGTTACTTCCCTCAAAGATCACATCTCCCATATTGTTGTATATCAGCTGTCTATCCTTGATGAACATGGGTTTCATGTCGGTTTTCATATTGTCCCAACGGTAATTCTGTTGGATATGGACAGCCACGTCCGCAAATGGGTTGCGTATTTCATAATCTGGGTGATTGATCTCAACATCAACTTGCTGATGTGTTCTTCGTTGATTGATTATCATAGGTATACGCACGCGGGCTTCAATTCGCACGAGGTCCTCGTACACTCTGAACCTGCGGGTAATTATTGGCTGCTCGCGATCGAAGTTTTTGTAAACAAGAAGAATATAATTGCCCGATAGTTTTATTCGGAAATTCTGGTTGGGGAATGCGAAGGAATAATGAATGTATTTCTGGACAGTATTAAACGAGAAATCGTACTGCATGATATTCTCTTCCAGAAAACCATCGATGTATTCCTGTTGAGGAATGTTGGATTTCTCCCAGTTTCTGTCGCAGTGAATAACGGTGTAGGTGTAGTCCTGAAACTCTGCATCCAGATCATCGAACTGCAGCTGCAGTTGCTCTCCAGCACCAAGTTTAATAACAGGTAGGCTTAACGGAACATTGCGGATGTGGAACTCTACCGTTTTTATGCTTCTCTGGTACGTTCGGTCTTCGTAGCGCAGGTAGTCGCCATCAAAGTAATCTTCGTTCTGCGCAAACGAGATTAGTGGAAGGGTGAAAAGCCAGAAAAGGTAAAACGTGAGATTAATGCGCATAGTGGAAGGCAAAGATACGTGTAACGTTCTCAGACAATAGTTATTCCAAATTGAATGATCCAATTTGTGTTGTATTTCACCTAGCTATCTGTTTGTTATTTAGAATCATTCTAAATTGTATTACTGTCCTATTCTAATGAACATGCAATAGCGTTTCTCTTAAATTTGCCGCGATTTTAAGGACGAATAATCCGAACGAAACATGTCAAAAGACATCAAGATCAATAAAGGCCTGAACATTCCGCTTAAGGGGGAGGCCGATAAAGTGTTCGGCAACGCAGAAAGATCCGACACTTTCTTAGTTAAACCTACCGATTTCAAGAATTTCACTCCGAAGCTTCTTGTAAAAGAGGGAGAAGAGGTTTTGGCCGGTTCTCCACTGTTCTACAATAAGGAATATACGGACGTGAAAGTTGGATCTCCGGTAAGTGGTGAGGTTGTAGAGGTTATCCGCGGAGCCAAGAGAAAGATCTTAGGTATAAAGATCTTGGCCGACAAGGAAACACGCTATGCCGAGTTTGCTGCTGCCGATCCGAGCACTATGAGTCGGGATGCGGTTAAGCAACGCTTGTTAGATCAGTGCCTGTGGCCATTTATCAAGCGAAGACCTTATGCCACGGTTGCAAGAACTACAGATGAGCCCATGGCGATCTACGTTTCTGGCTTTGATAGTGCACCGCTGGCGGCTGATGTAGATTTTGTGCTTCACGGAAAGGATAAAGAATTCCAAGCTGGATTGGAGGTTTTGAAGCAACTTACAGACGGTAAGGTGCATTTGAATCTTCATAGAAACCTGAGTACTTCTGATGTTCTTAAAAGTGCTAAAGGAGTTCAGGTGAACTGGTTCAGTGGTCCGCATCCATCAGGAAACGTTGGTATTCAGATCCATCACATTAAGCCGTTGAATAAAGGTGAGGTTGTGTTTACCGTTGCCGCACAGGATGTGGCATTGATCGGTAGCGCATTCCTTACAGGAAAATACGATGCATCTCGAGTTGTGGCAGTAGTTGGTCCAGCGGCTAATCAGCCAAAATACTTCAGAACCATACAAGGCGCAGCGCTTAAGTCGTTTGTTGCAGATGCTAAAAGCAATAACACCCGATTTGTCAGCGGAAACGTGCTAACAGGGAAAAATGTTGGAGCAGATGGCAACTTGGGTTTCTTTGATAAGGAGGTAACGTTGCTTGAAGAAGGAAACCATGCTAAATTCTTCATTACGGAAGGATGGGCAGGACCTGGTCTCGGAAAGTTCTCTGCATCTAGAAGTTATTTCTCCTGGTTAATGCCAAGCAAGAAATACGACCTTGATACCAACACGAATGGGGAGAAACGTGCATTGGTAGTTACGGGAGAATATGAAAGTGTATTCCCAATGGATATCTATCCCCAGCACTTGGTTAAAGCCATTATGATAGGTGATATTGAGTTGATGGAAAACCTTGGTATTTACGAAGTAGATGATGAGGATTTTGCATTGTGTGAGTATGTCTGTACTTCTAAAACACCTGTACAACAGGTGGTAAAAGAAGGATTGGAACTCATTGAAAAAGAATGTGGTTAAACGATAAGGCACGATGAAGTTTTTGCATACAGCCTTCCAGAACATGAAGCACCCTTTCGAAAAGGGAGGCAAGTTTGAGAAGTACAATAAGGTTCTTACCGCTATTGATGCGTTGGAGACCTTCGCGTTCACACCCGAAGAGGTTACGCACACTGGATCACACATCCGAGACGGAATTGATTTGAAGCGAACAATGTCTGTGGTTATCACGGCAATGATTCCTTGTCTTCTGTTTGGAATGTACAATGCAGGTTACCAACATTACCGCGAGTTGGGCGAGTTGGCCACAGCTTCGTTCATGGATATGTTCAGTATTGGACTGCTGAAAGTATTGCCATTGGTGGTTGTTTCCTACGGAGTGGGTCTTGGTATCGAGTTCGGTTTTGCCATGTATAAAGGGCATTCTGTAGAGGAAGGATACTTGGTAACAGGTATGCTGATTCCGTTGATCGTTCCAGTTGATATTCCGTTGTGGATGCTAGCAGTTGCTGTAGCGTTTGCTGTAGTATTTGGTAAGGAGGTTTTTGGTGGAACTGGAATGAACATACTCAATGTGGCTCTTACGGCAAGAGCATTCTTATTCTTCGCGTATCCAACATTCATGTCTGGTGATAAGATCTGGGTTCATGAAGGAATGACCAACGATGCCATTTCCGGAGCCACCATTCTTGGTGATCTTGCCAGTATGAAAGGTGGGTTGGAAACACTCCGATTCTCAGCTCAGGAAATGTTCATTGGTCTCATTCCTGGTTCGGTTGGAGAAACCTCTACGTTGGCTGTTCTGATCGGTGCAGGTATTCTATTGCTAACAGGAATCGGAAGCTGGAGAATCATGTTATCTGCCGTTCTTGGTGGTGCAAGCATGGGACTTATCTTCAATGCATTCGGTGCAAATGGATTGATGCAGTTTGATTGGTGGCAGCACATGATCGTTGGTGGTTTCGCATTCGGAGTGGTATTCATGGCCACTGATCCTGTAACCGCAGCTCAAACGAATACAGGAAAATGGATCTATGGTTTTTTAATCGGCTTTCTCGCAATCATGATACGGGTGTTCAATCCTGCATATCCAGAAGGAATCATGTTGGCCATTCTGTTCATGAACGTAATGGCACCGCTTATCGACCATTATGTGGTTGAAGGCAACATCAAGAAGAGATTGAAAAGGTTAAACGTTAAAACTGCGTAAGCATGGCGGTTGATGTAAATAGCAATAAGTACACATTCATTTTCGCAACGGTGATGGTTATAGTAGTTGCAACGCTTTTAGCGCTTGCCTCTGAAAGTCTAAAACCGATGCAGAAGAAAAACGTGGCGAACGAAAAGCGTCAGAATATTCTGAGCAGTATTGGGTTAGAAGTGAGCGCAGCTGATGCTGAAACTGCTTATGATGAAAATCTAGTAGAAGCATTGGTAATTGATGCCAACGGTGAAGTGGTTGCTGAACCTAAGGTTGGAGCGTTCGATATTGATGTGTTAAAAGATTATAAAGCAGGTCTTTCAAACATTTACAAAGCCAATGCAGCCGATATGGATGCTATGAAAGCGGCACTCCTTGCCTTTGGTGATGGAGGAGTGAACTATCCGATGTTCGTTCTGAAGAAAGATGGCGAAAATGTTTACGTTGTACCAGTAGTTGGTACAGGTCTTTGGGGGCCAATTTGGGGTTACCTCACCATTGCGAGCGATGGTGTGACGGTCGTAGGTGCCGTGTTCGATCATAAATCGGAAACACCGGGTCTTGGTGCTGAAATTAATCAAGCATCTTTTCAAAAGCCGTTTGAAGGCAAGAAGATCTTTGATGAAAATGGTGAGTACACTGGAATCAAAGTGATGAAGGGCGGAGCCCAAGGCTCACAGCATGGTGTGGATGCCATTTCTGGTGGAACTATTACAAGTAATGGTGTAACCGAAATGATCGTTCGTACACTCAAAATCTACGAGCCATATTTTCTTCAGTTGCAAGGAGGTGGAGTTGAGGAAGTTGTTGATACAGTGGTTGATTCCGTTGGTTTGGCCATGGATTCATTGAATATTGAAGAAGTTGTTGACAGTCTCGAACTGTCTGCAGAATAATCTGTTTTAAACTAAGAAACACTTATCATGAGTGAAGTAGCTGTAGCAGAAAAAGTAAAAGAGAAGAGCGAGCCATTGTTCTCGAAGAAAAACAAGGCGCTTATCTCCAATCCTTTGGATGATGACAACCCGATTACAGTTCAGGTACTTGGTATCTGTTCTGCGTTGGCTATTACCGTTCAACTGAAACAGGCGATAGTAATGTCAGTTTCAGTAATGTTCGTTTTAGCTGCTGGTAACGTCATTGTATCGTTAATGCGAAACATGATCCCTAACCGAATTCGAATCATTGTTCAGCTGGTTATCATAGCGGCATTGGTGATTTTGGTAGATCAGGTTCTGAAAGCCTATGTATATGACGTAAGTAAGGCACTTTCTGTATTCGTTGGATTGATTATTACCAACTGCATTATCATGGGACGTTTAGAAGCATTTGCCCTTGGTAACAAGCCTTGGCCGGCTTTCTTAGATGGAATTGGTAATGCCTTAGCATACGGAGGAATTCTTGTTATCGTATCTTTTTTCCGAGAGCTTTTAGGATCAGGAAAACTTTGGGGCTATCCGGTTCTTGGTCAAAAAGTTGGGGCACTCCTTTCTGATGGAACTTTGGCAACAGAAGCAACCGGGCTATACGCGCTTGGATATGTAGATAACGGCCTGATGATTCTGCCTCCAATGGCGTTAATTACTGTTGGAGCCATTATATGGGTGCAGAGAGCACGTAACACAAAATTGATTGAAGCCTAACTAGCAACTGGTAACTAACCGCTAGCAATTAGACAATGGAATACATAAACATCTTTGTAAAAGCCATCTTTATCGAGAACATGATTTTTGCCTATTTCTTGGGCATGTGTTCTTATTTGGCAGTAAGTAAAACAGTTAAAACAGGTGTTGGCCTTGGGGCTGCAGTAATATTTGTATTAGGTTTTACTGTTCCTGTCAACTACCTATTAGAGAACTATGTTCTTAAAGAAGGAGCTCTTTCATGGCTTGGACCCCAGTTTGCAACTATGGATCTTAGCTTCTTGAGTTTTATCATGTTCATTGCTATTATAGCATCGATGGTTCAGCTGGTAGAAATGGTTGTTGAGAAATTTGCACCAGCTCTTTATTCTTCATTGGGTATCTTTTTGCCGCTTATTGCAGTTAACTGCGCTATTCTTGGTGGAGCTTTGTTCATGCAAGAGCGTCAATATTCAAACATTGGCGAAGCAACCGTATTCGGACTTGGTTCTGGTGTTGGTTGGTTTCTTGCAATTGTTGCAATTGCAGCAATCAGAGAGAAGATCCGTTACTCAAGTGTACCTGGTCCATTAAGAGGGTTAGGTATCACTTTTATTATCACTGGCTTAATGGGAATTGCTTTCATGAGCTTTATGGGTATTGAACTTTAAGAAGTAAACAGCTAACGAACATGTTTCTATTAAGCACATCTGTAGTAGTAACCACTAGTGTAGTGGTGTTCCTATTTGTAATTTTCATGCTGGTTGCACTGCTACTTTTCGCAAAAGCGAAGTTAGCTCCATCAGGCCCGGTGATGTTGACCATTAATGGTGGTGATGCCATTGAGGTTGAATCTGGTGGTACGATTCTCGGAACATTGGGTAGCAACAAGATCTTCCTTCCTTCGGCTTGTGGTGGAGGTGGAACCTGTGCCATGTGTAAGTGTCAGGTTTTTGAAGGTGGTGGTGAAATTCTTCCTACTGAAGCCCCTTATTTCTCAAGAAAGGAAATTGCTGATAACTGGAGATTAGGTTGTCAAGTTAAGATCAAGCAGGATATGAAAATCGGTATCCCTGAAGAGATCTTTGGTATTAAAGAATTTGAAGCAACTGTTGTTTCTAATTATAACGTAGCTACCTACATCAAAGAATTTGTGGTTGAAATCCCTCAGGATATGCACTACGAAGCTGGTGGTTACATTCAGATTAAGATTCCTCCATGTGTAGTGAAATTCTCTGACATGGATATCTCAGCTCATCCTACAGATCATCCCGGAGAGCCTGGCAAATTCGAGTCAGATTGGAGTGAAGGTCCGTTTGCTATGCGTGGTCTTGTGATGAAGAATGATGAGGAGGTTGTACGTGCCTATTCGATGGCTTCTTACCCAGCTGAGGGAAGAAACATCATGCTTAATGTGCGCGTTGCTGCGCCACCATTCGATCGCGCTAATAACAAGTGGGCAGATATCAATCCGGGTATCGCATCATCTTATATTTTCAACCTAAAACCAGGTGATAAAGCAGTTATCTCTGGTCCTTACGGAGAATTCTTTATTAAGGAAACAGAATCAGAGATGCTTTACATAGGTGGTGGTGCAGGTATGGCACCAATGCGGTCGCATATCTACCATCTATTCAGAACGCTGAAAACAGGAAGAAAAGTGTCTTACTGGTATGGTGGTCGTTCTAGAGCAGAGTTATTCTATATCCACTATTTCAGGGATATTGAGAAGAACTTCCCGAACTTCAAGTTCTATATGGTTCTTTCCGATGCTAAGCCAGAAGATAACTGGGTAACTAAAAAAGACATCAACGATCCAGAAGGTGATGGATTCGTGGGATTTGTACACAATCAGGTGATTGAGCAATATTTAAGTAAGCACGATTCGCCAGAAGATATTGAGTTCTATTTCTGCGGACCGCCAATGATGAACCAGGCCGTGCTGAAAATGTGCGATGATTGGGGCGTACCACCGGAGAATGTATCGTTTGATGATTTTGGAGGATAAATCTTTAGTTGACAGATAAGTTTGAAAGCCTTGGTACTGAAATATCAAGGCTTTCTTACGTTCACGAGAAACCGACCAATTGTTTAATAGCTTTAAGTAATGGTAAAATGGGTCTTGATTTTCGTTTTAAGTGTTTTGGGAATGAGCGTTTCGGTTCAGGCTCAGGAAGAGAATCATGAGCAAACGGTTGAACCTGATTTTGTCTTCCAAACCGATTCGCTGGTGGGTTTAGCAAAGTCCTTTCTAGGTGTTCCGTACCGTTACGGAGGGATGACGCCAGAAGGCTTTGATTGTAGTGGATTTGTTAAATACGTGTATTCCAGTTTTGGATTTGATGTTCCCCGTTCTTCCATAGAACTCGCTGATTACGGGATTGAAATCCCAATTGATAGTTGCCAGAAAGGAGACATCATCATTTTTGCAGGTTCTAACGCCCAGAAACGCCCGGTAGGCCATGCCGGAATTGTTGTTAGTGATGTGAATGAACCTCTGAAATTCATTCATAGCGCTACCAGCAACAAACGCGGAATTGTGATAACGGCTTTCGATGCATTCGACTATTACAAAACGAGATTTGTGAAAGTTATAAGGGTTCTTAATCCATTGGAATTAGGTTCAGAAAAGCCGTAAGAAAATATTTTCGTTACACCAATGGAAAATGTGAAAACAATCATTTTCCGATATAATTTCGCCCCCGAATTTTATACTCATAAACGAAAATGAAAAAATCATTTATGCTTGTAGTTGCTGTTGCAGCTATTAGCTTGGTAGGCTGCTCAGGTACAGCTACTGAAGGAACTGCTTCTGATGTTGATTCAACAGTTGTTGCTCCGGTTGAAACTGTTAACCTAGATACGTTGAAAAATGTATCTACCGACACGGTTGCTACCGAAACGATGGAAGAAGCGGCTCACTAAGAACCACAGAATCTGAAAATGAACCCTCGACATTTTAATGTCGGGGGTTTTTTATTTGAGATCAAACGAAATGTTCCTAAGATGCACCTGCCTGCAACTGCAGTGTTATTTTTGCCTCATGAGAAATGTTATCATAGTTCTACTTCTTGTGCTTTCTGCTTGTTCGAGCAAAGTAAAGATGCAAGCAGGAGGTTTTGCGCAGGGAACTACTTACTCAGTGGTTTACTACAATGAAGGAGTTGACCTTCAATATCAGGTAGATAGTCTTCTACTCGCATTCGACCGGGTGCTTTCTACTTACCAGGAAACTAGCTATATAAGCAAGTGGAATAGAAATGAAGTAGCTGTACCAGATCAGCCAGATATGTTCAAGGAAGTGATTAGCTCGGCCATATTGGTAAATGAGGTTACGGCTGGAGCCTTTGATATTACCGTTGCTCCATTGATGTCATTCTGGTTTGAACGAGATTGGCAAACACATTCTATTGATTCTGCAGCTGTGGACAGTATTCTTCAATTCGTTGGTATGAAACGCATCATTAAGAACGATAGTGGCTACTGGAAAGAAACTCCAAACTTGGCATTGGACGTGAATGCCATTGCGCAAGGTTATTCGGTAGATGTTGTCTGTAGGTATTTAGAGAGCCAAGGTATTTTCAATTATCTGGTTGAAATAGGAGGGGAGATACGAGCCTCAGGCACGAAGGAGAATAGCGAGAGCTGGAAAGTTGGAATAGATCAGCCCGAAGAAGGAAATGTTGATCGGGAATTGGCGCTTTCCATCGAACTCAACAACAGAGCAATGGCCACTTCTGGGAATTACAGGAAGTTTGTGGAGATAGATGGAAAGAAATACGGGCACACATTGAATGCCGTAAGCGGTTATCCCGCAACTACCGATGTATTGAGTGCTACTGTTTTTGCTCCGAATTGCATGCTTGCCGATGCCTACGCAACAGCTTGTATGGCGCTTGGGTTTGAAAAGGCCAAAGAACTGATTGATAACGATGACACGCTTGACGCGGTTCTCATTTACACGAACGATGAAGGAATCCATACTTGGCAGTCGGTAAACGTATCAGTAGCTCACTGATGGTTACCGAGTTTGGAAAGTATTCTCATCGTAATGGACTGATTTTCGCGGTACTCATCATTGTTGCATCGCTATTTCATACCTACAATCTCGATTTCTCTTCTTACGATCTAGATGAAGCAGTCCATATATGGCATGCGCAAAAATCTTATTTGGAGGTTGTAGAACAAGCATCGAATGATCCGAATCCTCCAGTTTACAACCTCATTATTTCTACATGGGTTAAAACCTTTGGGGTGAGTGAGTATGCTACTCGTTTTTTCAGTGTGATAATGGGTGTGATCGGTGTCTTACTGATGTACATCATAGCGGCTAGAAATTTTGGAATGGCAGTTGGAATCCTAGCTGCCCTGTTGTACTGCTTTTCACCAATTCAATTTCGCTTTACTCACTTGGCTCGTCCATATTCCATGCTAATGGTAACGGTTCTGCTTTCATATGGAATGCTCTTTGAATGTCTCAAAAAACAATCAGCCATAAAGTTGATATCATATATGCTACTGACGGCAATTATGATCTATGTTCATCCCACGTCTGTTTTTAATCTAGCGGCTCAAGGGCTCATCGTTCTTATTCACTTTCGCAAACGTATTCTTGATTCTTTTCCTGTGCTGTTGGCCATGGTTGGCTCTGCTGCTTCATTTGCCATTTGGATGCTTTCAATCCCGTATTTCGATAGAAATGATGACATGTGGTTCGCTGCCCCCAATTGGTCGGACATATGGTATGTGATTACCGTATTTTATGGCTCTGATTGGGTTTGCTATGTTCATTTAGCTATTCTGGCAATGATAGGTCTTCAATTCGTTTTCAACAGAGAAAAGAAACCGAACGAGGTATGGAAAGTATTCTTTTGGTTGTTGATTCCATTTGTTGTCAGCGTAGTTTTTTCTCACTTGATAAAGCCTGTTTTTCAGGACAAGTACATCCTATCCGTTCAGCCTGCGTTGATGCTCCTGATCGCAATTTCAATCGTGAGTATTCGGAGTGTTTTAGCTCGAATAGCCATTGCAATGGTCATGTTGGCACTAATGATATCGGCAGTGAGATTTGAGCCTTATGCAGAAGGCGATTGGAAAAATGCGGTTACGTACGTCAAAGACACGCGACAACCGAACGGGAAGATTTTTGTAGATCCGTGGTACGAATTCAGAACGTTGTCTTACTACTATGATAAACATATGTTTGAGACCCCGGATAGCACAATCAAGTTATTGGCGTTTGATGGAGTTCATTTTGCTTGGCATGATGTGTACGAAAAAGACCAAGCTAAGTGCGATTTCCTTTATATACTAAGTTGCCATGAAGACGTAACGGAGTCGCTAGTTGACTACGCTTTATTGGATACGGTTGCAGTACTACTGGAAGAAAGAACCTTTACGGGCGTAAAATTAAGGTCGTATGAATTTAAAAGACATACGAATAGTGGTGAACAAGAAGTAGAGAATTAAGCCGCTTCGCTAGGCTTTTGGCACTTCTCATCCGGTAAAGCACCACAAAAACTGCAAGATTTGCCCTCTTCATTCAAGAAAGGACTGTTACTGGCACAAGTACCAGCAAATTTCCCGTCTTTCTTCAACAAGAGTTTTATACCAATTCCTGCGAATCCAATGCCAAGTAAAAGTATCGATGCAACTACAACTGCCATGATTGTTCTCTATACAGATTCTACTGAAGTAACGTCTTGAAAAAGGGTTTGTTCTCTGTCTGGACCAACGGATACCACGCTGATAGGAACGCCTGTTTCCTCTTCGATAAATCGGATGTAATCCTTCAGTGCTGATGGAAGTTGGTCGCCATTTGTGAGCTGGGTAAGATCCGTTTTCCAACCTTTCATTTCTACATACACAGGCTCAACTTCCGTGTTCAACTCAAATGGCATCTGGTCGGTCAATTCACCATTTACCCGATATTGAGTGCAGATTTTGATGGTATCGAATGTGTCCATCACATCGGTTTTCATCATGTTCAATTCGGTAACTCCGTTGATCATGATGGCATATTTAAGTGCTGGGAGATCCAACCATCCGCAACGCCTTCTACGACCAGTAGTTGATCCGTATTCATGGCCGATCTCGCATAGTTTATCACCAACTTCATCGAACAATTCTGTTGGGAATGGTCCAGAGCCAACGCGGGTGCAGTATGCTTTGAAAATACCGATAACGTTTCCTATACGGTTTGGAGCAATACCAAGACCTGTACAAGCACCCGCACAAACCGTGTTGCTTGATGTAACAAATGGATATGATCCAAAATCGATATCCAAAAGCGATCCTTGAGCACCTTCTGCAAGAATACTGTGTCCTGACCTGAGATGGTCGTTCAGGTACTGTTCGCTATCAATAAGTTCAAATCGCTTTAGTGTATCCAAACTAGCAAACCACTCTTGTTCCATTTCTGCGGTAACACCATCGGCACCATAATGGCCAAGCATCTGCTCATGCTTTTCCTTTAAAAAACCATATCGTTCTTTAAAGTTATCTGAAAGAATATCTCCAACGCGCAAGCCATTTCTGCCTGTCTTGTCCATATAGGTTGGTCCAATACCTTTAAGGGTTGAACCGATCTTTCCTTTGCCTTTTGAAGCCTCGGAAGCTGCATCCAATAATCTGTGTGTTGGCAAGATCAAGTGAGCTTTCTTAGAGATCTTCAGCGTAGAAGATGCGTCTACGTTACGCTCATCCAATTTGTCTATTTCCTTCTTGAAAATAATTGGGTCAATCACCACTCCGTTGCCAACAACGTTAATAGCGTTCTTACGAAAAATACCAGATGGAATTGTGTGAAGAACGTGTTTAATGCCTTCAAACTCTAGCGTGTGTCCAGCGTTAGGCCCGCCCTGAAAGCGAGCAATTACCTCATACTTTGGTGTGAGAACGTCTACAATCTTTCCCTTTCCCTCATCTCCCCACTGGAGTCCTAATAGTACGTCTACTTTTTTCAATGTGCGTTGCTTGCTGATTAGAAGTTTTCGGAAGCCACAGCAACCGAATCGTAAATTTTGAAAATAGAATCAAGCTTGGTCATTACCATGAGCTTTTTCACTTTTGGAGAAATACCCCCAATAACAAGTTCGCCTCCAGCATTACGAGCCTGGGTGAACATGCCGATAAGTAGATTCAAACCTGTACTGTTCACGTATTCAAGGTTTTCAAGACTCATGAGGTAACGGTTGGTTCCATTCGAAACCAAACCTTCAAATTCCTTGATCAGACCTTCGGCCTGAGATTTTTCAATTAGACGTCCAGAGACGGTAACAAGCTTGTAATCTGCTTGGTCTGCGATGGTATATTCCATATTAGTTTTTCTGATTCATTCGTTCGCACCCACCTGTTTCTGCAAGCTTTTTGCAATTTCCGTAGAAGTTGAGCGAATGGTTTATGATGTTAAAGCCGAGTATCTCGCCAGCCGTGTTCTGTATCTGTTGAATTCGCGGGTCGCAGAATTCGAAAACCTTACCGCAGTCTTGGCAGATAAGATGATCGTGCTGTGCGTATTTGTAAGATCGCTCGAAGTGAGCTATGTTCTTTCCGAATTGATGCTTCGTTACCAATTTACAGTCTAGAAGCAGTTCAATTGTATTGTAGAGCGTTGCCCGGCTAACGCGATAGTTCTTATTCTTCATCTGCACGTAAAGTGATTCAATGTCGAAATGACCATTGCTACTGTACACTTCACTGAGTATGGCAAAACGCTCGGGAGTTTTCCGATGACCGTGTTCTCCAAGGTAGTTAGAGAAGATCTCTTTTACGTTTTCGAATATTTCTGTTTCCGGTTCAGAAAGCATTGCTCTGATTAAGGCTTAAAGGTACTTATTCCCACGTTACGGCTATTCTTTCCACTTGATGAATTTCTTGAATTGTGCCACTCCGTTTGACTCTACCATCAGAATGTACAAACCATCGTCAAAGCCATTTACGGGAATGGTAAGGTATTCGTAGTTAACACTTCGCAAATACTGGGAGTAGTAAATGTTTCCGTTCCTATCGAATATCAACAGGTTCACATCAGCTTCAAATTTGGTAACAACGGTCGCGTTAAGCCAATAAATGGCCGGATTAGGATAGATATCTACTGCCACTTGCTCACACGGTCTGTCTACATACTGAATAACTGTGGCAGCTTGGGCAAAGCACGAATTTCGATACGTAACGGCATCGCAACCGCATACGGGCAGGAAGTTGAGATTGCATCCGGGGTTTAGAATGGGCGTGTTAAGCGTGTCTAGACACTGCGCAGAAACTGCGAATGGGGCAAGAGAAACAAGAAAAAACGCAAGCCATTTCATTGAGTTGAAGATAGGCTGTCTTCTACAAAGTATCTATTGCCATTGGCGAGAAATAACCCCA
This sequence comes from Flavobacteriales bacterium, assembly GCA_018402015.1. GTDB lineage: Bacteria > Bacteroidota > Bacteroidia > UBA10329 > UBA10329 > UBA10329. The sequence goes on along the minus strand of JAGYJL010000010.1, from coordinate 34,333 downwards.
AGTGCTTGTTAGTAAAATGTGATGTGTCTGAACTGATCTCGGCAGAAAGGAGCCAACCGCTATTTGGCAATGGAGAGAGTTGAATGACACTATCTGTTCCCAAGTTGGAACGTATGTTTTCCATGCGTAGGTCAACGGCAGAAGCATATTCGTTGCTTGTTTTAATCTGAGTAAATCCTACAACGGCCTGATAGCTGAATGTAAGAATCTGGGCTGCAACCACGAGGTGGAATAGATGACCCTTTGAGTGCACATAAAGCCAAGTGCCGAGCTGGTAAGCAATGGCCACCGTAACAACAAGGACCAAGACGGTCAGTGGGAACCACACTCTTGTTGGTCCCATTTCACTCATCACAAGCCCTAGTGCCATTGCTAGCGTTAAAATCATCAGGTCGGAAAGTATCCAGAGATTTCGATTCTGCCAGAATACATGGCGGATAGAAATGAGTTGGAATCGGAGATGTTTCCTGCCGAAGAAACCAAAGGGAGCTGCAAATAGAATTGACAACGGTAGTACGAGAGGTATTTCCTTCAGGTTGAATTTGATGTAGTTCCAAAAGCCAATAAGTAAGCGGTCTTGCATAGGGATATGAGGAAGGTGCTCTCTTCTGATAGCAATCCCTGGTCCGGCCATACTGATCCCAAATCCGATTATACAGGCAATTGTTGCCAAATGCAGGGCAGTAGCATCGAAGCGTGCTTGGCTCTTTCCATGGAATCTGATTCCGACATAAATGAGTGTAACTAGCGAGCAAATAGCAGCGCTTTCACTTGCTCCACCCACATACAGAAATAGTCCGATCACAAGAATTCTCCTGATCAATGAATTCCATGTGTGCAGAATCAATGAAGTTCCAAGAACCGCAGCAAAGGTTCCCCACAGGTACATTGGGTTCACAGTTATCCAGAACCACGTATCTGCTTGCGAGAATGAAGTGTAGAACGTTGTGCAAAGAAGGTAAACACCAGCAATCCAATACTGCCAAGATCTAAAAGGAAGTGCAAGTAATTTTCCTATGGCACTAGCTGCTGACGAAAATGCGACAAAACCAAATAGGAGAGAGGCTAGGTGAAAAGAAAACAGTACGTTATTGTTGGTTCCGTTCATAAGGAATGAATTGGTTACAAGAATGGACGACCAACGAGGATTCCAATTATTGTAATAGAACACCATCGCATCCCAAATCCCTAACTGGTCGGTCATTACCACATGGTGGAAATCGTCTGCAGCTAAACGGTAATTGGAAGCAACGCTCAGAAAAATGACAATGAAAGCTAGCCCATTCAAGAGCATCAGAAGAATAACCGTTCGTTGTTGCTTTTTGGTCATGTCTTAAATTGAAAAAGGGCCATCCGACATGGTCGGACAGCCCTTTATCATCCAATGGATGATTTTACTTTACTTGATCAACAACAGCTTTGAAAGCATCTGGCTCATTCATGGCCAGATCAGCCAAAACCTTACGGTTGATGTCGATTCCTTTATCGTTAAGTTTACCAATGAACGTTGAGTATGACATACCATACTGACGCGCACCTGCATTGATACGTTGAATCCATAATTTGCGGAACTCACGCTTACGAACACGTCTATCGCGGTACTGATATACTAATGCTTTCTCAACCGCATTTTTAGCTACGGTCCACACATTTTTTCTTCTTCCGAAGTAACCTTTGGCCTGCTTAAGGACCTTTTTTCGCTTTGCTCTTGCAGCAACAGCATTTACTGATCTTGGCATTTTTTGTTGTTTTTGGCGTTAAGCGTTCCTCATTGGAAACTTTGTTGGGCTTAAAACCGGGTTTAACTTTGAACTTAAATGTTAAGCATGTGCTTTACGTTCTTCACATCAGCATCGCTTACCAAAGCAGCATGCGTAAGATTACGCTTCTGTTTTGTTGTTTTCTTGGTAAGGATGTGACTTTTGAACGCGTGCTTCCGCTTGATTTTCCCAGAACCCGTTAGTTTGAAACGTTTCTTGGCACTGGAGTTAGTCTTAACCTTTGGCATGACGTTTATTAATTGATTTACTGTTTACTTTTTACCTTTTTTAGGAGCAATGATGATAAACATCTTCTTTCCTTCCATTTTTGGGAGCATCTCCACCTTTGCAATGTCTTCCAACTCGTTGGCCAGACGCAAGAGTAAGATCTCTCCCTGATCCTTGTATACTATCGACCTTCCTCTGAAGAAAACGAAAGCTCTCACTTTAGCTCCTTGTTCGATGAACTCCTTCGCGTGTTTCAACTTGAACTCGAAGTCGTGATCATCGGTATTTGGGCCGAATCGAATTTCCTTCACCACGATCTTAGTGGCTTTGGCTTTCAATTCCTTTTGCTTCTTCTTTTGCTCGAACAGGAACTTTTTGTAGTCGAGAATCTTGCATACCGGTGGTTCGGCATTCGGAGAAATCTCTACCAGATCAAGTCCTTGCTCTTCAGCAAGTTCCAACGCTCTTCGTATCGGATAAACTCCCGGTTCGATCCCTTCGCCAACCAAACGCACTTCACGTGCATCGATTTTTTCATTGATCTTATGAGGGTCCTCGTGTCTTACGACTCGCCTTGGGTTTCTAGGTCTTCTAATGGTCTATAATGTTTTAGTTACTATTCAATTCATTTTGAGGTCTGCTTCAATATCCTCCTGGATCATTTTGGCAAAATCCTCTATGCTGTACGAGCCGATATCTCCATCTCCCTGTTTCCTTACTGATAGTTGTCCGGATTCAACTTCCTTCTCTCCAACTATAAGCATATACGGAATCTTATTTACCTCCGTATCGCGGATCTTCTTTCCTACTTTCTCGTTCCTCTCGTCAACAAGGGCGCGAAGGTCGTAATTCTTAAGCAAACCTGAAAGCTTTTTTGCGTACTCGTTGTATTTCTCTGAAACGGGCAGAATTGCAACTTGATCTGGCGTTAACCAAAGCGGAAATTTGCCCGCGCAGTGCTCTAAAAGAACGGCCACAAAACGCTCCATACTGCCAAATGGCGCGCGATGAATCATTACAGGCGTGTGTTTTGCATTGTCCGAACCGACATATTCCAGCTCAAATCTTTCCGGCAAGTTGTAATCTACCTGAACCGTTCCCAACTGCCAGCTTCTGCCTAAGGCATCTTTCACCATAAAGTCGAGTTTCGGACCGTAGAATGCAGCTTCGCCATATTCCGTTACGGTTTTGATATCGCGCTCAGCAACAGCCTCAATGATGGCGGCTTCAGCCTTTGCCCAATTCTCATCAGAGCCAATGTATTTGTCCTTATTGTCAGGATCACGGAGGGAGATCTGCGCTGTAAAGTCATCGAATTTCAACGCTTTTAATACGTAGAGCACAAGGTCAACCACTTTTACGAACTCATCTTTTACCTGATCTGGTCGGCAGAAAATATGCGCATCATCTTGCGTAAATCCTCGAACACGGGTCAAACCATGCAACTCACCACTTTGCTCGTAACGGTAAACGGTTCCGAACTCGGCCAAGCGAACAGGAAGGTCTTTGTAGGACCTAGGTTTGAACTTATAGATCTCGCAGTGATGCGGGCAATTCATCGGTTTCAGGAGAAATTCTTCTCCTTCATGTGGTGTGTTTATCGGTTGGAAACTGTCTTTGCCATACTTGGCATAGTGGCCAGAAGTGACGTAAAGACTTTCGATCCAATGTGAGGAGCGATCACCATTTCGTAACCAGCCTCCACTTGTTGCTTTTGTAGGAATGCTTCCAACCGTTTGCGTAAATCGGCTCCTTTGGTAGCCACAGCGGCAAACCTTGTCCTACTTTTGTGAAAAGGTGAAAAGCTCAAGTTCCTTTCAAGCTTTCGGTGGTCGCGTTTTTCGCTTCCTCCAACATCACCAGGTATTCCTTAAGCTCCTTGTCTTTGGGGAACGAAATGCCATAAACACGGGTCAATTGCTTGTTGTGCTCATCGCCTCGCCAGTAGGCTCCGGCCACGTTCATGACTTTTACTGCCTTAATGAAGCCTGTGTTTGGTAAGTGTCCACCACGACATAGGTCGGTGAAGTCTGAATGGTCGCAGAAAGTGATCTCGCCATCGTTCAGGTTCTCATCACTCCTACTTTGAATTCGTTGCCCGCGTCTTTATAGAACTTGAGCGCATCGGCTTCGAAACCGATTTCATTTTGAACTCCGCTTTTTGCCGTGTGAATTCCATGAACGTGTCTTCAATTTTCTTTGAAGTCCCCGTCTGTTATCACTTTTCCTTCTGGAAGGTCTACATCATAATAGAAACCATTCTCTATTGCCGGGCCTATGGTGAGTTTAACGCCTGGATACAGATGCTCCAAGGCTTGCGCCAAAACATGGGCAGATGAGTGCCAGAATGTTTCTTTCCCAGCTTTATCGTTCCATGTGTAGAGTACCAGTTTTGAATCTTCCGTAATAGGAGTAGCGGTTTCCACCTTGGTTCCGTTTACGCTTGCCGATATAACGTTTCGGGCCAGACCTTCGCTTATGCTCATGGCCACATCCATTGGAGTTACGCCACTTTCGTACTTCTTCTGTGCTCCGTCTGGTAGTGTAATCGTGATCATTGGTAATTCCTCTTTTGAATTGGTGCGCAAAGATAGAATTCGAGATATGAGTTTAACCCTTGGTATGAAGGAATTGAAGTTGGTCGATTATCGCTGTTATCGTGTCGCTTATCGCAGTTTATGGTCGTTGACCGATAAAGTGGAACGGAAAATCAATAGCTGCCGTTAAGACTATCATAACACTCAAAATCGAAAGTCATGGATTGGTTCACACGAATTGTTACGAAACTCTACGCTCAGGTATTCATTGCGATGTTGGTCATTTGTTCATTGCCTGTTTCAGCACAGGATTACGGATCGCTGACAGTAAAAGGAAGTCTTGTTTGCGATAAGAAGGACAGATCGGTAATGAGTTCGGTAACCATTTATCGTTACTATCATTTGTCTCAAAGCGTGGAATTGATGGAACAGCAAATGGTTCCGCGAGATGGTAAATTCAAGTTCGATCTTGAGTATGATAAGGATTACATTATTGATGTTGCATCTAATACAGGGGTTCACAAGCGTATTAACCTCAATACGGAAGTAATGAAGGGTTATAAGTTTGAAAATCAGAAGTTTGAGTTTGAAGTGGACCTGATGAAAGGAGACGATGTGGACGCTGGAGAAATGGCTTGGATATACTTCGATCCATCATTGAACGATTTCAGTCATACAAATCAAATACCTGTGGCATTCCAAAATAGATAAGAAGCGGCCAGGAACCGCTGGAACTGTAAAGACCCTTTCGCAAAAGCGAAGGGGTTTTTTGTTTGAACATTTTTGGGCCAAAGTTGTCATGTGCACGTCTCGTTAGGGTTTTGAAATGAGGTAATTTCACCACATGAAAGCACACAAGCGGCTTCTGGTAATTCTCAGTGTTGTTGTCTCTGCCTATTTTTTAAGCATGGTCAACTTCGATCTTAGTTCTGCGCATGGCAACGATCACGCACGTTCCGACTCTACCCACTATGGATTTGCCTTGGATACCAATGATCATTTTATGGCATCTGGCAATTGCGATGGTTGCCACGGATTTGACGAAACGGGGAACGCCAACATAGATGAACTTGGAAACGATATAAGTCCTGTAACGCTGTGGCGCGCCACCATGATGGCCAATTCGGGGCGCGATCCGTTTTTCCGTGCTAAGATGAGTCACGAAAGTGCCATTAACCCACAGCATCAGGCCGAGTTAGAAGACAAATGCAATAGCTGCCACGCACCTCTTGGGCGCTATTCTAACCATTACTACGATTACGGTCCCTACGGTTTGGCCGATCTTGAAGAGGACCCCATGGGGCAAGATGGCGTATCGTGTATGGCCTGCCACAAGCAAACTTCGCAGCACTTGGGCTCCAATCATTCTGGAGAGTTGTACTACGATTCCATTATGCGCGAGTACGGCCCGTATCAGAAACCGCTGCAAGGACCCATGCAAGGCTTTGTTGGGGTGAGTCCGGAGTACGGAGAACATGTAACGCAATCGGGATTCTGCGCTGGCTGTCACTCGTTAATTACCAATACGGTCGATCTGAATGGAGATTTTACCGGAACCACTTTTGTAGAACAGGCCACGTATCACGAATGGCTCAATTCCGATTTCAACGTGGTAAATGGCGGTACTTCCTGCCAAGGATGCCACATTCCTAGAGTGGAAACCGAGGTTGTAATTGCCAATTACTACCAACTACTAGCCGGTAGAACGCCCTTTGGTAGGCACGATCTGGTAGGAGGGAACACCTTCATGCTTAAGCTGATGAAAACCCATCGTGAAGCGTTGGATATCCGTGCTACAGAGGTGCATTTCGATTCTACTATCAATAGAACGCTAGTCAACTTGCAGGAAAGATCTGTACAGATGAATCTGGAACATGAGACCACCGCCAACGACACGGCTTATTTCAACGTACGGTCTGAGAATTTAACGGGGCATAAGTTCCCATCTGGCTACCCAAGCAGGCGTGCTTATGTTGAGTTTGTAGTTACGAATCAACATGGCGATACCGTTTTCAGTTCGGGCGTGTTGAGTTCCAATCATTACTTACCTGAGGAGAACAGCACATACGAGCCGCACTACAATATTGTCAACTCCGAAGATCAGGTTCAGATATACGAAATGGTTATGGGAGATGTGAACGGTAACCCGACCACCATTCTGGAACGCGCCTCTCTACCCTTGAAAGACAACCGTTTGGTACCTAAAGGATTCAGCACCGCACACCCCGTTTACGATACCACCCTTATAGCAGGAACTGCCACGGAGGATGTAGATTTCAATTTCGAAGGTTTTGAAGGTTCTGGTAGCGATGTGCTTCATTATCATGTACCACTGCATGGTAGTACCGATACCTTGTATGCTACAGCAAGAATGTATTACCAATCTGTGCCAAAGAAGTGGGTGCAAGAAATGTTTGCTACTAGTACACCACAGATAGAAACCTTCGAGGCCATGTACAACACAGCAGATCACACGCCTGTGCTTGTTGGAGCAGATTCGGTAATGGCCTTTGGAGCAACAGGAATACAGGAGACCTCGGCTTTAATGGATGTACAGCTTTATCCGAATCCGAGCAACGGCCATATTTGGTTAAGAGGAACCGACCTATCTTCGATTGAACAGATAGATGTATTTGGTGTAAACGGTAAGCGCTTAGCGAGCTACAGTAACTACAGTATCTCAGGAATAGAACTTCCGATGACCGCTGGTGTGTATTTCTTCCGTATTCGGACAGAAAGGGGAACAAAGCTGTTGCGCGCAATCAAGATCTGATCACTGAAAAAGAATCTGCGCCTCCACGGCAAAGTGATCGCTGAGGTCTTGCCTGTGTTTTGACCATTGCCAGCGTGGCATGCGCACGTAGCGATTAATCGTTGCATTTACCCCATTATCGCCATAAAAGATGAAGTCGATAACGCTCTGTTTTTTCTTATCGCCACGTTGTATCTTAATATCGTTGATGTAGCTATCGCTTGTAAATTGCTGCTCGCTGAGAAGGGGACCGTCCTCCATATCTAGAATTCGCAGCAACTGGTTGTACCACGTGGTGTCTTGAAATTTCTTGGTGTTGAAATCGCCAGCTGCTATCTGCGGTACACCGTCTTTTTGGTATTGCCGAAAGAGTTCTGCCAATTCTTTGTATTGCGAGACTTTCATTGCGCGCTCGCCTCCAGCTTCTAAGTGCGTTCCCAGAATTTGGAATGTCTGTCCTTGGAATTCGCCTTCTGCCAGTAGCGCACCTTTCCGGCTCCAACAATCGATGCCTTCGCAGTATTCGAAATCAATTTCTGCCAATTGGGTGAGTGGAATTCTGCTGACGATCCAAATACCGCTGTTGGTCTTTAGCGAATACCAGCGTTTGTTGGCAGGACCCAACGTGTAGGGGAAGTTCTCCTTCATTCTGCGCCAGATCTTTCTTCTGGCCGCGCCATGAAAAGCTTCTTGAAATACGATAATATCGAAATCGGAATCCTTGAAGAGATTACCAATGCGCTTTGCCCTACGCTGCTTACCTGTGAATTTGGCCAAAGGCGGCAACATATGAATGTTGTAGGAAAGTACCTTCAACGGAGGGTTTACCGTGTCTGATGAGAGCTCAGACGGAGAGGAGTTCATGGTTTGCCCAAAAGCACAGAAAAACGAAAAATGAAAAACGAATAATGTAGCAAGGGTCTTGCTGATGGTAGTATGGATTGCTCGCTTTTCGCTGGACACTGTTGCCTATCAGGTCTGTATCACACCCACATTAAACTTCTCCACTGGAGCATGCTCTGCGGCCTCAATACCCATGCTTATCCATTTGCGTGTATCCCGCGGGTCGATGATGGCATCTACCCACAAACGGGCAGCTGCGTAGTATGGCGAGGTTTGCTCTTCGTAACCCTGTGTGATCTTGTCGAGCAGTGCTTTTTCCTCTTCGGGCGTTACTTCTTTTCCTTGGGCTTTCATGGTGCTGGTCTGTATCTGCAACAACACTTTTGCTGCTTGCGCTCCGCCCATTACTGCAATGTTGGCTGTTGGCCACGCTACGATCAATCGAGGATCGTAAGCCTTACCGCACATGGCGTAATTGCCTGCACCATAGCTGTTGCCCACCACAATACTGAACTTTGGAACAGTGCTATTTGAAACTGCGTTCACCATTTTGGCGCCATCCTTAATAATACCGCCTTGCTCAGACCGCGAACCGACCATGAAACCTGTTACATCGTGCAGGAAAATCAAAGGAATTTTCTTCTGGTTGCAATTCATTATGAACTGTGCAGCTTTATCGGCACTGTCTGAATAGATAACGCCACCGAACTGCATTTCGCCTTTGGCGCTTTTTACAATTTTCCGCTGATTGGCTACAATACCAACTGCCCAACCATCAATTCTCGCATAGCAAGTGAGAATGGTTTTACCGTAATCCTTTTTGTACTCATCAAACTCGGAACCATCTACCAAACGGCTAATGATCTCGCGCATGTCGTACTCCTTCGTTCTTAATTCCGGTAAAACTCCCAGAAGTTCTTTCGGGTCTTTCTTAGGCGCAACTGCTTCCGTTCTACTGAATCCTGCTTTTTCGTACGAACCGATCTTGTCAATGAGGCTGCGGATGGTTTTCAGTGCATCAGCATCGTCTTTGGCCTTGTAATCGGTTACACCAGAAATTTCGCAATGTGTGGTGGCACCGCCCAATGTTTCGTTGTCGATGTTTTCTCCAATTGCCGCTTTTACCAAGTAGGATCCTGCAAGGAAAATAGTACCTGTTTTATCTACAATGAGTGCTTCATCACTCATGATCGGCAGATAAGCGCCACCAGCAACGCAACTTCCCATAATGGCCGATATCTGGGTAATTCCCATGCTGCTCATTTTGGCATTGTTTCGGAATATTCTTCCAAAATGCTCCTTGTCAGCAAAGATCTCGTTCTGCATTGGAAGGAAAACACCAGCGCTATCTACCAGATAAATAATAGGTAGACGGTTTTCCATGGCAATTTCCTGTGCGCGGAGGTTCTTCTTTCCTGTAATAGGGAACCAAGCGCCTGCCTTTACGGTAGCATCGTTTGCTACAATAATGCATTGTTTACCACTTACGTAGCCAATGACCACCACAACGCCACCACCAGGACAACCGCCTTGTTCTTCGTACATCTCGTAGCCAGCAAAGGCACCTATTTCAATGGTGTCTGTTCCCGGGTCTATCAACGCTTCAACACGTTCGCGGGCTGTCATTTTACCCTTGGCATGCTCTTTATCTATTCGTTTTTGACCTCCACCCAAATAGATCTTCTCTAAGCGATTCTCCATTTTGGAGATCATCTGCTTCATTACGTCTTCGTTGCGGTTAAATTCTATGTCCATCAGCACATTTTAGGGATGCCAAATATAGGCACGTAAGGTTAGCGGTCGGAATGCAGAAAATCCTTGATGTTTCGTGCAATTTCCTCTGGTTTTTCAATTGGTACCAAATGTCCAGCGTCAGCAATTTCAACCAACGTGGCGCGGTCGATCTTCGCTTTCATCTGTTTCCACACATTTGGGAAAATGGTATCGGAGGTTTCTCCTCTAAAGATCAATGTAGCATGGCCAAGTGTTTGGAGGGCTTTCCATGGGTTGATCACAGTTAGAAAGATGGTTGCTTCCCACTCTTTAGAATAAACCAGGCTTACACCACCGTTTTTTTCTGCAGTAACCGAATTCACGTAGTTCCAGATAGAAGTGTCTGATACCGAAGCAAAAAGTCTACTTCTTCTAAAATGCGTGAATGCAGCTTCGTGATCGGGCCAATGCTCTTTACGCACCAAGGTTTTCCTTACGATCGGGTTGATCCGTTTAAGTAAGATTTGCGGTAGAATTGAGGTGAGCTGATAATACCAAGAAGGAAGAACCACTGGCTCAATAAGAATGAGTTTGCTGAAAAGGTCGGGACGTTTCTGCGCAGCGAGCAAGGTACATATCGCTCCGAACGAGTGGCCCATGCCAATTATGTTGCGGTGTCCATTCTTGTCCAAGTATTCGATCAGGTCATTTGCAGCTATTTCCCAAGAATTGAAATCACGGTAATTGGAATCTGGCCATAAGGGTCGCGCATTCATTGCAATAACGCGGTGATCAGGAACTAACTCGTTGATGAATTCTTGGTACGATGCTGCGGGAAAACCGTTTGCATGTGCAAAATGGATGAGTGGTCCGCTTCCTCCAAATTCAAGTTCCGGAAATTTGCCCGATTTGTTAGTAGTCACTGAGAGGAAGGTTATTGATGTATTCTGCTGCTTGCGGGCCGAGGCAGAAAAGTAGATCCAACACGCTCATATCGGCCGAAAACGGAAATCTATCCTGAAAAACCTGAATGTATTCTGGAAATTCGGTTACCGGAGATTTCATTGCGTAATCCTGTTTATTCCACGCATTTCTTAGGTCTGGAATTTCTGGATGTGTAACATACTCGCTTGTCAATTCCTGTTCGAACTCAAACTCCAGTAACGAGCACATGAGCGCAATGGATTGAATTCCTAGATGAAGATGGTGCGTGTGCTCCGTTTCAAAAAAGGGACGCAGGTCATCTTCGTAGTATTCGAAGAACGGAGATTTGCGATATGCTGCTTCTAAACTTCGCCAATGCAGTCGTTTCCAATCGGTTTCGTTGTGAATAAGACTCTCTTCCATAAGCTGCTTTTCTGCAGTTTTGGTTCTTGGAACCAACAGGTTAAGCGGTCCATTCGACCCCATTATGGTGCATCTATTCCTCAGCGATTGCTTCACGTAATGCTCCTTCGTTTCTATTATCATTCCCCGCTGTACAAGCCAAGCGAAGTAGCTTACAGGAGGGAAATACGCAACAGGAGCAAGGACTTTCATGGACCGCGAAAATAGCGCTTGGATGACAGATCGGGCACTAATGGTTTCTACATTTGAGACAGAACCAAAATACATATGAAGCTCAAAGCCTACTTTTTCATTCTTATTTCTTCTTTGCAAGTTGCTTTTGTTCATGCACAGCATTTACCGGTAGGTCTTACCGAAGCAGAGAAGATGCTGGAATACACGCCTCCCGTTTCACGAGGCATTACCACACCCCCGGTTTCGGAAGTTAGAACTGCTGCCGAATGGGAAGAGATCGATGGTCTTTGTATACGCTGGAGGGGCTCGTTCGCGCAGTCAACACTTCGCGAGATAGTGCGACACGCAAAGCTGGAAGTTCCGGTATATATAGTTACGGATCAATCCTATCAGAGTACGGTGCAAAATCAGCTTCAGAACAATGGAATATCCCTTTCGAACGTTCAATTCGTTATCGAACCGTCCAACAGCATCTGGTTCAGAGATTACGGTCAGTGGAACGTTTATACCAACGATGTGGATTCTTTGCTTTGGGTAGATTGGATCTACAACCGGCCGCGCCCAAGCGATGACGTTATTCCAGAAGCACTGGCAGATCTATTGAATATTCCATTGTATCAGACCACCAACGTGCCTTACGACCTGGTCAACACAGGTGGAAATTTCATGGTCGATGGGTTCGGAACAGCCTTCGCATCTGAACTTATTTTGGAGGAAAACGATGGCACCGGCTACGGAATTTCCAACCACAACGAGAATGCGGTTGACGCCATTATGAGTGATTTCATGGGAATTGATCGATACATCAAAATGCCAACCTTGCCTTATGATGGTATTCATCATATTGATATGCACATGAAATTGTTGGATGAGGAAACCTTGCTGGTAGGCGAATATCCTCAGGGAGTTGCTGATGGTCCGCAGATAGAATCGAATTTGAACTACGTGCTTAATAATTTCAATTCTGTGTTTGGAACAGATTACAAGGTAATTCGTGTACCAATGCCACCAGAAGGAGGACAGTATCCCAATCAGAATGGAGATTACAGAACGTACACAAACTCTGTATTTGTAAACAACACCATACTTGTGCCCATTTACGAGGAACAATGGGATACTACTGCGTTGCGCATTTATCGCGAAGCGCTACCAGGGTACAAGGTGGTTGGAATCGATTGCAACGAGATCATCACAGCATCTGGCGCAATTCATTGCATAACCAAAGCGGTTGCTTCCAGCGATCCTTTACTTATCCGTCATCAGCCGCTGGATGATCAGGTTTTTTCCACCAACAATTACCAGATAGATGCCCTTATCAAGCATGCTGATGGAATTGCTTCTGCCACCGTTTATTGGACAACAGATACTACGCAAGGATATGCGGCCGCCAATATGAATTTCACAAATCCTTCTGAAGATACTTGGACGGGGTTTATTCCTTATCAAGCGGAAGGAGAGAAGGTTTACTATTACATTCATGCAGAAGCTAATACAGGAAAGCAACAGAACCGGCCAATGCCAGCGCCACAAGGTTTTTGGAAATTCAAGGTGTTGAGTTCTCCAACCGGAATTTCAGAAGAAGAGGTTCGCATAGGCGTGTTCCCAAATCCATCAACTGGAATCTTTGAACTGAATTTCAATCAGGCTTTGAATTCCAAGTATTCGGTAATTGATAATCTGGGTAGAATCGTGTTGAATGGAGTTTCCAACGAAACACGGATCGTGCTCGATCTTAAGAACAACCCAACGGGAATCTACACCGCCAGAATAGAGTGGGAAGGAGGGTTCAGAACAATTCGCTTGGTTAAGATCTAGATCTCGGTCTTAGAAACCGCAGAACTTGTTTCTTTCGTCAATTGCTACGAGCAGACCGAGGTTTGCAGCTTTTACAATGTCTGCGCAACCATCGTCTTTTTTACCAATGATCACCTTTTCTATGCCTCTGTTCATGTAAGAGTCGGCATCATCCGGATTTATGGAAATAGCCTTTGAGAAATCTCTAATCGCATCTTGATGCTGATCGCGTTTTGAATAGGCAATTCCTCTGTTGTAGAATGCATCAGAACTGTTAGGGTCAACAACAATGGCTTGGGTATAATCTGCAATCGCATTTTCAAACTCCCCTTTCAAGCGATAGGCAATGCCCCGATTGATATATCCTTCTGAACTCATTTTATTCACACGGATAGCAGCCGAAAAATCTTCAATGGCTTTATCAAGGTTCTCCATTTGTCTATAAGAAATGCCTCTGTTGATGTATGCATCGAAATTGGAACGGTCGGCTTCCAGAACTGTTGTGTAGTCTTTTATTGCTGCTTCGTGCATTCCAAGATTGGTCTGTGCTTTTCCTCTATTAAGGCGTGCTTCCATATTACTTGGAAGTAATTGCACCGCTGGGTTAAGGTTTGCGAGAGCTGCTTTCGGATTGCCTTGTTGATTGTAGAGGTTTCCTGCGGTCAGGTATGCTTGGGCATTATCCGGGTCCAATGAGGTACATTTCTCGAAGTCCGCTAGGGCAGCGGTAGTTTGTCCAATAGCCGCTTTGGCAACACCTCTCCAATAAAATGCGTCAGAATAGGTTGGATCGAGCGAAATGCATTTGTCGAAGTCAGTAATTGCTCCAGGCATATCGCCAGATTGTGCCTTGGTTATAGCACTGTTGAAGTACTGTGCCGATTCCTGAGCAATGGAAGTCATACTCAGGCAGATAAATATTGTTGTAAGAATGGATTTCATTGAGATTGACATGGTCTGTCGTTTCGTTGTGGGTTGTACGTATTTCATTTCGTTTGGTTCTAAGGAATTTTAACTCCTAGTACAATTATATCATCAACCTGTTCAAGGTTTCCTTTCCAATTTTTAAGATGTTTTACCAAAAGGTCGTACTGTTGGTTTATCGGTTTTGAATGAATGTCTTGCAACATGGCCTTAAATCTCTTCATCATGAATTTCTTGCCATTTGGTCCACCGAATTGATCTGCGAAACCATCGGAGAATATGTAGATCATGTCTCCAGGTTGTACATCAATTTCATGGTTAGTAAACGTTCTGATCTCTTCTCCAACAAAAGTACCAACAGGGAAACGGTTTCCTTTGATTTCAATAAGTTGACCATCACGAAAGATGTAAAGCGGATTGTAAGCTCCTGAATATTGTAGTTTGTTTGTTTTTTCATCCCAGCAGCACATGGCAATATCCATACCATCTTTAACGGTAGATTCCTCGTATGTCTGATGAAGGGTATTGGTAATACCGTGGTTGAGATACTCCAATATTTCCGATGGTTTTGTCAGTCCAACTTGTTTGATGGCTTGTTGAAGAAGATTGTTGGCCACAATGGACATGAAGCCGCCAGGAACTCCATGTCCTGTGCAATCTACAGCTGCAAAAAGGCGCTTACTTCCAATTTTTTCCGCGTAGTAGAAATCGCCACTCACAAGATCTTTCGATTGGAAGAAAACAACTGCTTCGGGTAGCACCTCTTGCACATCCTGCCAAGCAGGGAATATTGCTTTTTGAATTCTCTTGGCGTACTTGATACTATCCGTTATGTCTTTGGCGTATTTTGCAATTTCATCGCGGCTCTGCTCAATTTCGCTTTTTTGTTCTTGAATCTCAACGGTTCTTGCCTTGACAATATCTTCCAATTCCATTTTATCGCGTATCAGCCTGTAAGTTCGATAGCGAACAAAAGCAATTACACCAATGGTAACGATGATGAAAAATGTAGCCCAGAACCACCAAGAGAACCAGATGGGGCGTGAAATGGAAAAGGTATAGGTAACCGGTTCATCTGTCCATTCGCCACCATTACGCGATGCAAAGACATTCAACTGATATTCTCCGTAGGCAAGTCCAGTAAATTCTACCTTATCGTATCCCTCCTGAATTTTCCAGGAATCTGAATGACCATTAAGTTGGTATTTGTACTTTATCGCACTTGGGTCGCGCAGCGAAATACCTGCAAGGTTGAAGGTGATGTCGTATTTCCCAGAGGACAGTGTTAAATTCGGTATCAGCGCTTGCGGCTGATCATTAACGAGCATAGAACCAATGGATAATTGGGGTTTAGCTTTGCTGGATTTATCTATTGATGGTTTGAATTTCACCACATTGTGAGTGGATGATATCCAGATACTTCCCTCATTATCCTTAAAGAGGAATGATACCATACTGTTCTCGGTGTCAGAAAGTTCCTCCCGAGTTACCAGTCTCTTTCTCTTCAGTTCGGGGGAAACTTGTGTAATTGATTTCTGATGGCTGACCCAAATGTTATGGTCATTGTCAAGTACCAATTGATAACAGTAGTTGGATGGAAGTTCGTTATCGGTGTTGAGCACATTAACAGTACCATCATCAAGCACGGCCAAACCTTGACCCATGGTAGCAAACCAAAGTCGTTTCAATGTGTCTTCAACTATGTGGTTAACATCTACAATTGTTTGTGCTGATGAGGTTTCAATGAATCTGATCTCATTTTTCCAGAGGTAGCATATTCTATTACCTTGACACGCTATCCAAATTCGTTTTTTGGAATCTTCATAGCAGTAATTAACGTTGTTGTGAGGTAATCCGTTAATTGTTGTAAGGTGCGTCAACAACTTTCCTTGAGTAGAGTAGTGGAGCAGTCCAGCCTTTGTTGATACATATATACCATCATCCGTTGCTAGAATGCTATTTACGGCATTGGCAAGTTTCTCTTTCGTTTCGCTAATTGCAACGAATTCTTCTTTCGCAGGGTTCTTAGCATACAGTCCTGATTCGGCTGTGCCTAACCAGATCTTTCCATACTTGTCTTCTGCTATTGCAGAAACCTGATTGCCACCAACATGAAAGTATTGATACTTTGTTTTGCTGGCATACTCTGATGTTTTGAATATTCCTTTATCGATTCCCAGCCAGATGTTCGATTTTGAATCTCGGAAGAGTTGCGTGATGGATTGTTGCTTTAACCAATTTTCATCAAAAGGTCGGTGAAAAACATTTTCTACAATTTGAAGAAGACCGCCCCCAAAAGTGGAGATCCAAATATTCTGCTCATTGTCCTCGAAAATATCGCGGATCAGATAATCTTCATCAACATGTTCGGTGAAAAGATTGGAAACGAATTGTTCGTTCTCCTCACCGTAAAACTCTATTCGAATAAGGCCTTCACCGAAAGTACCCAACCAAACACGGTCAAGGTGATCGGTGAAAATGCACTGCACATCATCAATGGACTTGCCGGATTCTAAAGTGAATTCTTCTACTCGTTGCTTTGCCGTGAAAGGAGAATGAACCAGATGCAGACCTGCATCCTCTGTTCCAACCCACAGTACATCTTTGCCGGTTTCGTACTTAAGGGCCGTGATCTTGGTCTCTGGAAGTCCTTCTATTTGCCGTAATACCTGAAAGTCGTTGCTACTCTCAAAACGAATAAGCCAAAGCCCATCGTTACTTCCAATAATGAATTCTTTGTGCTTGTAAGGTATAACCGCGTTGATCAGCAGATCTCGTTCTGCCATATCATATCTGCTGGTATCGCTATCGTTGGCCCAAAAGACCATGCCTGATCTGGAAAATGCCCAGATCCCCATTTTGGCCTTTATAAATGTGTTTTATCTTGCCCTGCCATTCCAGTCCTGTAACTGTTATGTCATCTCTCAGAACGCCAATGTCTCCATTGAATTTACCGAACCAGATCTCATCTTCAGAAGTATGAATGGAGGTTATGTATCCGAGTGAATTTGTGTCTCCAACAGCTTTGATAGCTTCAAACGTTTTGCCATCAAACCGATCTATGCCGCCCTTGTTGGCAATGATCAAATGACCGGTTCTGCTTTGAGCCAGTGCTTCGGTAAAGTTGCTTGATAGGCCGTTTGCTTCATCGAAGTTGCGTACCGTGAAATTGTCTTGAGCAGATAAATGAGGGCAGAACAGAAAAAACACAGGTGCCAACATGAGCACCTGAATCATTTTCGAGTATGTTCTACCTACGATCACTTTGCAAAAACCTTGTTGTTACCAACTCGTTCACCTTCGCGAAGCTTTTCAATCAGGTTCAAACTGTACTTGAATCGTTGAACTCCGCCAATAGGAATTGTATAGAACCGCATGAATTCTCCGTATTGGTTCTTAAAACTGAAACAAACGTTGTTGTTGGATTTTGCCTTTTCTTGTGTTTTGGTGAATTGAATGTCGAGCGATGAATTACGTTCAGTAGGCTGGATCTGATGCGTACTGCTTTTCCAATCAGCCTCGTTGCTCATTTCTACCCATTCGCCCTTCTTTTCGTACGAAACGATCTTAATTATGCCGTCATCATCCCAATCGAAATTGAATTGCTGAATGGAAACAACGTCTTCATTGATGTATGGGTATAGATGGCAAATAGCATTCTTTTCTGCGGGCATCCTAAAGGTCCACTCGTATCCAAAGGCATTTGCACCTTCAATAGCGATGTTCACATTTGGTCCACGGCTAAAAAAGTAAGTGTACAGGTTTCCATCATTGCCTTGTGTTCCTTCTGCAACTATTTTAAAAACGTAACCACCAAATTCTTCAATGTATTCTCCCTCTTTGGGGTCAAGTGGTCCGAAACTGTACCAAGCGTTGTCGTATTTCTCAGACTCTGTAAACGTTCTAGAATCGAGAAGCACACCAGCTTTATACTTTCCTATCGGATCGGTGAGTTGGGCATCCGGTTCAGACCACGCACCAGAACCGCCATAGATGCTGAATTTGGTCTTGGTGTCAACACCGCTATAAATCTCATCGTGTTGACCTCCTATATCCGGATCGAACACTCGAATGTAGAATGGGTCGGTCTCATTCTTTGGGACAGAAAGGAAGAAGACTTGCGAAAAATCATCATCTCCATATTTCTTACTGGCATCTTTACCGAAAGTAACCAGAAACGGAATGTTGCTGTTGGCAGGAGGTACAGGCTGTGATGAAGCCATTGTGCATCCAAAAAACACAGCAGCAGAAGTCAAAATAAGTGCTCTGAATCTGCTCGGTAAACGTTTCATCATTTCAGTTCCTTGGTTTATTCGGTGGCAAACTTTACGTAGAACACGTAACATGGTTACAGGTTTAGCATCTTTTCAGCAGCCTTTTTCAACTTTCGTTCCAATATTCAACTCAATCAAAAATTAGTCTTCGGTTATTGATAATTTCGAACTCGAAATGAAGTTATTGAAAGCCTTCTTCGGATTATTGCTGCTTGCCTCCGTTTGTTACCTAGGTAACATGAGGTTGGCTGGTGTTCCTCCTATCTTTAAGTTCATTGATCCGTATCATGGTTTTTGGCGGAATGCCGAATGTTTGGATTGCAGCACTGATTCGGTTCTTGTGGTTGCTACAAAGGATGCAGCACAGATTACCGTTGACGAACGTGGAGTTCCACACATTTTTGCTCAGAATGAATACGATCTATATTTCTTGCAAGGCTATTTAACAGCAAAAGACCGCTTGTGGCAAATGGAATTTCAAACGCATGCGGCTGCTGGAAGAATCTCGGAACTGGTAGGAGACAAGGCGCTGGAATTCGATCTAGAGCAACGGAGAATCGGCATGACATGGGCTGCCGAAAAGGCGCTTGAAGTCATTGCTGAAGACTCTGTAAGTGTGTTGATTCTGAATGCGTATGCAGATGGTGTGAACGCTTGGATTGAAGGCCTTTCTGATCAAGATCTTCCACTGGAATACAAGCTTCTTGACTACAGACCCGAATCATGGAGCGTTTTCAAGTCTGCGCTTTTGTTGAAGTACATGGCAAAAATGCTTACCGGTACAGAGCGAGATAGACCAAACACGGAAGCTTTGAAGCTATTAGGTGAAGAAATGTTCTGGAAACTTTACCCAGATCAAACGTATCTGGATGATCCGATCGTTCCTGATTTCGTAACAGGTTCCGACACAGAATCGGATACAAAGGGTTCAGTGACGCACAGCCAAACCGCTTGGACAATGGATGAGATTCAACCTCATATTGTGGGTAGTAATAATTGGGCTGTTAGTGGAGATAGAACTGAAAACGGAAACGCTATTCTTTGCAACGACCCACACCTTAAACTTTCGCTGCCATCTATTTGGTATGAGATTCAATTGAGTGCTCCAAGCGTTAATTGCTATGGCGTATCACTTCCAGGTTCGCCTGGAGTAACCATAGGTTTTAATGATAGCATTGCTTGGGGCGTTACAAACGCGGGGCGCGATGTGAAGGATTATTATCGACTGTCTTTCGATAAGGAGAACAGGTATGAAGTTGGCGATGAGCTTTATGATGCCGAGCTGAGGCTGGAAGAAGTGAAGGTGAGGGGAGCAAAAACGATCATTGATTCGGTGCTTTACACAGTTTACGGTCCGGTTGCCCATTCTTCCAAAGATGAAAACCTAGCCTTACGCTGGCTGGCGCACGACCCATCTAACGAGTTGAGAACATTCTACGAATTGAATAGGGCTTCCAATTTCCAAGAATACGCTGCAGCCCTCAGCCATTACAATTGTCCGGGTCAGAATTTCGTTTTCGCAGATGTGAATAACAACATTGCTATTTGGCAGCAAGGTAAATTCAAAGATAAACCAGTTGGCTACGGGAAATTCTTGCTTGATGGTACCGATCCTGTACATCTCCAAGAGAAGTTCATTCCACAGACCGATAATCCTCATATGCTAAATCCAACTCGAGGGTTTGTCAGTTCTGCCAATCAATCGGCCGTAGATACGTCATATCCTTACTACGTTTCTGGAGTTTATGAAGAGTTCCGTAATAGAACGATCAATCGCTTTCTGCGCAACGATTCCGTTGTTACCATTTCAGATATGCAAGCTTTGCAGTTATCTAATTACAATCTCTTGGCCGAGGAAGCGTTGCCATTAATGCTCGGTCTTTTGGATACCAGTCAATTCAAGTATGCCGAGATGGAACAGCTTGCTTTAACGGAATTGCGAAATTGGAATTACAGCAACGATAAAGGAATTATTGCCCCAACGGTATTCGAGATATGGTGGGATGAGTTCAATACGCTGCTGTGGGATGAGTTCAATAAGCAGGATTACGATCAGGACATGTATTACCGTTATTCTTGGGAACAAATGGCAAAGGATGGCAAGGCCAAGGTTGATATGCGCGATACCCGATATGTTTACCCGATGGCCAAGATCGCGATCGATCTTTTGAAGAACGACACTACCAATATCATGTTCGATCATCACTCATCCAACGATAAAATAGAGGTAGCCCGCGATATCGTTTACGATTCGTTCTATTGGACCGCCATGAAGTTTGGAGACATCATAAAATACAAGTTCAGCGCACCACATTGGGGACATTATCAAGGTACCACAGTACAGCACTTGCTGCGGGTTGATGCCCTCAGTTCTGACAAGCTTTTTGTTGGAGGAAGTGAGAATGCCCCGAACGCGACCACAAGTACGCACGGTCCTTCGTGGAGAATGATTGTTGAGTTGGACAAGAATGGACCAAAGGCCTTTGGCGTTCTTCCTGGAGGCCAATCAGGAAATCCAGGAAGCAGCAAATACGTTCATTCCTTGGAGAATTGGGCGAATGGTGAATATCATGCGCTCCGTTTTCTTAAGAAGGATTCGGAACTACGATCAGATTGGACCACGTTGAGCATTAAACCAATGGAACCATGAATCTGGCTTTGAGAATCATATTGGTTGCCTTGCTTGGTTCTATAGCACAGTTTTACCTTCCGTGGTGGTCTGCTGTAATCATAGCATTGACGGTTGAAGCCATTGTTGGAAAGGGAAATTCCACTGCTTTTTTCAGCGGGTTCTACGGTATTGCTATTCCATGGATGGTACTTTCAGGATACATCGATTTTCATAACCAATCGATTTTATCTGTACAGATATTGGAAATGTTCAAGCTACCTCCGTATGGATTTGTAATGGTGGTAGTTACCGGATTACTAGGTGGATTGATAGGAGGATTTGCTTCTGTTGTTGGAAGTTGGATAAGGCAAGCTATAACTAAAGATGGGTGAGAAAAGGACAGTGTCGTTAGCGCTTGGAAGCGGTGGTGCCAGAGGATTGGCACATATTGGTGTTATTCAAGTGCTGAAGGAAGAAGGATTTGAGATCGGAAATATTGCAGGAACATCCATGGGAGCCTGCGTGGGGGGAATATACTGCGCCAATAAGTTAGAGACCTTTACCGATTGGGTTGTTAAGCTTAATAAACGCGAAACACTCCGGTTAATGGACTTCACCATGTCTACTCAAGGGGTACTAAAAGGGCAGAAAGTGCTCGACCATCTGAAGGGACTATTGGGTGAAATACGAATTGAGGATTTCGATATTCCTTATACAGCAGTAGCTACAGACGTTAAAACGAAACAAGAGGTGTGGATGCGGACTGGCGACCTGTACACGGTAATTCGTGCCTCATCATCCATTCCAACGTTAATGATGCCTTCCAGATTAGGAGATAGGATCCTGATCGATGGAGGCGTACTTAATCCGCTTCCGATTGAACCGCTTGTACCCAAGACCACGGATCTTTTAGTAGCTGTAAATATCAATGCAAATGCCCACGATCGCGCTCGATCGGCAGTGCGATGTTGACCATCAGAACAAACCATTCAGAAGAAGGCGTTGTGCCATGGCCCACATGGTAAGTACATGAAGGTTGGTTGAACAGCAGCGTCGTCAGAGAAACGGAAAAGAACCCAGAGCAGGAAACCACGCTCAATTACCAGGCGCTCATCTGAACTGTTTCTTCGAACGGAATGTGACTGGCGGCAGGATACCGTCAGATATTGTGATGATATTCCAGTTTGCTGTTTGTTAGATTCCCTATAGTTTTGGAAGAAATGGTTGAAACAGAACAGCCACCAGCAAACCATTCCAACCTGGAAAAAAAGATAGAAGGTTAATGACAGGGATAATCATTATCATAACCGGACTCATTTCTATTTGGGCTTTCCAAACCGAGACCTCAAGGCAAAACTCATGTTCAATGCATTATGGTCAAGCATTCAATCAATGGTATCGTGTCGTATCTCATGCATTCATTCACGCTGGTTGGATGGTTGTGCGTAAACATGGATTCTTTGACTTTTTGGACATGTTGAATGTTTGGAGAATATGTCTGGAGGTCAGACATTTGCATGGCGTTATCTGGAGAGATTCATGTTTGCATTATGTGCGCTCTTAGCATCGAAAAGGTGCTTTAACCACAATTCTGCCCAGAACCGATGAGACGGTGCATTCATATCTGCTGCCATCTGCTTCGCACAATGGATACGTATCTCATGCTCGCTCTCTAATCCCAATTCCCCATTATATGTTTTATATTATCGGATATTTACAACAGTGTTTTTCTAATAAGAAATCGATAGATAATGTTACTCTAGTGCATTTACAGGGTGCAGGATTCAGGTTCCTTTATGATTAAAGTGGTCTGAACAGTCTGTTACAACCCCAGGTGAAATCATTATCATTGCGCATGAAAAACATTGTTCTGGATGAAGGTGGTGTGCTTAATGGGGAACGTGGCAGTACACGTATTCCGTGCAAGATTTCGAGGTGCTTCCCTGGTGTTGTGGAAGCACTGAAATTAACCCGATAGAAGGGATATTTGCTGATGGTGTTCTAGTCAAGTTGTTTGTGCTAAGGAATCTGCTAAAGTGAAGACTATCAGAGACTTTAACGTTAGACTAGATAGATCAGGTTTGATTTGGATGGAGTCTACGCAGCAGCATCGGTGCTGTTGGTAAATGCACATCCTGGAAGCCAAATTCCTTGATGTTGAAAAGGCAATAGCGAGATTTCACATAGACCCACGTTTATCGTATATCGATAGGAGATAGCGACGGAACGTGATTGCGGCGGAAAAAGTGAAAATTTGTACAGGATTTTGTTCTTCAATACAAGCATTCTCAAGCAAGCCAAGGTTTGGCATGGGCTCAGTATCAGCTATGGCAGGAGAAACATGAAGAGGATAATCTTATTCATGCCAGCATGTAAGTTTGTTTGGGAATGGTTTCTTTAGTCTATTGCAGTTATTTAATGTGACTTCTTCAGTTGCTGCATTGGAAGTAGTTTTGCACGTGCTGTCAAACCTTGCAAATAGAAATTCCTGAGATCTTCACCTTCAAACCTTCAATCAACAACAGCAGCAACAGCTCTATCATTAATTAACATTGGGTTCAGACTGAGTCAGTTCTGGGCGTGCCTACATTCTTCAGTCGACTGGCTTGGGTATGCTTAGCAGCCAACCAATGGATAGATCGACTGAATCGCAAGAAGGAAACTGTGTTACCGTTTGTAATACCACCATAAATCCGGCCCGAGTTCGTTGATCATTAATTCCATGCTGCAGCTTATGTGCCGGCATTTCGAAGCACGTTGGATGGTCATACTCCCGGATGCCCACGACTTTTGGCAGGATCTAACATCTTTCTCGTAAAGAATCAGAAGCTCTTAACGCCCGACCTAAGCAACGGAGGTGTAGCTGGGGTAATGCGCAATGTGGTTGTTCATCAGGCAACTAAAATGGGCTTTCAAGTTGAAGCAGGCCTGCTTAGAATAGAAGATGCGATTGATGCGGATGAATGTTTTCTTTCCAACGCTACCAGAGGAATACAGTGGGTAGCTGCGGTTGGTAAGAAGCGTTATTTCAAAAAAGTGAGTGAGCGCTTGGTCAGCAGTATTAACCAGACCCATGTAGCGATCAGTTGAGCCTTGGGTCTTCTGGCAGTTTTACCATATAATCGTACGGGCTTCCCATTTTCTCAAGAATACTGGACCATAGTTTTTCAGGGTGTGTCGAGAAAAGAAGTTCTTTTTCCGCTCTTGCAATGATCCAACTTTTGCTTTCCATTTCGCTATCCAGTTGACCTTCTGCCCAACCAGAATAACCAACAAATAATCTGATATTGCTCGGGTTTAATTCGCCTGTTGCGATCAATTCTTTGATGGTTTCAAAATCGCCACCCCAGTAAACGCCATCCATTACCTGTGTTGAATTTGGAATTCGATGGCCAAGAAGATGCAGATAATGGAGTGTTTCTTTCTGTACAGGACCGCCTAAAGCTAATTTGGAATCAAATACTGGTGCATTCTCAATAGCTTCATTCAAATACATGGGAATGGGCTTATTCAGAATAAGTCCGAACGAGCCGTTGGCGTTGTGCTCCGTTAACAGAACAACAGATCTTTTGAAATATGGATCCTGCATAAAAGGCTCTGATATGAGTAACCTTCCAGCCTTTGCTCCGATTTTCTGCTCAGGTAAATTAAAAAGGTCTGAAACATCCATTGACACTAATTAACACATTTTCAATCAAATTCCATTAGACTAATAACTCCATGAAAACTGAAATGTTGTAATACAAAAAAAGCCTCAGTTCAATCGAACTGAGGCCTATCCAGAAATAAGTGAAGACTTATTTTTTAGCTGCTGCTTTTTTCTTTGCAGGTGCTTTTTTCGCAGCAGGTTTTTTGGCTGCAGCTTTCTTTACAGGGGTCTTTTCTTCTACCTCTTCCTTAGCTACGGCTTTTTTTGCAGCTGGCTTTACAGGTACTACGTAGCCTGGAGTTGAGGGCCTTTGTCTTCTTACACCGTAAGATCCTCTGGCAATTTTGCCTTTCCTTGATTTAATATCGCCTTTTCCCATAATCTTTAGAATTTTTGGTTTGCGTTGGCGACAAACTTAGTAAAAATGGAGCGTTCAACTCAATGTTATTCTAGTGGTCATAAAAAAGGCCGCTAGAACAACTAAGTTCTCGCGGCCTTTGAATACTCTAGTCTTATTATTTCGTGATAATCAAGCGCCTAGAAGTTGAATAACTATTACCGCTTACAACAAGTGTGTAAACGCCTGGAGCCATACCCGCTGTTTCAATCACTCTTCTGCCAGAACTGGCTGCATCTGAAGTACCGTTCCAAACAACTTGTCCTACGGCATTAAGCATTTCGAAACTGAGTTTTTCAGAGGAATCCATTCTGTAAGTGAACGTAAAGTTTCCGTTTGACGGATTTGGATACACATTCATTTCCAATTCGTCTACTTCATTTTGTCCTACCGTGACCGAAGTACAACCTTCAACTTCAATTTCATCCAAGAACAGTAGGAACATGTCTAAGGCATTGTGATGAAAAGCGAAGTACAGGCTTTGATTAGCATAAGTACCAGCAGGAAGTGGAACAGAAAGTTGCGTCCAAACAGTATCGCCATCGGTAGAGGCTGCGTTATCTGCAACGCTATATAGCGTGGTTGCATTTGCAAAATCGGCTACGTCAACTCCGCTCGTTCCAACAAGCACTTCGTAGCCATCTCTGTAATCATTATCACTCATGCGGTGCTTCCAGCGCAGCTCACCATCATCATCTAGCATGGTTACAGGACCAAAGGTTAACCAATTGTCTGCTGCAATCGTGTTGTTGGCGTGATACGATGTAGATCCTATGAACCAATTGGTGTCGCCTGGAGCAACTTCGTTATAGAAGCCAAGCATCCAGTTTGAACTGTATCCTGCATTTGCCAAACCGCTAAAAATAGCTGCTTGATCGTTGTCAATTATTTGAGCATCGAAGTTCGGTTCATCAATAGGATTGATGTAGAATCCTTGCCCAAAGAATTCTGACAGGTTCTCGCAAGTTGTGCCTCCCGGATTACTACCGCCACCCACGCAGAAGTTCTGTGTTTCGGAGTTGTCAAATGCCGCATTTGCTGCCAGCATTTGAATGAGCACATTATTGTTCTCGTCTCTAATGGTATAATCACCATTCACATCACAATTCGACCATTGAGCGCCAAACATTCCATCTCCTTCACTATCCAGAATGGTGAAATCGTAACATCCAGCTGGCAGACAAAAACGGTTTCAACTTGTGTTCCCGCGCTTTAGGAAGGTTATTTGTGTAAGGACCGCCAGAAGCTACAACCGGTTGGAAGCATTTCTGATTTCCCACGATTGTTTCCTCTCACAGCAGTCTAACTCTAGAGTAAAAGTAATTCCAGTGCCGCCTGAACCAATGGTGAAATTTGAAGTTGTTGATTATTACTTTGCATCTTGTTACGTTACTCCGTTCAGTGTTGCAGCAGCGGTTCATTGCAGTGAATGTGCGGTACGCCTGCTGTAGTAGTTACGGATCGGGGAACCTGGTGTACTTGCGGTGGAGAAACCTTCAGTTCACCTGACCAGTTGAAAGTAGTTGCTGCTTAGAGCATCCAGCAAGTATTGGATCTGAGCAGAGGTAAGTGTTGTACTTCATAGTTATTCAACGTTACTGATGGAGTGAATGTTGTGTGCTGCATAGAGCTCCGTTTGGGGTGTTTATTTGAGACACACCAGCATCATAATTATTACTCACAGTAGCTACACAGTTGTTTGTGTTCACCAATGCATTTCTCGCGCCAGCTAACAGACCACATCACAGTATTCTGTCCAGCGTAAATCGATTCTGGTACTGTTCTGGAGTGTGTAGTCCATGTAGTTTTCAATCATTTGTCAGTACGGGCACCGTTAGTTGTGCAGCTGTTCAAGGTTAACTTGCTTTGCATTTGGGAGTATCTACCCAATGCCATCTCCGTTTGAGCAAGTAAATGGGTTAGAATCACTGAATGGATGGTTCAGACCTAAGAAGTACCCCTGCCTCATGCATTAAAGGCTCTGTTGGTTCTGGTAGGAAACCAGAGTCTGTATCCGTTCGAACCATTCGGGTCGTTTCCAACGCAAAGATTCAGAATCACAATTCCATCCAAATTCGCATTGTTGAAGGTTACAAGTTTTGTAGGTAGATAGGCGTAACCCAAAGTTCCTCCAAAGAAGTTGTTTGTGATTGGGAGGCATCTGCACCGTTGTTCTCAATTTCTGATACAGTCCAAACGTTCATGTAATATCCCAGTTATCCAACGGCTATAAGGGCCTTCACGCTAAGCTTCATTAGAGCTTGTAATACCATTTGCTGGTCTTTCCACTCACACTTGTACCGTTAACTCTGTGTGCCCGGTGAGAGTTACCATTTGGATCGACTCCCGCCAAGCAGAATTGTATTTCTGTATCGGTCCGCACCTTGTGCAATACTCCGTCACACTTTGTTCTTCTGTAATCCCGGTTCATTGCGTCAATGGCACTGTGGTTATCTGTGCAGTAGAAATATTGGTTCCCGTTCCCCGAGCCAACAGTCTCTCCTTTGTGAATAACGTGGGAACACGGGAATGGTATACCGGTGGTAGCGCTCGCCAGATTCCCCTCTGCTATTATCATTCTGGTTTTGCTCTTGGGCTGCCAGCTTGCCCACCTTCTCGGTATTGCGGATCACTTCCATAGGCTTCTGTACGAATGCTGAGCGCATATCGCCAGTACTTTCAGACTGAAGTATCTCTCCGTTAGCCGCGCTTAATTGTGCTTTCGATAGCGCAGTAAACGGCTTAGCTGTTGTATTCTGAAACAACTCAATGTTCTGAGCTGAAACAGAAAAAGCTGCAGCAAACAGCAACGAGAATAGAAATGGTAGTTTTTTGAGCATAGTTGTTTGTTTAAAATCGCGACAAACAAACGAAAAAATCACAGGTGTTATCATTTAGTATGAGGCTTAAGCTTTAACAATTGTCGCACAGTTAACCTCAACTTGATTTGTGATCACTTCTAGGTTTTGAAGAATTGCCGATCGGAGCTACTGTTTTGGAATAACAATTGAAATTGGTCGGAAAACTGACGGTTCGAATGAACCATACCCATTGTTTTGAGTTTTTCTTTCGCAGAAACGCTAAAAGTTCCAATTCATTTAATTCGGTAATCGATTTTCTAAGCTACTAGGACTCCAAATAACTTTAAGTATGAAAAAACTACTACTTCTTTCCATTCTACTCATGGCTGCTCAATTTGGCTGCGCTCAGATAGGCCAAGGCGGAAAACCTATCAGTTTTCGATATTCCGATCAGCTTGGTGCCGTATTGTTTGAAAGGATGCCTGATGTTGATGTTGAAACGTTGCTGGCTGAAGATGAGATCAACTACCCGAATAAAGTTGGACCGTATAGATTTGGTGAGAAACATTTTGTGTCCATGAATCTGGAGAACTCAGGTCAATGGGAAACACTTCCCAGCGGAGATAGAATTTGGAGACTGGGAATCATGTCTCAGAATGCGTTCTCATTGAACTTCATCTTCGAAAATTTCCACATTCCAGAAGGAGGTAAGCTGTTCATTTACAATATGGAGTCTGGTCATGTAACTGGTGCGTTCACCTCCTTTAATAACAGAGAAGATGGCTGGTTCGGAACGTTTCTGTTAAAAGGTGATCAAGCTGTTCTGGAGTATTACGAGCCGTTGGAAGTAATTGGACAGGGCTCAATGGAATTGAAAGAAATTGTACACGGATACCGAGATATTCTTGGTTGGTATAAGAATGATGACCGTGGTGGCGGCAGCGGTAGTTGTAATATTGATGTTGAATGCCCACTTGGAAACGGATGGGAAGATCAGATTCGTTCCGTTGGTATTCTGATTAGCGGTGGAAGCGGTTTTTGCACCGGTGCTATGGTAGCAGATGTCCCTCAATCTGGAACGCCATATTTTCTAACGGCAAATCACTGTGGCGGTAATGTTGGTAATTGGTCTGTAGGATTCAACTATGAGGTAACCTCGTGCGGAGGTGCGAATGTCTCTCAGAATTATGGATCTTTAAGTGGCGCTACTCAGCGCGCAAGCAATGCTGGTTCCGATATGTCTTTGCTAGAATGGGATAACATGCCACCCGAGAGTTACGGTGTTTTCTATGCCGGTTGGTCCAATATCAACACGGCAGCTTCTCAAAGCACAGGCATTCATCATCCATCTGGAGATGTGAAGAAGATAAGTAGAGACAATAACGCAACAACAACATCAACGTACTCCGGTGCCGATTGTTGGAGAATTGGCGCTTGGGAACAAGGAACTACCGAACCGGGTTCATCAGGTTCGCCTTTGTTTGATCAGAACAAACGTATAACAGGTCAACTGTATGGCGGAAGTGCATCCTGCTCAAATACCGGTGGTTCAGATTGGTACGGGAAGTTTTCGACTTCTTGGAACGGTCCAAGTTCTTCCTCAAGACTAAGAGATTGGCTGGATCCGCAAAGTACAGGTACAAGTACTGTCGATGGTTTTGATCCGTATGCATCGACCATAAGTTATGATGCACAGCTTAGCTCCATTAATCAACCATCAAATGGAGCACAGGTTTGCGAAAGCTCTGTTGCTCCTTCAATTACTATCCGAAACAACGGTTCTGTTACGCTCACGAGCATTACGGTGAGTTACAATTTGAATGGCACAAATGGTTCAACAACTTGGACCGGTTCTTTGGCCAGTAACGCTACTACCTTATTCACTCTTCCTAGTTTGAATTTGAATAACGGTTCAAACACACTTACGGTCACGTTAAGTAATCCGAATAATCAGAACGATGAAAACAATACCAACAACACCGCTTCTGTAACATTCTCTTCGAGTAATGCAGATAGTTTTGTTACCCTGATCATTAACACGGATAATTATGGGGCAGAGACAACTTGGTCTGTAACCAATAATGGGGGTGGAACCGTAGCAAGTGGCGGACCATATACTACTGGTACCGTTGAGCAAATTGTTGAAGAGATCTGTGTTCAGTCTGGTTCGTGCTACACCTTTGTGATCAACGATAGTGAAGGAGATGGCATTTGCTGTGGATTCGGTGAAGGGTCTTATTCCTTAGGCGATGCGGACGGAATCTCCATTGTTACAGGAGCTGAGTTTGCTGCTAGCGAGACGACACAGTTCTGCGTACCGACTACGAATGATTGTGCGATTGTATACGATCCGTTTGAATCTAATGCCAGTGGTTTTGCCCTTTACCCGAACAGTGGAGGCGGATACATTGCAGGTACCAATAGTTTCGGAGATCTAGCCAAAGCGCAGCAATTCAGTGCTCCAAATCAGCCTTCGCAAATTTCAGGTATTGTTGTTTGGGTGGCAGGCAAGACGGACGCTGGCGCTTCCGTAACTGCCAATCTTTATCAACTTAATGGTTCAGGCACTAATGTAAGCGGAGCAACCAACAGTGCTCCCGGAACTGTTCTAGCATCTGCCACTAAACAACTTTCAAGGGTAGATACATCAAGTTTCTTAACCAGATTTGATTTCAATGCACCAGTAACGGTAACTTCTGGTTACGCAATAGGACTCGATTTTTCTTCGTTCGGAAATAACGATGAAATAGGAATTGTATCCAATACAGATGGCGATGCGAATGGAGCTGACTTAGCTTGGGAAAAGTGGTCTGATGGTGAGTGGCATTCCATGAACTCAGCTTGGAATAACCAAAATGATGGTGATTTCGATCTAGGAATTTTCCCGGTAATATGCCCTCTTGTAGTTACGGGTATCCAAGATATTTCCGGCCAGTTCAATCTATTCCCTAACCCTAACAATGGAATGTTTACTGTTCTGAACATGAACGCGGCTTCTGGCAATCTTGCAGTGTTCGATACACAAGGAAAGTTGGTTCATGCTCAAAGTTTTCAAGGACAAACGACTTTGAATGTCGATCTCAGCCAATTCAATGCTGGTCTTTATTTCGTGAAGGCATCAACCGAAAACGGGGTTTGGAACTCAAGAGTTGTTGTTCAATGATTTGAACAGAACTAAATAGACGCTGTAGTATTTGTCAAGCGGAGAGTGATCGTCAAGATCACTCTCTGCTTTTTTTAGCTCAACATCTCTGCAGCTTCTTTACCTATTAATGTTCCAATGGCAACACCCATGCCGCCAAGCCGAACGCTGCAGGAAACGCGATCTGACAATTGTTTTACGATGGCTTTCTTTTTCTCACCAACTCCCATTACACCAGCCCACCGGTGTTCAATGGAAAAAGCCGTTTTCGGAAGAATGATCTCTGCTAGAAACTGCTCTAAACGATTCTGAATCAGATCAGTAGTCGTTAGATCAGTTGTTTCTTCTCCACGGAAATCCAAGTTCCTTCCTCCGCCTAATAGAATCCGATTTCCAACATTTCTGAAATAGTAGAATCCCTCATTTAAATGAAATGTGCCTCTCACGGATAGCTTTGGAATTTCGCTTGTAACCAGTACTTGAGCCCTCGCGGGTTGTACGTCAAGTTCTGGCATTAATTGTTTCGCAAACCCGTTGGTTGCAAAGTGGACTTTCCCCGTTTTAATGGTCAATCCATTGTCGAAATTCACATCCACCCAATCGTTATTTTCTGTCCAAGAGGAAACGGCCATTCCGTTCAGAATTCGGATACCCAAAGCAGCTGCCATCTTTAACATGGCATCCATCATTTTTCCCGTGTCAACACTTCCTTCATACTTGTTTAGTAAGAGATGATCAACTCCCTCAAAACCTAACAATTTGATTTTGTCGTTTACCAAGGAGTAGGTTGTGTCAAGGTTCAGATCATCCTTCAATCGGTTGTTGAATTCTGGTAGAATGCCAAGACATTTTTCAAAGAGTTCAGCATCTTCTTGTCTGAAGATCTCATATCCGCCACATGCGTTATAACCAATGGCCGAATCACCTAAAAGATTACGCAAGGATCGTAAACCTTCAACACGTTTAGCAACGAGAGAAAAAACCTCATCCTCCGTGGAGTGTTTCAGATCGGCCAATATCTCGCTCACGCTACCGAAACAAGCAAATCCAGCGTTTTTTGTGCTTGCCCCAGAAGGGAGTATCCCCCGTTCTACAACCGTTACTTTCGATTTCGGATTGAGTTTTTTGTGGTGAATGGCAGTAGATAGACCAACAATTCCACTACCAACAATAAGAACGTCAGCGTAATGGAGAAACTGTTGCAGTTCCCAATAGCTGATATGAGGGGGGGGATGCTTTTCGTCAGTACTCATTTTGTACACACTTAAGTTCGATAAAATTGAAACAAAAAGTTGAGATTGCTGTAAGACATAAGTTAAGCGCTAAATTGTGCAACAGATGATTTTGAGAAGATTGGTGAATCTGGCATTGGTGTCTTTTTGGGTGCTGTGTCTGGTGAGCGTTTCATATACTGCTTCAGCCCAAGACCGCGGTTTACAAATAACAGGTTCGGTTAAAGAGGGCCGTAAAGGATTGGATGGAACGAAGATCGCGTTGCTCAAAGACGGATCAGTGGATAAGTCCTTCACTACATCAACTGGAGGCAAGTTCGAATTCTTTTTTGACCCAGATCATGTCTACTTGATGGAGATCAGTAAACCTGGTTTCGTCACCAAAAAGATTGAGTTCAATACTTCAATTCCAGCCGAATTATCAATGGTTTGGGATTTCGATTTTATTGTGGAATTATTTCAAGATCAATCAGGTCTCAATAAGGCCATTTTCGCCAATCCGGTAGCCAAGGTTCAATTCAGTAGAAAGTTCAACGAGTTCGATTACGACCTTGATTATACCATGGAATTCCAGAAACAGGAAGAAGAGGTATTCAAAGAACTGGAAAAACTGAACGAGGATAAGTTCCTTGAAGAAGAGAAAAAACGCAAGGAAGCCGAGCAATTGGCAAAGCAACAGGCCAAAGAAATGGCTGCGGCTGAAAAAGCTAAACAGGAAGCAGAAGAACAGAAGCGACTAGCTGCTGAAGCAGAGGCAAAACGACTAGCGGAAGAGGAAAAGGCCAAAGCAAAAGCAGAGGAGAAAGCCAAGGAGGACAATTATGCAACGCTGGTTAAGGAAGCAGCAGATCTGGCCAAGGAGAATTCTTACGAGATGGCCAAAGCCAAGTTGGAAGAAGCAAAACGCATTTTTCCAGAACGAAATGAAATTGGAGCAAAGATCGCTGAA
This sequence comes from Flavobacteriales bacterium, assembly GCA_018402015.1. Lineage (GTDB taxonomy): Bacteria > Bacteroidota > Bacteroidia > UBA10329 > UBA10329 > UBA10329. Next base: position 1,206 of record JAGYJL010000010.1, on the reverse strand, counting down.
GTGGAAAGCAGCATGGCTCTTGCAAAAGCTGAGGCCGAGAAACGTGCACAAGCAGACCAGCAGTACAACCAATTTGTGGCACAGGCAGAAGAGCTTGCAAGCAAAGAAAAGTACGAGGCCGCTATCAACCTCTTCGAAACTGCTGCTGATATCAAACCAGATTCAGATCTTCCAAATAAGCGTATCAAGGAACTGAACGCCCTAATTGTTGCTAAAGCAAAAGCCGAAGAAGAAAAGCGAAAGCAAGAAGAGAAATACGTACAGCTTCTTGCTGATGGCAAAAAGGCAGAAGGAATTGCAGACTATGGCAAAGCCAAGGAACTGTACGCAGAAGCCGCTAATCTTAAACCTGATCAAACAGAACCGCAGAATAGAATTACTGCTATTGATGAACTGCTGGCCAAACTTGACAAAGAAAGACGAGAGGCGCAGGAGAAACAACAACAATACAATACACTAATTGCAAAAGGAGACCAGTCAATTAGAGATAAAGACCTGGAGGCAGCCAGAAACAGTTATTCAGAAGCGCTTAAAATTATTGCTAACGATGAGGTTGCGTTGAATAAACTCGCTGAAGTGGATCGTTTGGCTGCCGAAAAACAGAAGCAAGAAGCAGAATCAGCTGCTAAGCAGAAGACCTTCACCGAACTGATAAGCGCAGGAGGTTCCTTACAAACAGCAATGAAACTGGATCAAGCCAAGGCGAAATACACCGAGGCTCTTGATCTTAATGTTGATAACCAAGCAGCGCAAAAGCGAATTGAAGACCTTAATAAGTTGATTGCGGAGCTAGAAGAAGAAGAAAGGCAAGAAGCAGCAGCCAATAAATTGTTTACAGAAGCTATGGCCAAGGCCGACAATCTCGATTCAAAGGGGAAGTACGATCAAGCTATTGAGGCATACAAAGCAGCTGCGGAGATAAAACCTGATCAGGAACTACCACGTGCTAAAATTCTCGATCTTGAAAAATTGCTGGCGGAAAAAGCACAATTGGAGAAAGAAGCAGCGGAAAAAGAGGCTGCTTTTAATTCCATATTAGCCGAAGCTGATGGTCTTTTCGAAGCTAAGAAATATGAATCTGCAAAGGAAAAGTATATAGAAGCGAAAGAGCTTCAGCCCAATACCAACGTGGTTGAAAATCGGTTGGCAGACATCGATAAATTCTTTGCTAAGCAAGAAGCCGAGCGTAAGGCAGCCGAAGAAAAG
>JAGYJL010000001.1 GCA_018402015.1 Flavobacteriales bacterium | reverse complement strand
ACAAGCCGGGGCAATGCTGCTCCGGCTTTGTCATTTATTGGTGTAATGGAATCGGGATAATACAGCTCGTTGGTCTTGGGGTCGATAATCCAAATGGGTGTGTTTGGTTTGGCGTATTGATACAATCCTGCCGCAGGATACACATTGAGCGAAGTGCCGACAATGATCACTGCATCTGCTTCTGAAACGATCTGCGCTGCAACTGGAAGATTGGGCACTTCTTCTCCGAACCAAACGATGTGTGGCCGCAACTGATGTCCGTTCTCGCAAACATCGCCCACTAGAAGTTCCCAACCATCCAGATCATACACGGTTTCTGGGTAACCTGTGCTGCGCACCTGCTTTAGCTGACCATGAAGATGTAACACGTTGGTGTTGCCTGCCCGCTCGTGCAGGTCGTCTACATTCTGGGTAATGACCTCTACGCGAAACTGAGCTTGCAGTTTGGTGATGGCCAAATGGGCAGCATTTGGCTCTACTTCGAATAGTTGTTTTCTGCGGAGGTTATAAAATTCCAACACCAGTGCAGGGTTGCGGTGCCATGCCTCGGGAGTAGCCACATCTTCTATTCGATGGTTCTCCCACAGGCCGTTGGCATCTCTGAATGTACTGATGCCACTTTCGGCACTGATTCCCGCTCCTGAAAGGATGGTAATTTGTTTATTCATCGAATAAGAAATCGTTCGTGCTTGAATGAAGCAGTAAGGTTGGTAAAATTCTTTACTTTTGCCGTCCTTTTTCAAACTTAAAGACAGGCGCATCGATTCTACTCTACCTGAACTGAAGTAACTAATACATGATCACACACCTTCATGGTGTCTTGGAAGAAAAGACACCTGCAAGTGCTGTTATTGATTGCGGTGGAATAGGATACCTGCTCTCCATCTCCCTGAATACCTATGCACAATTGCCTGACAAGGGTACGTGTCGGCTGTTTACCCATTTGGCCATACGCGAAGACGCGCACGTGCTATATGGCTTCTTTAACCAAGATGAGCGAGAATTGTTCAGACAACTGGTCTCTGTATCGGGCGTAGGTGGCAACACGGCCTTGGCTGTGCTTTCGGGTCTGGACCCATCCGGTGTTAAGAGCACCATACAGAATGGCGATGTGCATGTGCTTAAATCAATTAAAGGAGTCGGCCCCAAAACAGCAGAACGCATTATTGTGGATCTGCGCGATAAGGTGGGCAAGGTTGAAGTAGGTGAACTTGGATTTGCATCGGTACAAAATAAAGATAGAGAAGAGGCGTTAACCGCCCTGATCACCTTGGGTTTTGCTAAGAATGCGGCTGAAAAGGCTGTAGACAAAGTGCTTAAAACCCGTGGCACCGACCTAGCTGTGGAAGAAATCATTAAACACGCCTTAAGCAGTTTCTGAGCTGTAAAGATCCGTAATGCAGAGTTTGCTTAAAAAGATGTTTGTTGCTTGTGCCATTGCCACTGGTTTTCTCCTGTTGGCAGGTGCAAGTGCAACCACCCCTGCAATACGAAGTAACCGTTTAAGAACGGATCTTTTGACATTTCCGGTGGATACGGATACACTCGCGCTTCCGTACCCGATACCCGATTCGTATGATCCAACCCCAACCGGTAATAACAATGGTCTGTATTTGAATGATCCAGACAATATTCAGACCGAGATAGATTACGACCCAGAAAGTGGCGATTACAATATTGAGCAGAATGTGGGCGATAACGTGCAGTACCGTCCGCCAACGTACATGTCGTTCGATGAGTATCAGGATTACAATGCCAATCAGGCCATTCGTGATTATTGGAGAGAGAAGGCGCAGAGCCAATCGGAGAGCCAGCGTAAGCCGCTTATCCCTAAACTGAACATTAAGAGCAAACTCTTTGAGACCATTTTCTGCGGTTCTACGGTAGAGATCCGTCCGCAAGGGTCGGCCGAGTTGATTTTCGGGGTGAATGTCTCCAAGATCAAGAACCCTGCACTGCCACAGAATCAGCAAACGAATACCACGTTCAATTTCGACCAGAGTATTCAGCTGAACGTTACGGGTAAGATCGGAGATGCGATGTCGTTGGGTGTAAACTACAACACCGATGCAACCTTCGATTTTGAGAACCAGATGAAACTGGAGTGGGAAGCATGCGATGAAGATATGATCCTTCGAAAGATCGAAGCAGGTAACGTATCTCTACCATTGACCGGTTCGTTAATATCTGGTAGCCAGAACCTTTTCGGGGTTAAGGCAGCGCTGCAGTTCGGTAGATTGACGGTGACGGGAATCTTCTCGCAACAGAAGAGCGAAAGCAATACCGTTGAAACTCAAGGCGGTGCGCAGGTTACCGAGTTTGAGTTGAAGGCGGATGCCTACGAGGAGAACCGTCACTTCTTCCTTTCGCAATTCTTCCGAGACAATTACGACCAGTGGTTGTCGGACCTTCCGTTGGTCAAGTCACCCATTAATATTACCCGTATCGAGGTATGGAAAACCAACAACAATGGTAGTGCAGATGGTGGTCAGCGTAACGTAGTTGCCTTCATGGACCTTGGGGAAAAACCGAGCGATACGTACAATACAACCTTTGTTACTACCGGGTCGGGCAATCCGAATCTGCCAAACAACAACGCCAACTCCTTGTATAAGGAAATGACTTCTACGTACGCAGGAGCTCGAGATATTGATAATGTGGAAACCATTTTAGCACCGCTTGAGGGTTCTGCCAATTTCAATAGCTCCATCGATTATGTTCCTCTTACGCTGGCAGAACCGCTTTCTACAACGGAATTCACGGTTAACCGACAGTTGGGTTATATCTCCATCAATGGTCAGTTAGACCCGAACCAATCCTTGGCGGTCGCATTCCAATTCACCTATGCAGGCCAAGTGTATCAGGTGGGAGAATTCTCAACAGATGGTATTACCGGAGAGCAGTCGCTTTACGTAAAGTTGTTGAAGGGTAACGTTACCAATCCGAAGTTGCCGCTTTGGGATCTGATGATGAAGAACGTGTACAACATTGGGGCTTACCAGTTGGCACGCGAGGATTTCCGTTTGGATGTGATCTATGATAATATCGAAGCAGGAACACGAACAAACTACATTACCGAAGGTGCTATTGATGGTCAGATCTTACTTAGGGTCATGAACCTTGATCAATTGAACAACAACAATGACCCTTATCCCGATGGTTACTTCGACTTTGTGGAAGGAATTACGGTAAACAGCCAGAACGGACGTATCTATTTCCCGGTTGTCGAGCCGTTCGGTGAGCATTTGGCTAGCAAATTTCCTCCGGGCCAAGAAGAGATTGCAGAGAGGTACGTGTACCAACAGTTGTATGACTCTACAAGGCAGGCCGCCCTCAACTTCCAGCAACTGAACCGATTCATTTTGGGCGGTACCTATAAAGGACAAGGAGGGGCTGAAATATCTCTTGGCGGAATGAACATCCCGCAGGGAAGCGTTACAGTAACATCTGGTAGCCAAACGTTGGTAGAAAATCAGGATTACACGGTAGATTACACCTTGGGCCGCGTTAAGATCATCAACGAAAGTGTGCTCAACTCAAATCAACCGATCCGAGTAACCAGCGAGAGCAACTCGCTCTTCAATATCCAACAGAAAACGTTGGGTGGTGTACACTTGGATTATGTTGTGAGTGATGACCTGGCGTTTGGTGCTACGGTGCTGAATCTGAGTGAACGCCCGCTTACGCAAAAGGTGAATTTTGGAGATGAGCCGATCAACAATACAATTTGGGGTATTAACGGTAACTACCGAACTGAATCGCGATTCCTAACTAAAATGGTTGATAAGATCCCTTTGATCAACACCAAGGAGGTTTCAACCATTTCGGTTTCTGGAGAATTTGCGCACCTGATTCCGGGTAATGCAAGAGCAATTACGAAAGGCGGTATTTCTTACATAGACGACTTTGAGGGGAGTGTTAACTTCATAGACCTCAAAAGCCGGCAGTCATGGGCCTTGGCCAGTACACCGCAAGGACAGACTGCAAGTAACATGTTCCCAGAAGGAGCGGTTACCAACAACATTGGCAATGGTATGAACCGTGCACGCGTTGCATGGTACATCATCGATCCATTGTTCTTTAGAAACAACAACCTTACGCCAAGCTATTGGGGAGTTGATGAGCAATCGTTCGACTTTTCGAGAGAGGTTTTGGAACAGGAGATCTTCCCTAACCGAGACCCGAATATCCAAGGTCAGCGAACCAACCTACCTATCTTCGATGTGGCTTACTACCCAAGAGAGAAAGGACCTTACAACTACGATGCTGATGGGGTAGACGCGAATGGTGTGCAATATGCAGCCGGTATTGATGAGAATGGACGTTTGAACGACCCGGAAAGCCGTTGGGGTGGTATTATGCGACCCATTAACACCAGCGATTTCGAAGAGAACAATATCGAGTTCATCCAGTTTTGGATGATGGACCCGTTCAGTACAGATGATCAGATGCAACATAGCGGTGGTGACATGTACTTCAACCTCGGTTTGGTGTCGGAAGATATTTTGCGCGATGGACAGCAAGCGTTTGAGAACGGTTACCCAAGTCCAACCAACGACCTTCCAACAGATACAACGCCCGTTGCCATTGTTCCAAATTTCCAAAGGATAAATGATGCTTTCGATATCGATCCCGACTCAAGGCCATTTCAGGATATCGGTATTGATGGTCTGAACGATGAGCAGGAACGATTGTTCCACAGCGGAAATGCCCCGAATGGAGTTCCTAATTCTGATTATGTAGATCGGTTGGACGCAAGACTTGCCGCTGGAACCTTGACACAGGGTGCTTATGATTCGCTTCTAGCAGACGTTTCTTCAGACAACTTCCTATTCTACCGTAGAGACGAGTGGGATCAAAGACAATCATCTGTTCTGGAAAGATACAAGTGGTTCAATGGTCTGGAGAATAACTCGCCAACGGCCGATCAAAGTGGTACATCGTTCCAAGCTTCATCAACAATAAGCCCCGATGTGGAGGACATTAACCGCGATAGGAACATGAACAAGTCGGAGAGCTATTTCCAATATAAGGTTAGCTTGAGGCATGAAGATATGGTGGTGGGTAGGAACTACATCACCAACGAAGTAGTTGGTCAGGGACAATTGCCAAATGGAAGCACCATTACTACCAAGTGGTATCAGTTCAAGATTCCTGTCCGTAATCCCGAAAAGATCGTTGGAGGTATTCAGGATTTCCGTTCCATCCAATTCCTGAGGTTGTTCTACAAAGGATTCGAGGATTCGATCATTACTCGTTTTGCCCGTTTGGAATTGGTACGAGGTGAGTGGAGACGGTACCTGTTCTCGCTAGAAGAACCAGGCGAATACATTCCCGGAGACCCGAACGACAATTCGCTGTTCGATATTTCGGTTGTCAATATTGAAGAGAACGGAGATAAAGACCCGATCGATTACATCCTTCCTCCTGGTATTGACCGTCAGCAGACGCCCAACAGTAGCACAACGCTGCGTCAGCTCAATGAGCAATCGCTCTTACTCAAAACCTGCGATCTGGAAGATGGAGACGCACGTGCCGCGTTCAAGTACTCCGATCTAGATATCCGTTCTTACAAGAAGTTGAAGATGTTCATTCATGCGGAGGCTATTGGAGACAACCCGCTATCTGATGACGACATCACGGTTTTCCTTCGTTTAGGTACCGACTTCGACAACAACTACTACGAATACGAAGTACCAGCTATTGTAACTCAACCGGGTGCCACAGATGAGTACGATGTGTGGCCGATCTTGAACAACATCGATCTTGAATTTGCGCAACTTGTGGCAGCTAAGCAGGCCCGTAACCGAGACCTTGTATCCGATCCTAATGTTTCCGTCACCAAACGCTATGAGGTAAACCACGGTCCGCGCAACACCATCTACGTAAAAGGTAACCCGAACTTGGCGAACATCAAATCGATGATGATCGGTATCCGAAATCCGAAGAAGGAAGGTCCAATGGATGGCGATGATGGCCGATCCAAGTGTGTGGAGGTTTGGGTGAACGAACTTCGACTTACCGATTTTGATAATAAAGGAGGTTGGGCAGCTACAGGTCAGGTTAACATCAAACTGGCCGATTTTGCCAACATTTCTGCGGCAGCCAACTATTCCAAGTTCGGATTTGGTGCTTTCGATAGTAAACCGAGCGAGCGACTTCGAGAAAGTATTGTGAGCTACGACCTTTCTACCACCATCGCTCTTGGAAAATTCTTCCCGAGCAAATGGGGTGTTAACGTTCCAATGTATCTTGGATTCTCAGAAACATTCGGAACTCCGGAGTTCAATCCGCTCGATCCGGATGTAACCATGGCCGCATCGCTGGCCAATTTGGAAACCGAGGGAGCCAAAGACACTCTCCGCAGAGATGCAGAACGCTACATCAAGCGTAGGAGCATGAACTTTACGGACATCAGAAAGCAGAAGACAGGCAAAGGCAAACCCATGCCATGGAGTGTTTCCAACTTCGCATTCAACTATGCTTACAACCAACAGTATCAGCGAGACATAAGAACCGTTTACGATGAGACCAGAAGTTACCGTGGCGGAATGACCTACGATTACTCGCCATCGGGCAAGAACGTGAGACCGTTCTCTAAACTGACGCTGGTCAATGCCATGGTAGATGCTACCAAGGAGAAGCAAGAAATACGTGTAAAGGAACAAAAAGCGGTGGTGGATAGCTTGAAGCGTGCCAAAGTGAAAGGTGAGGAAATGACCGAAGCGGAAGATCAGCTTGCCAAGTACCAGAAGCGTAAAGAGAGCTACCAGAAATGGTCGAGAAACATGCTTCGGTCCGAATGGTGGCGGCCGATCAAGGATTTTAACTTCAACTATGTACCAGGTCGATTGGGTTTCAGAACCGATGTGGACAGAAAGTACAACGAAAGACAACTACGGAACACGACCGATTTTGCCGACCTTAAGATCGACCCTACCTACCAGAAGTCATTCCTGTGGAATAGGGAATATCACTTCCAGTACGATCTTACAAAAGCCATTAAGATTCAGTTCGATGCATTCAACTTCGGTAGAATTGATGAGCCAGAAGGTGCTGTAGACCGTAAGATGGATAATTGGGAACACATGCGCGATTCCATTTGGAGCAACGTACTTACAGGAGGTAGAACAACGCAGTACAACCACACCACCACCTTGAATTGGACCTTGCCTATCAACAAGTTCCCTATCTTCAGTTGGATAACCGCCAATGCATCTTACACAGGTAATTATACGTGGAATGCGGCTCCGTTGGCAAGACAGGACGATGGTTCCTTTACCCAGGCTTCATTCGGTAATACCGTCCAGAACTCGCAGAACTGGCAGATCAACGGTAACGCTAACCTTACCCAATTGTACAATAAGGTGCCGTTCCTGAAAAAGATCAACCAGAATAGTAGGAAAACGTCAAGTGCTAGAAAAGCAGCAGCCAAAGGAAAATCGAAAGCAAGCAAAGGAGGAGCCAATGAAGAGGCCAAGGCCGATACGACCAAACCGAAGGTTAACGTTGGTAAGCTTCTCGGAGAAGGAATCGTTAATTTCCTGATGATGGTAAAATCGGTGAACGTAACATACTCCGAAAACAATGGAACGCTGCTGCCGGGTTACAATCCAAGGACAGATTATGTTGGTCTGGATCAGGGAATGAGTAACACGGGAGGCTTTGTTCCGTTCATATTCGGTTGGCAACAGTATGCATTCGATGATGTAGAGACAGGATACGATATCCGTACGGAAGCAATTAGAGGCGGCTGGATATCGCAGGATACATTGCAAAGTAACCCGCTGGTGCAAACGCAGTCCAGTTCGCTGAACCTTAGGGCTACAATAGAACCGATAAAAGGTTTTAGGGTAGACCTTACCGCTACAAGAACCTATACCGAAAGCGTAAGCGAGTTCTTCCGCTGGAGCGATGAACTTGGAGAACCAGTAAGTTTCAACCCTGTAAAGACAGGTAACTTCAGTATGAGTTATATCACGGTCAACACCACATTTACCAAGCAAAGAGCAGATTACTCATCTCCCGTGTTTGACGATTTCAAGGCAAATAGACAGATTCTTTCAGAACGATTGGCAGAACGCTATCCGGGATTCTTGGAGCAAGACACAGATGGCTACTACGAAGGTTATGGCAGAACGCAGTCAGATGTGCTTATACCATCATTCTTGGCAGCTTACGGAGTATTCGATGCCAATAAGGTAGAAACCTCAGCCTTTCCGCGTATTCCGCTTCCAAACTGGCGGGTCAACTACGATGGACTCGGCAAGATTCCATTTGTGAAGAAGTTTGCACGTAACGTCACCTTGGGTCATGCTTATCGTTCAACGTACAGCGTAAGTAGTTTCACAACCAACCTTGAATTCGGGGCGGTTCCAACAACGGAAGGAACCACCAAGTTCCCGAACACGAGAGACAGTGCAGGAAACTTCATTCCTGAGTTACAGATTGCTAACATTACCATTAGCGAGCAGTTCAGTCCGTTGATCAGCCTCGATTTTAACTTCAAGAACTCATTAACGGCCAAGTTCGAAGTGAAAACCAACAGAACACTTTCTCTCAACTTCGCCAATAATCAACTTACTGAAGTAACCAGCGAAGAGTACATTCTCGGAGCAGGTTACACCTTCAAGAACGTGACATTCCCTATTCGATTCGGAAAGAATAAGAAGAAGATCAAATCTGACCTGAATTTCAGGATCGACTTCTCGTTGAGAGACAACCGAACCATGATCCGTAAAATGGAGGAAGACCTCGATCAAGCCACATCAGGTCAGAAGTTGATCAGCATCAAGGTCAATGCCGACTACGTTATCAATCAGCGCTTCAACATTAGATTGTTCTACAACGCGGCCATCAACGAACCAGTGGTTTCCACCTCGTTCCCCACGCAGAACCACGCAGCAGGTCTTAGTTTGAGATTTACTTTGGCTGATTGATAGATCGAATACCGAAAAACATATTTTTGGCCAACGTTAAACTCTAATCAATTACAATGAATATCCCGCAAGACCTGAAGTACACCAAAGAACACGAATGGATCAAGATGGATGGCGATGTTGCCACCGTTGGAATCACCGATTTTGCACAGGGCGAGTTGGGAGACATCGTTTATGTAGAGATAGAAACAGAAGGCGAAACGTTGAACGCAGAGGAGGTTTTTGGAACAGTTGAAGCGGTAAAGACCGTATCTGACCTTTTTATGCCACTAACGGGCGAAGTGTTGGAATTCAATACAGGTTTAGAAGCAGACCCAGAGGCAGTTAACCGAGATCCATACGGAGATGGTTGGATGATCAAGATCAAAGTTTCTGACGTATCACAAGTGGATAACCTGCTAGATGCAGCTGCTTACGGAGAGCTGATCGGAGGCTAACAGCCGAATGACAACAACACTAAAATGGATATTGGCCGTCTTTTGGACGGCCTTTATTATTTATGGACTATCCTCACCGCCCAGCGCAACACCACGATTTCCGTGGTTGGCAATGGAAGGAATGGACAAGTTGGTTCACGCGGTACTTTTTGGTGTTGAAGCGGCATTGTGTGTTTGGGCCATCGGTAAACGCGCGAATCTTCAACTGCTTATTTTGGTGGTGGTCTGGTGTACTGTTTTGGGCGGAGCGATGGAACTGGTACAATATAAGTGGGTGGAAGGACGTACTGGAGATGTCGTTGACCTGTTGGCAGACACGCTTGGTGCCATTTTAGGTGCGGTGGTTTTCAAGCTCTTTTTCAAATAATTAAGCATGGTTTATGGAATTGCACTCAAATTGTATCTATTAACTAGAAAGATGGCTATTGTGATTGCGCCATTAATTATAAATTTACCGACCCATAAAAATTGAACTATGGAGATTAAAAAGAATCCTGAAGTTGATCTGGAGAAAAAGCGTTCGCTATTTCTCGTAGCAGGTTACGTTGTAGCTCTTGCGGTTGTGCTTACCGCTTTCGAGTGGAAGACGTTCGACCGTAGCGCCTCTGACCTCGGTCAACTGATTATCGATGATCTGGAAGAAGAGATCATCCCAATTACCGAACAAGAGATAAAGCCACCACCACCGCCACCACCGCCACCGCCTGCACCAGAGATCGAGATCGTGGAAGATGATGTGGAGATCGAAGATGAAGTAGAGATCATGGACGTTGAAGCGGATATGGAGACCGAAGTGGTTGAAGTAGAAGTTGTTGAGGAGGAATCCAACGAGCCAGATTTCTTTACCATTGTTGAGGACATGCCTGCATTTCCAGGTGGTGATGCTGCATTGCTTAAATACATTGCCTCAAATGTTGAGTATCCACCAATTGCTAAAGAGAACGGTATTACCGGAGTTGTTTACGTAAGTTACATCGTAGATAAGGATGGTTCTATCAAGGATGTGAAAGTGGTACGTGGTGCCGACCCATTCTTGGATAAGGAAGCTGTTCGAGTTGTAAAGACACTGAAAGGCTACAAGCCAGGTAAGCAGCGTGGTAAACCTGTTCCTGTTCAGTTCACCATTCCAATTAGGTTCGTACTGAACTAAGCAGATCATAACGCAAATGTTGAATCCCGGTTAACTTATGGTTAACCGGGATTTTTTATGCAATAATCTTTCCTTCATTTTCGTTCAGAAATAAAAACTTGCGCATGGCACAGCCTTACCTAACCACTAATTCTCACCAACATGAAAAGCTCAAAAGCCCAGCCGGAAAGAAAAAGGCCGTTACTGTTTGCTGCAGGCCTCTTATTCGCTCTCTCGTTAACACTCGTTTCTTTTGAATGGAGATTGCCCTATGAGTCACCTCTCATACTCGAGCCTGAAACTACACTGACAGATGAAGTGCTTTGGGTGCTTCCTATAAAACTGGAAGACCCAGAAGAAAAGAAGCAGAAGCCTGAACTACCTAAGCCAGAAAAACCTTCGACACAGATTGATATAGTAGATAGATTGGATCAGGCTGCACAAACCAACGAACCGGTTCTCAACTTGGACGACCTTCCCACAATTGATGGTCCAATAACATTGGACCCTGACCCAGATGTGAAAGACGACATCAAAATGGTTTACGACCGAGTTGTAAATATGCCCGAATACTGTGGTGGAGAGTCGGCCATGTTCAAGTTTCTGAGTGAAGAATTGGAATATCCAGAGATTCCGCGCATCAATGGTATAACGGGCAAAGTTTACGTTCGATTTGTGGTTGGTGCAGATGGCAAGGCTCGCGATGCCAAGGTCATTCGTTCGGTAGATCCATGGTTGGATGCAGAAGCTCTCCGCGTTACTAAACTCCTGAACTGCTTTTCGCCCGGAATGCAGGGTGGCGATGCAGTTGATGTTTACTTCGTATTACCCATTAAATTCACCTTAGAACGTTAGGTACTTTTTCAACCATGGTAAGTAATACCTTTGTCCTAAGCCATAGAACATGCGCTTGGGACTTTTTTTTCTGATACTCATATCTGTGTTGTGTGCTGTTCCGAGCGTTGCCCAGGAGCAGTACAATCATCCGTTCAATCATACGCAGTATACCGAGTTCGAAGGGTATCTTCATACAAAGGGCTCTGAATTCCATTCTGGATTGAGGCCTTTCCGTGTAAAGCAATTGAACGAGGCATGTCCGTTCGACTCCATTCGATGGGTCAATTACCACAAGAGCAAGTTCTCGCATACCTTGGTTGGCAGAAAGCTGTTTCGCGTTAGTCTATTACGGGTAGATTCGGCCAAATACCAATTCTATGTAGACCCTGTTTTCAACTTGGAGATAGGCTGGGATGCAGTGAGCAAAGAAAGACTGACTGTAAATACGAAAGGAATCAACTTCAGAGGAAGTATTGGCAAGACCGTGTCATTCAGCACATCATTTTGGGAGAATCAGGCTACCTATCTACCATACATGAATGCGTGGATAGATAAGTACCAAGTGGTACCTGGCGAAGGTCGGATCAAAGATTTTCAGTTCGATAACGCGCTATACCGATTGTTGGGAGTAAAAGTTAAGGGCTATGACTTCTCCATTGCTTCTGGCCATGTCTCCTATTCGCCCGTAAAGGCTGTGAATTTTCAAATTGGTCACGATAAGTTCTTTATTGGTGAGGGTTACAGATCCATGCTACTATCTGATGCTGGATACAATTATCCGTATCTAAAGGTCAGTACTAGGCTTTGGAAGTTCCAGTACGATTTCATCTTCACCCAACTGCAGGACACGCGGCTGTCCTCCACCTTCGAGTCGGGATTTAAGAAGAAGTGGGCATCTTTCCATTATCTGAGCATCAACATCGGCAAACGCTTGCAGGTAGGTCTTTTTGAAGGTGTGATTTTTAAGGGTGATAGCGTGGGCAATGCCGGATTCAATTGGAACTACTTCAATCCGATCACGTTTTCTCGTTCCATTCAATATGCATATGATGGTTCTGGAAACAATGCCTTGGCAGGGATAAACATGAAGTTTGTGGCGTTTGAGCGTTCGGCCTTTTATGGTCAACTCGCTATAGACGAGCTCAACTTCAGCAAGCTTAGCGAGAAAGGCTACATCGATCAGCGATTAGGCTGGCAACTTGGATTCAAGATCTACGACCCGTTTGGGTTGAAGAATCTTTTCATGCGACTGGAATACAACGGTGCCAGACCATACACTTATGCCCACGAGTCATCGTTGCAGAGTTACACGCACTACAATCAGCCTTTGGCGCATCCGTTGGGAGCCAATTTCCATGAATTTGTTGGTGAGTTGAATTACCGCTGGCGCGATCTGCGATTCAGTTATCGCATCAGCTTTGCCAATGTGGGTCGAGATTCGGTAGGAATCAACTACGGAAATGATATCTACATACCGGATACCGATGCGCTGTATGGACCAGGTTCTTCTGGCAACAGTATCGGGCAAGGGGTAAAGACTTCTCTTACCTATCAGAATCTAGAGATTGCCTATGTGGTCAACCGAGCATCCAATCTGAACATACTTTTTGGGTTACGACATCGATTGAGTAAGAGTGAACTAGCAACCGAGGAGAACACGTATCTCTATTTCGGAATACGGACCATGCTGAGAAACCTGTACCATGATTTTTAAAAGAACCGTGGTCATACTCTGGTTGCTGCTGCCACTTATTGGATTCAGCCAGCGCTTGGTGGTACCGCATTCGCCCTTGTTGGAAACATTCTTACAGGCCGAACCAATGGGCAGCGGCCTTCCAAACGTGCATTATAACATTCAACCAGTAGTGTTGAACGAGGATTTAATATCAAAGCGAAAGGAATTACTGAAAACCTTTGTACTACCAGATAGCTCCGCTTTGCATCGCTTTTCCAAAGGTCACTTTATTGATTATAAGAAGAAGTGGTTCGGGGTAGAGATCGACCCGATTTTCCATTCTATTGGACGCTACGGCACCAGTTCTGGATTTACACCAGAGTTGATAGGTGGTCTTCGGGGCAATGTGTTTCTCGGTAAGAACTTCGTTGGGCATTTTTCTGTGCGTGGTGGGTCATTTAAACCCGTAGCACATCTAGAGCGATTCATGAATGAGAATAATGTGAATCCTGGTACTGGCGAATTCAACCGTAACGGATACCTCACTAGCTTCTTTGATCCAAGCGGATACATTTCCTATTCACCAACCGAGAAATTCAATGTTCAGGCCGGGTACGACAAACTATATATGGGTAACGGTTATCGGTCGTTGTTTTTATCCGATAATTCTGATCAGTACATGTTCCTTAAACTGGACACGAAAGTTTGGAGACTACGATATGTGAATGTTTTTGCGCGTTTTCAGGATATTCGACCAGGTGCCTACCGTAATAAGTTGGGCACGTTCCATTATCTGTCGCTGAATATTGCGAAGCGGTTTACGATCGGCCTGTTTGAAAGTATTATCTGGCAAGGAGCCGACTCCACAGGGGTGCGCGGTTTCGAGTTCAACTATATCAATCCTATCATCTTCTATCGCCCTGTGGAATTCTCGTTGAATTCTCCTGATAATGTGGTGCTTGGGTTCGATTTCCGTTATCGAATTGGCAAGAACAATCATTTGTACGGACAGCTTATTCTGGATGAGTTTCTGTCGAATGAGGTCTTCAAAAACATTACTGCGCGGAACGATACCACGGTGCAGAAGGGTTTCTGGGGAAATAAGCAAGGTTTTCAAGTAGGGATAAAGGGATGGAATCTGTTCTGGATAAAAGATCTGTACTATCAGTTTGAATTCAATTGGGTACGACCTTTCACCTACACGCACGTCACTATTGAACAGAACTACGGACACAATAACCAACCTTTGGCGCATCCACGAGGAGCCAATTTCATGGAGTCGGTAAACGTTCTGCGTTACCGAAAGAAAAATTGGTTGCTAGAGGCCAAGTTCATCTATGCGAATTATGGCCTCGATACGAATAACGTTAGCTACGGGGGCAATATTTACCGATCCTACCTTCAACGCGATGGCGAGTATGAGCATGAGATGATTCAGGGTTTGGACACGAAATCATTCTTATGGCAGGTCCGTGCGGAGTATGTGCTGAATGCAACTTGGGATCTCCGTCTCGTAGGTGGATTTAGTAGCCGAGTAGAGACATCTTCGCTACACCGGCACGAGGAATTGTATTTCTTCTTTGGTATTTCAAGCGACCTGACAAGGCCTTTTGATGATTTTTAAAAGCGATCAGATGTTAAATCGATGATCGAATCAAATTAACGTTGAGCATTCTGGAAATCTGGCAGTGCTGCTAATTACTCCTTCGGTAGTTCCAGGCCTTCTAGGAACTCAGATTCTCCGCCTTCTTCATCTTTTTCCTGCTCGATGCCGAGCTTCGGGAATTTGATCTCGTCTTTAACCACAAAACCTCCAGGGTATTGGTATTCTAGTTCGCGCTGCAGACGAATCGCCTCCAATTCTGTTCGATAATCACCTACTCGTACTTTAAAGTTTGGTGATTGGTAAATAAGGTAAGCCGGAATATCTGGATGATGATCCATGAACTCAGCCCTGAGTTTGTTGGCCTGTTGTCTGGCCTCGGTGCCAGAGCCAGAGAACAACTGTAGTCGATATCCCGATAACCCATCGCGCTGCTTATTAACACGAACGTGACGCATAACCAACGAATCAAGCCGAACGTCCCGTTCAATCGAAATAGTAGAGTCTATAATATCATGAAAATCGGTCTGCGCACAGCAAACCGGAATGCTGAGCGCACTAATAAGAACACACAAGATGGATTTCCAGATTGTAAGCATGCGGGCAAGTAACAAAAAAGACTTTCTGATACTGCATACGTGAAGATTATTCCGTAATTATTTAGAACCATTCTAAATTGTAGGGATTTAACAAATTTTCATACTACGAATAGTTCCATTACTATTTTTGCAGCAGCCTAAAATCGGCCTGAAAGGGCTAAAAAAGTCAATAAAATCAAGGCATTGATAAACGACAGGATATTAAAAAGAAGTAGTTCCATGAGACTCGCTTCAATTCTATTTTCTTCGCTCCTACTCTTAGCGAGCTTCAGTGCAACTGCACAGGATGGCGAAAAGCTTTTCAAGCAAAACTGCGCCACGTGCCATCTTCCTACAGAGAAGGCCATGGTTGGTCCAGGTTTGAAAGGAATTACTGAAAGAGCTCCATCTGAGGATTGGATCGTGAAGTGGGTTAAGAGCCCAGCGGCCATGATTGCCAGTGGCGATGCTTATGCTAATTCAATCAAGGATTTTTCTCCTTCCATGATGACCGACTTCGGTTTTCTGAGTGATGAGGAGATTCTATCTATCGTTGGTTATATAAAGGATTATCAAGAACCTGTTGCTGAAGTTGCAGTCGATGTTGCTGTTTCTACAGGCGGGGGAGCTTCTTCTGGTTCGTTGGATGAGAATGTTTTGAGAAATATTCTCATTGCAGTTGCCGCCTTGTTGGTGGTATTGGTAATGATTCTGAGTAGTGTGCGTAAGTCGCTTACCAAATTGGTTGATGCAAAAACTGGCGAGGTAACCGTTGAGCGTGGTACTTGGGGCTCTATTACACATTGGATGAACACACACCGTGGTTGGACAGGTGTTGTTCTTCTTGCCTGTACTTTGGCATTCTTGCGATGGGGTGTTGGAGTATTGATGGATGAAGTTGGTGTTTATCAAGGTTACAAACCAGAGCAGCCGATTGCGTTCTCGCACAAGATCCATGCTGGTCAAAATGGCATAAACTGCGTTTACTGCCACACAAGCGCAGAGAAAGGAAAGAATGCAGGCATTCCGTCTTTGAATGTGTGTATGAACTGTCACTCTTACGTGAACGAAGGCCCAAGTGGAACAACGGAAATTGCGAAAATCTACAACGCCTTGGATTACGATTATGATACTAAGACCTACGGAGATAATCCTACTCCAGTAAAGTGGGTGCGTGTACACAATCTACCGGACCTTTCTTATTTCAATCACTCACAGCACGTGGTAGTGGGTAAGATTGAGTGTCAGAAATGTCATGGTGCAGTGGAAGAGATGGGTGTTGCAGAACAACATTCTCCGTTGACCATGGGATGGTGTATAAACTGTCACCGTGAAACATCGGTACAGGTTGCGAACAACGAATATTACGAAGACCTACACGAAAGAACTCCTGACTGGCATGATGGTGATCCAATCACTGTTGAGCGTATCGGTGGACTTGAGTGTGCAAAGTGCCATTATTAAGATAAACGAACTAAGATTTTTGGAAAAGCCTCTAACATGAGCAACACCAAAAGATATTGGACAGGGCTAGATCAGCTTCACAACACTCCTGAGCATCAGGAGCGTGTTGAAAACGAATTTATGCCTGAAGCCACCGCAGAGAATCTGTTGGAAAGCGACAAATTGGATGAAGGAACAACCAAGCGCAGAGACTTCCTGAAGTTTTTAGGATTCAGCGTTGGTGCAGCTACCCTTGCGGCCTGTGAAACTCCTGTGACCAAGTCGATTCCTTACTTGAACAAGCCAGAGGAAGTTACTCCTGGAGTAGCGAATTTCTATTCGTCTACCTTTTTTGACGGAACAGATTACGCCAGTATTCTTGTGAAGACAAGAGAAGGTCGTCCAATCAAGATCGTTGGTAACAAGAATTCTAAACTGACAGGTGGAGCGGTGAATGCCCGCGTTAACTCATCTGTTCTTTCATTGTACGATTCTGCAAGAGCAGCTGGTCCGTTGAAAAGTGGTGAAGCCACTGATTGGGCTACTGTTGATGCAGAGGTGAAAGCAGGTCTTGCCAAAGCTGCAGAAGCCGGAGGTCAGATTGTTATACTTACCGAAACGATCATCAGCCCATCTACCAAGAAAGCAATTGCAGAATTCTCTGCTGCCTACGGAGAGGGCGTGAAGCATGTGACCTATGATGCCATTTCTGCATCAGGCGCATTACTTGCCAATGAGGCTTGTTTCGGTGTTAAGGCGCTACCTGCGTACAATTTCGCTAAGGCGGAAGTCGTGGTAAGTTTTGGTGCTGATTTCTTGGCCGGATTCCCTAACGGTGCTGCCAACGCAGTGGGTTACGGAAAGATGCGCGATCCGAAAGGAGGAAAGATGTCGCGTCACTTCCAGTTCGAAACAAACATGTCTTTGACAGGTAGTAACGCAGACGTTCGTGTGGCCTTGAAGCCATCTGAAAGTCCTGCGGCTATCATCAGTCTATATAATAAGGTTGGCTGCTACGAATTTGGAAACACTATCAGCGGGTAACTCTGAATACGATGAGACCATTGCCAAAGCTGCCAATGAATTGGTTTGCCGCAAGGAAAGGTATTGTTGTGTCGGGTTCTAACGATGCGGCTGTTCAGACAATCGTTAACGCCATCAACAACCTTCTAGGTAACTACGGCTCATTGGATATGGCCCAACCCGCTTTTACATTAAAGGTGGTATTGATGCTGAGATGGATGCCTTGGTTGCTGATGAATGCAGGTAAGGTTGGGCCTTCTGATTCATGGAGTGAACCCAAGCCCCTATTCTTACGCTGCTGCCGATAAGTTCAATTCAGGGGTTGGGTAAGTTGGTTTGACTGTTTCGTTTGCTGATAGAGTGATGAAACGGCTGCTGGTGTTACTTATTTGGCTCCTGACAATAATTTCTTGAAGCTGGAACGATGCTGAGCCTCATAAAGGGGTATTATAGCCTCACTCAGCCAACCATTCAGCCATTATTTCAATACGCGTCAATTCCAGAGTCGCTATTGACGTGGGCTGAAACGATTTGATTTCTACTCTTACATCAAGGCCAGTGGGCTCCGATACATGCATCGAGCGCCAATGCCAGCCTGTTGTTCAGCGATTTCTTCAATACAAAAAGCGTTGTTCAATGGTGTGTTCGATAGCGGTGTAACGGGAATACTCCGGTTTTTGCTGGAGATGTTAACAGCTGCAAACGCAGTGAAGAAAGTGGCTGCTGGTGATATTGAGCTTTGAACTGTATGTAAAGGCAGGTTTAGGTGACGGTTCGCAGGCGAACAACCCATGGTTGCAAACTTCCAGATCAATGTCTCGTGTAACATGGGATAACTACATTACAATGTCTCCTGCTCAAATGAAGGAGATGGGCTTTATCGGAATTGGAAAGAGGCGATTTTATGGCTGATGTTGGAGATTTCCGTAAGCAGGTTACCATCAAAGCACCGGTTTATCCGTCTCCAGGTCAAGTACCAGACAGTTGGTTTGGCTGGGTTACGGAAGAGAACCTCCTCGGGAAAATGTGGAAATGAGGTTGGGGTGAATGCTTATCCACTAGCTGCAGGTTCGTTTGCAGTTGGAGCAGTACGCTTACCAACACGGGAGAAAAGTATGAGATTGCTCAGTTGCAGTCGCATCATACCTTGATGGGCCGTTCTTCGATCTTGAAAGAAACTACTCTCAGTACAAGCATGACCCTGGGCTGGAAACCCGGACTTAATGCTATATGTAGCCCCCAGCGCTGGAGATTCAGGTCATGGTGATGCACATGGCGGAGGCCATGATGAGCATGCTGCGGAAGGTCATGGACATGAAGAAGCTGGTCATGGAGATAGAGCATGCAAGCCCATTCCTACCACCATCACAGGTTAACCTATGGGACGATCGCTCTATTGGACAAGGTCACCGTTGGGAATGACCGTTGATTTGAACAAGTGTATCGGTTGTAGTGCATGCGTTACTGCTTGGTGCAGAGAACAACGTTCCAGTAGTTGGAAAGGAAGAAATCAGACGAGGACGTGATATGCACTGGTTGCGTATCGACCGTTACTATTCTTCCGACATGACCGAAGAAGGCAGAGGAGGAAGGCATAAACGCCATTGACAAGTTCATTGCGATGGAAGCTGCTGAAGCTCCTCAGGTTGCTTTTCAACCGGTAATGTGTCAGCGACCTTAATCATGCCCCTTGTGAAACGGTTTGTCCAGTTGCGGCAGCCACGCACAGCAATGAGGGCTTGGGCAAATGACTTACAACCGTTGCATCGGTACTCGTTACTGTGCAAATAACTGTCCGTACAAAGTGAGAAGGTTCAACTGGTTCCGAGTACCATGGTGGCTCTGAGGACTTCAGCAGAACCCTGCGAACGATGACTTAGGACGAATGGTGTTGAATCCAGATGTTGTAGTCCGTGACCGTGGAGTTATGGAGAAGTGCCAGCTTCTGCGTTCAGAATTCAAGCAGCTAAACTGAAAGCTAAAGCTGGACGTAAAGTGGCGATGAAGAAGTACAGAGTGCATGTGCAGAGGCGTGCCCAACCAAATGCTATCGTTTTCGGAGACCTGAACGATAAGGCAAGCTGGAGGTAGCTGCAAATGCCAAGGATGAAAGAAGTACCACCTATTGGAAGAGGTAGGCGTTAATGAACGTGTTCTACATGACCAGGTGAAACGTGGAAGTTAACGAAGCAATAAAAAGAGACCAAAGCAAGAAAATGTCGAGTCAAGAAGCTTGGATAAGGGAACCCTCGTATTAGGTGATAAATCTATCACGATGTTTCCAATGATATCCCTATGAACCAGTAGAAGGCAAGGCGAACAAACGTGGTGGATTGTATTCACTATTTCGCTAATCGCAATGCTGTGGGGCGTTGGATGTATAATGTATACTATTGGTGTTGGTATGTATCGGAACCTGGGGTTTGAATAAAACTGTTGGTTGGGCTTGGGATATCACCAATTTCGTTTGAGTGGGTGGGTATCAGTCACGCTGGTACACTTATCTCGCGGTACTTCTACTGTTCCGTCGAAATGGAGAATGGCAATTAACCGTTGTGGAGGCAATGACCATCTTTGCGGTAATCTGTGCGGCTTTGTTCCCTGGAATTCACATGGGTCGTATTTGGATGGCTTATTGGGTTCTTCCGTTACCTAACCAGTTCAGTTCGCTTTGGATCGGCTTCAATTCTCCGCTGCTTTGGGACGTATTCCGCGTCTCGACTTACTTCAGCGTTTCGTTGGTGTTCTGGTATATAGGTCTAATTCCTGATTTTGCTACAATTCGCGATAGAGCTGCTCGAGCAGCGCGTCCTATTTCTCATGCGGTTTATGCTATCATGTCATTTGGATGGAGCGGTAATGCAAGAGCATGGCATCGATTTGAAGAGATTTCTTTGGTACTTGCCGGATTGGCAACGCCACTTGTACTTTCTGTACACACCATTGTATCCATGGACTTTGCTACATCGGTGATTCCTGGATGGCACACCACCATCTTCCCTCCGTACTTCGTTGCGGGCGCAATCTTCTCTGGATTCGCGATGGTACAGACACTGCTTCTCGTAATGAGAAAGGTGGTTAACCTTGAGGAGTACATCACTCTGAACCACGTTGAGTTGATGAACAAGATCATCATGCTTACAGGTTCTATTGTAGGTGTGGCGTACATCACAGAGTTGTTCATGTCATGGTATTCTGGAGTGGAGTATGAGCAGTACGCTTTCTTGAACAGAGCAACAGGACCTTACTGGTGGGCATACTGGGCAATGATGAGCTGCAACGTTATCAGCCCTCAGGTGTTTTGGTCTAAGAAGCTGAGAAGAAATATCACGTTCACATTCATTCTTTCAATTGTGGTGAACATTGGTATGTGGTTCGAACGATTTGTGATTATCGTAACCTCTCTTCACAGAGACTACCTTCCATCAAGTTGGAGCATGTTCTACCCAACGTGGGTTGACATAGGCATCTTTGTTGGAACACTTGGAATCTTCTTCACATTCTTCCTTCTATATGCTAGAACATTCCCAGCATTACCGATTGCAGAAGTGAAGTCTATTTTGAAATCATCAGGATCTCAGTACAAGAAATAATTCAGACTGAATAATGAGTACTACGAAAGAAATACACGGTCTGTTTTCAGATGAGGAGGTGCTTAAGGCTTCAGCGAAAGCGCTGGTAGCTAAAGGCGTTCACATCAAGGATGTGTTCTCTCCGTTCCCCATACACGGCATTGACCCAATTATTGGTGTTCCACCAACCCGACTGCACATAGCGGGTTTCATTTACGGACTATGCGGTATGGGATTGGCGCTTTTCATGTTCTGGTTCACATTGATTATGGATTGGCCTATGAACATTGGAGGTAAACCGAACTTCTCGTTGTTGGTAAACTTACCAGCATTCGTCCCGGTAACTTTTGAAATGACAGTCTTCTGTGCAGCGCACGGAATGTCAGTTACGTATTTCATTAGAAACACCATTTATCCAGGAAAGAAGAACTGGAATCCAGACCTCAGAACTACAGACGATAAGTTCCTTATTCAGATTGATCTTGACGAGAACACTGTAAGTTCTGCTGACATTGAAGCTATTCTGAAAGAAACCGGAGCAGAGGAAATAACTCAAAAATGAACAAGGCATTGAAATACAATATTTCGCTGGTAGGAAGTGCATTGGCTTGCATCGCAATACTGATGAGCTCTTGTACCACAGACCCGAACAGTCCGGGAGTAGAGTATATGCCTGACATGTACCGCTCTCCTTCTTATGAAACATATAGTGAGAATCCACTCTTGCCAGACAGTATGACTGCGCAGAAGCCTGTTGCAGGAACTATTACTCGCGGAGAGTGGCCTTATAGTGCAAGTTTGGTAAACGCGCTTCCGTACGCTTATCCTAATTCACTGGAAGGATACGAAGCTGCTGGCGCCAATTTAAAGAGTCCGCTTGCAAAATCTACCGAGACGATAGCTGAAGGCAAGGTGATCTTTGAGAAGATGTGTATGCACTGTCATGGTAAGGAAGGTCAAGGCGATGGACAATTGATAGGAACAGGGAAATTTCCACCACCACCAGCATATAACGGAGGTGCATTAAAAGACCTTACTGAAGGTAAGATGTTTCACACGATTACTTACGGTAAAGGGTTGATGGGGTCGCATGCATCTCAGCTTACAAAAGAGGATCGTTGGAAAGTTATTCAGTACGTCCAAGAGCTTCAAAAGCTTTAATTGAATTAGAGAAACAGTAGCCAGTAATGGATTATACATTCAAATCAAGCACTAAAAGATTGACACTGGGCCTTGTAGGTCTTGGTGTTCTAGCACTAGTGTATTCGGTACTTACGCATGTTCCTGGTCAGCGTATCTGGGCGAATATGTTGGTGAATTCTTACTTCTTTGTAGGAATTGGCCTTATGGGAACACTGTGGATGGCCATTCAGTATGTTTCCGAAGCAGGATGGTCCTCAGGTTTCAAACGAGTTCCTGAAGCTGTATCTCAATTCCTTCTTGTAGGGGGACCTATTCTATTGATTACGTTGATCGGAGGCAGCCACAGTTTAGGATGGCATCATATCTATCATTGGATGGATCCTGAAATCATGAATCCTGAAAGCGCTCACTATGATTCAATTATTGCAGGAAAGGCTGCTTATTTGAATGAACCGTTCTTTTTCCTGCGTGCTGTACTTTACTTGGCTGTGTGGATTTTCTTCACCTTGTTCTTCAGAAAGCAATCGCTGAGAGAAGATTTGGAAGGTGGAGTGGCCATTCATAAGAGAAACTACGGCTGGGCTGCAGCTTTCCTAGTATTTTATGGAGTAACATCATCAACTGCATCATGGGATTGGATGATGTCCATTGATACCCATTGGTTCAGTACGTTGTTTGGATGGTACAACTTTTCTACCATGTTCGTAACGGGTATTACTATGTTTGCTTTGATTGTTATCTCATTGAAGCGTAACGGTTATCTACCTGATATCAATGAAGAGCACTTACAGGATCTTGGAAAGTTCATGTTCGGAGCATCAGTTTTTTGGGGCTACCTTTGGTTCTCACAATTCATGTTGATCTGGTATGCCAACATTCCTGAGGAGGTTACTTATTTCCAAGATCGTTGGAAGAATTACCAATTCGTGTGGGGAGCCTTGCCAGTGTTGAACTTGGCGTTGCCTATGTTGTTGTTGATGGATAAGGCGGCTAAGAGAAATATGAACATGATGACCATAACCGGAGTCATCATAGTTGTAGGACATTGGTTGGATGTATTCCAAATGGTGATGCCGGGTGCAGTTAAGGCTGATTGGGGAATCGGAATCTTGGAAGTGGGCTTGTTCCTAGGCTTTTTAGGCTTGTTCCTTTTTGTGGTTCATAGTGCATTGGCTAAGGCTCCACTTGTAGCTAAAAATCATCCTTACTTGGATGAGGCTAAACACCATCATGTATAATCTGGCGCTAAGTATTCGGTAAAAGAGAACGGAGAAATGATCAATCTGCTTATTGCAATAGTAATTGTCCTAGCCATCCTTGTGTTGGCAAAGGTTGCGCGTGTGTTTGAGCTTAGTACCGAACTGAAAGGGGAAAACCCAGCAGAGGTTACTGAAGCCGACAATAAAACCCAGTCAACCCTCTTCATGGTTATGGGTCTAGCGTATTTGGTTTTTGTGGTTTACTCATTTGTTGCTTGGGGGAAACATCTGCTTCCACCAGCGGCTTCAGAGCACGGAGCTGAGATTGACAACTTGATGGGAATCTCCTTTGGTATTATTATACCAATGTTCTTTATCACTCATTTAGTGTTGATTTTCTTTGCGTATAGTTATTATCATCGAAAATCAAGAACTGCAACCTTCTTTGCACACAGTAATAAGTTAGAGATGATTTGGACGGTCGTACCGACCATTGTTCTTACCACTTTGATTATTTATGGTTTAACAGTATGGCATGACGTAACCGGTCCTGAACCAGATGATGCTATGGAGGTTGAACTTTACGCAAAGCAGTTTGACTGGACAGCACGATATTCTGGATCCGACAATGTACTTGGGAAGTCAGGTTATCGTCTGATTACAAGTGAAAATCCGCTTGGCATCAGCATCGAAGATGGTGCAAGTGCAGATGATAAGATCGTGCGTGGTGAACTTCACTTGCCCGTTGGAAAGCCAGTAGTATTCAAGTTCCATTCCCGCGATGTTTTACACAGTGCTTACATGCCTCACTTCCGACTTCAGATGAACTGCGTACCTGGCATGACTACTCAATTCCATATGGTTCCTAAGACTACTACAAAGGAAATGCGTCAGATTACTGGAAATGATGAGTTTGACTACTTATTGCTTTGCAACAAGATCTGTGGTGGTGCTCACTATAACATGCAGATGAACATAATCGTTGAATCTGAAGAGGACTATGCCGCTTGGCTAGCAGATAAGAAGACCTTTGCTGAAAGCATGGGAGCAGCTCCTGTTGTGGAAGTTGCTGAGGCTGTTCAGACAGAAGTATTGGAAGAAGGTGCCGAAGAAGTTTCAGTTGAGGACGGTGCCGTTGTAGAAACAGAAGAAACAGCACCAGCTGGTCACTAAGATTTATAAAGTTTGAAGATGTCAGATCACGCAGCACACGAAGACCACGCACATCACCATCATCATGGTAAGCCTGATTTTTGGACGCACTATGTGTTCAGTCAGGATCATAAAATGATTTCTAAGCAGTTTCTGATAACTGCTATTATTATGGGTTTTATTGGCATGGCATTGTCTATGCTATTCCGATTGCAACTTGGTTGGCCAGGAGAGTCTTTCGGAATTCTTGAAACGGTTCTTGGAAAATGGGCCGAAGGTGGTGTCCTTGATCCAAATATGTACTTGGCTCTTGTTACTATTCACGGAACCATTATTGTATTCATGGTATTGACGGGTGGACTTACAGGTACTTTTGCCAACCTACTTATTCCATTGCAGGTTGGAGCGAGAGACATGGCGTCTGGTTTTATGAACATGCTGTCTTATTGGTTCTTTTTAGCATCATCAGTGATAATGGTTGGATCCTTGTTCATTGAAACGGGACCAGCATCTGCAGGATGGACCATTTATCCACCGCTTAGTGCACTTCCTGAGGCAATTCCTGGTTCAGGTTTGGGTATGACTTTGTGGTTGGTGAGTATCGCTTTATTTATTGTTTCTTCACTTCTTGGTGGGATTAACTACATAGTTACGATAATCAATCTTCGTACAAAAGGTATGTCGATGGATCGCATGCCGCTGACCATGTGGGCTATTTTCATTACAGCTATTCTAGGTCTTCTTTCGTTCCCAGTGCTTCTTTCAGCTGCGTTACTTCTCATTTTCGATAGAAGTTTCGGGACGAGTTTTTACCTGTCTGATATATTCATCGGAGGTCAGGCGTTAGAGCACACAGGAGGAAGTCCAATTCTGTATGAGCACCTTTTCTGGTTCTTGGGTCACCCAGAAGTTTACATCATTTTGTTGCCTGCTTTGGGTATCACATCTGAGGTCATCTCAACCATGAGTCGTAAGCCAATCTTTGGATACAAGGCAATGGTTCTTTCCATGTTGGCAATCGCATTCCTTTCGTTCATTGTTTGGGGACACCACATGTTCGTGACTGGTATGAATCCTTTCTTGGGTTCTGTGTTTACGTTCACAACATTGTTGGTCGCAATTCCATCAGCAGTTAAGGTCTTCAACTATCTAACTACTCTTTGGAAAGGGAATATCGTTTATTCTCCTGCGATGATGTTTGCCATCGGTATGGTTTCAACTTTCATCACTGGTGGTCTTACTGGTATTATCTTGGGCGATTCGGCTTTGGATATTAACGTACATGATACCTATTTCGTGGTTGCTCACTTCCATATCGTAATGGGTGCTTCAGCAATTTTTGGGATGTTCGCTGGAGTGTACCACTGGTTCCCAAAAATGTACGGAAAGATGATGAACAAGAAGATGGGCTATGCTCACTTCTGGTTGACTGTTGTGTCCGTTTACGGGGTCTTTTTCCCAATGCACTTTATAGGTCTTTCTGGCGTTCCAAGACGTTACTACTCCAACGAAGCATTCCCGCTATTTGATGCCCTTCAGGACATTAATGTTAGCATTAGTTTGTTTGCTTTTCTTGGAGGAATTGCTCAGGTTATTTTCTTTGTGAATTTCTTCTACAGTATTTTCCGCGGAACGAAGGCGACCAAGAATCCATGGCATTCTAATGCATTGGAGTGGACCACCGAAGTAAATCCAGGTCATGGAAACTGGGAAGGGCCTATTCCAACAGTGTATCGTTGGGCATACGACTATAGTAAGCCTGGGGCAAATGAAGATTTCATTCCACAAACGGTCCCACTAAAGGAAGGTGAAGAAGAAGTTCACTGAGAATGCAATATTTGAACAGGAAATGTCCTTAAGTAATTAAGGACATTTTTTTTGCCGTGAAATTCATCTTACAAATACGTTGCTGGATCCTAGTTATCGCTACTCTTAGTACGATGATAGCTTCATCTTGCGCTCAACAACGGGAGAATGAAAAGATTAAGTTCTTAGCAAAGGTTGAAACACGGAATACCTTTGTTCAGACACATCATGCAACATTCTTAGGTGTCAGAGCTGGATTTGAGTTCAAGTTTCCAATCCGTTGTGGTGTAGGTTACTATTGGATGCTTACCAATCTAGATTCGAAACTTTATAAACCATCAGACCACGGACAAACAGACCTGACTGCACAACCAAAAATGCGTTAAGGCTACTGGCTACATAGACTATAGCTTTCTACGAGAAGTGATGATTGACGTTATCCGTTCCGGTACAGATAGGAGTAGGCGAGTCCTTCTATGTATCGGAGAGTAACAATCGGTTTGCCAACGGGTTGGTAGTACCTATGGAAGCGGGTATTGCGGTAGATTATCTCTTTGCTAACTGGATAGGGTTTGGAGTTGGCCTCGATACCGAGTAATGCTCAAAGGCAATAAACAGGTGAAGGAAAATTTCAATTCTCCTTACTATCAAATACGACTAAATATCCTGTTTACTGAAATTATCAGAGGAATGAAAGCGGTGCTGTCGTAATTCAGGTTAGGACTTAGCCAACGCTCTATTTCCGTTACTTTCATTTTCTTTCCTTACTGCGGTAATCCTCCACCTGGTCTTTCTCAATCTTACCCAATCCGAAGTATTTGCTTTGGGGATGGGCGAAATACCAACCAAGACAGAGGCCGCTGGCATCATGGCCAAGCTTTCGGGGTAAGGGTCATCCCCTGTGATGGAAGTCGCATTCAATAGCTTGAACAGCTCAGGTTTTTCTGTGGTCTGGACAGGCAGGGTAACCTGGTGCTGGACGGATGCCACGGTACTTTCGCGGATGAGGCTCCCGTTTGAAAGCGTCTCATTCGGTTCGTAGCCCCAGGTTTCTTTTTCGCACGATGCTGTGAAGCTTTCGCGAATGCTTCCGCTAATCGGTCGGCCAAGGCTTTGAGCATGATGTTGCTGTAATCGTCATGGTCTTTATGAATTCCTCCAGTTTGCTTTCGATGCCTAGGGCCAGCGGTAACAGCAAATCCACCCATACGATCTTGCAAACCTGTTTCTTTGGTGCCACAAAATCGCTCAGCGCCAAGTTGGCCACGCTGTCAGCTTTTGGATTGCTGACGCAATGAATGAACGGTTGAAAGAACCTCTTTGCGGCTTCGTCCGTGTAGAGTTCCACATCATCGCCAACGCATTCGCAGGCCAAAGTCCGGACAACGCCACTGGCGCTAAGCCATTTCTCAATTCACAATCTCTTTAGCATTGCTTGGGCATCGGGAAGACTTTGTGGCTGCTTCACCAACCACTTCGTCCTCCAAGCATCTTCGGGTAACGACCGGCTAGTTCAAGTTTGGAAAAAATGGCGTCCAATCAATGAAGCCGATCAATTCGCTTATGGAAATCTTTGAATTCGGTAATCCCCAACTTGTTCGGTTTGGCGTCTTCGGCTTCCATTCAATTTGGAACTTGTTGGCACGTGCTTCTGCGAGTGTCACCACTTCCTTATCGGCACGTTTGCGGGCATGCATCTCGCGCATGTTCGCATACTCTTCCTCTTGATGCCTGCTAAAGGCCTTCTTTCGGCTACCGAGCAGACTTTCAACTACCGTCACGGCTCCGATGCATCCAGCACGTGAACGGCCTGTCCGCGCTTGTACTTCCTCGATCTTCACGGCTGTGTGAAACCCCGTGATGTGGTCGCTCCACCGATCAACAAGGGAATGTCGAACTCCATCGTGTTCCATCTCTTGGCGAGATGGACCATTCGTCCAATGAAGGGGCGATCAGTCCACCAGCCCGATCACATCCACGTTCTGTGCTTTTGCTTCTGCTAGCGATCTCTCTGTAGAACCATTACGCTAAGGTTAATTACTTGGTAATTGTTGCAGGCCAAACCACCCCAACGATATTTTTACCAATGTCGTGAACGTCACCTTTAACCGTTGCAAGAAGAACTTCCTTGTGATTTCGATGCTGAACCGTCTGCTTCCTGTTCCATGTACGGCAGGAGATAAGCAACGGCTTTCTTCATTACTTCGGGCGCTTTCACCACTTGAGGCAGGAACATCTTTCCAGCCCGGAAAAGGTCGCCAACGATGTTCATGCCAGCCATAAGCGGGCCTTCAATCACGTGAAGCGGTTTTTCGGGCTTTCAGCCTTGCTTCTTCCACATCCACTTCGATGACCGGTAAGGCCTTTGACCAAGGCGTGAGATAAACGTTCTTCGACAGGAGCATCGCGCCAAGCAAGGTCTTCTACTCTTTTCTTTGGTGGTTCCAACGAAGGTTTCCGGGGGCAACTCCAAAAGGGCTTCCGTTGCATTCTCATTGCGGTTCAGAAGCACGTCTTCCACCTTTCACCAACAGTTCCTTCGAATCTCATCAAACCTCCAACATGGTCGGGTTCAATTCCCATGTCCATTCCATGCTGAATGGCATGATACAGGAATGCCGGGAATGCATTGCTTCGCGCACTGTTATTCCTCGGAACGAGAACGAAACGTTACTTACACCTCCAGAAACCTTTGCTCCAGGCAGGTTTTCCTTATCCATTTGGTCGCACGGAAAAAGTCGAGCGCGTTATTGTTGTGCCTTTCCATACCCGTTGCCACAGGGAATATGTTCGGGTCGAAAATGATGTCCTGTGGCGGAAAAACCGACCTTATTGATGAGTACGTCACGAGCGTTTGCGCATCTCTATTCTGCGCTCGTAGCTGTCGGCCTGTCCGTTCTCATCAAATGCCATAACAACCGTGGCTGCACCATAACGCTTGATTTTCTTAGCGTAGTCAATACGAATTGCGCTTCGCCTTCTTCAGGCTGATGGAGTTCACCACCGATTTTCCTTGCACGCATTGCAATCCTGCTTCGACGCATCTCCCATTTAGAGCTATCGCATCACACGATCGGAATGCGCGAAATATCAGGTTCGGCCGCCAATAAGTTTAGGGAACTTGACCCATGGCCTCTTTTGCCATCGCATCATGCCTTCATCCATATTCACATCAAGCACCTGCGCACCGCCTTCCACTTGTCTCGGGCAACGGCCAAAGCCTCATCCGTACTTTTCCTCTTTATCAGCCGAAGGAACATCCGCGAGCCTGTCACATTGGTCCTCTGCCAACATTAATAAAATTGGAACCTGGAAATATTGTTAGCGGTTCGAGGCCGGAGAGTTGTAATGGGGGAATATTTGAGATTTCAGACACAAAGTAGTAATTGAGTAGAGATATGAGTATTGAGTTAAGAGCCTAGTCGCTTCTTGATGGATTGTTGAAGACCCTGCATCATTTTATTTCTTCAAGATCAGGCAATGAGGCTTGTCGCGTCTACTTCGCGGATAAATTCCGGTCAACGCAAATGAATAGTTGTGTTTTGAGTTCGTACGAAGAGCCATATGCAATTGCTAAAAACTGAACAAATTCCTTGTCTGAGTTTCTTCCAGCACCTCTGCAATATTTGATGCACTGAAACGGCTGCTCGTCTTATTTGAGAAGTCAATCCAAATCTCTCCTCCGAAGGAAAATCGCTGGTCACGACATAGGATTTCCTAGCGATTTCCATCGCCAGTTGCCAGACCTAAGCTGTTCTACGTTGTGCATTTACAGAGCCTCTGAAGTCTCACGTCTCAAATCTGATATCTGACGCGGAGCGTAAATTTCGCAGCCACCTCCGCAATTGCCTTAATATGCGGGGGAGTCGTGCCACAACACCCACCGATCACGTTTACCAGATTTTCTTGAGGAACTCTTCGATCTGTGCTGCCATCATTTTCGAGTTTCGTCATACCCCCGAATTCGCTTGGCAATCCAGCATTCGGATGAGCGCTGATTCGTAAGGCGATTTGCGGCCAACACCTGAAGATGTGGTCTGAGTTGCGAAGCACCCAATGCACAATTGAATCCAACAGACAATAACGGAATGTGTGAAACCGAGATGAGAAAAGCCTCGGCTGCCGGCCTGAGAGTGTTCTGCCGCTGGCATCCGTAAATCGTTCCCGAAACTACGACCGGTAATCGGTAGCCGAGTTCCCTCGAACACCATCAATGGCGAAAAGCGCAGCCTTGGCGTTAAGGGTATCGAAAACAGTTTCAACTAAAAGAATGTCCACACCACCATCTATCAACGCTTGTGCCTGCTCGCGATGTAGGCGATGCGTAATTGGTCGAAGGTCACAGCTCTGGAAACCATGATCATTCACATCTGAGAAAGCGAAGCCGTTCTGTTCGTTGGCCCCATGGAATCCAGCTACAAAGCGAGGTTTGTTCGGCTCCTTTGCGGTGAATTCGTCTGCTACTTCGCGGGCTGCATCTTTGCCGACTGAAAGTTGATGTCGTACACAGCTGCTTCCAACCCATAGTCGGCTTGCGCGATGGTCGTTCCGCTAAAGGTGTTGGTTTCGGTACGTTCGCCCCCGCCTCATAATACTGGACGATGAATGTCTTTGATGATATCGGGACGAGTGGGATGGAAAGCAGGTCGTTGCTCTTCTCAGCGGCTTCTTGGCATCCTTGAAATACTTGCCTCGGAAGTCATCTTCCTCCAAGGTATGTCGTTGACTATGGTGTGCCCATTTCCCAGCCATCTAGCACCAGGATTCTTTCCTTGATGGCCTTCTTAATAATTCGGTTTTATTGCTCATTTCATGTCAATAAAAGCCTCCAACGATTGCTCGTTGAAGGCCCTGTGTGTTCAGTTTAAAATGTTCTCACATTCTGCTTATCCTTCCGCCTTAGGCGGATAGGATTTGGCACCTTCCTAAAAAGGGGCTGCCAAGACTTCGTAGGGCCTTATCCTCCGTCTTTCTTGATAAGAATAAATTAAAGAACGAGTTGCGAAGGTAGATACTATCGCTAAGAGTTCAAAGCATCAGAAATTGTATCCTTCAAAATCTTCGGTCAATTCGCCTTTTAAAGGTTGGGTTTATTTGAAGGTTGGTGTATGTATAACTGGCCATCAACCCTCTTCGTCATACATTTTCTGGTAAGCGGCAGGCATGTGGCCTGGTCTACGTACATCTCTATCTTTTTGCACATGGAGTTTGGAACTCGATCACTTGTCCGGTCTTTACTGCGTCAAACTTTGATTCCATTCAACTCTAGCAGTGAGTATTCATCCAAACGTAGTTTCCTCGCAATTTTCAAGATATTTTCCCATCCAACACGGTGTAGTTCTCAATCTTATACTTTGTTTTCCAAGGTCACGCCCCAGCACTTACGTCCATCGTGAACCAATTCACCATTGATGGTGACGTATTCATCCATCTTGCTTCTGTACTTGTTGTAAACGAAATTCAATACATCGCCCGTGTATTTGAAACCTAATTCCTTTACGCTGTGGTGTCGATCTTTCGAGGATATCTCCATCTTGATCAAGATTGAGGGTCATATAGGGGAATGCGTTCGGGCTCACGCGGCAGTTCCCCTTGTTCTCGCTCTCTTCCCGATAAAGTGACCTCTGCTCCTTTGTTGGGTACATGATCAGTAAATAGCATTGGTGGGGTGTTACGTTCAACTTGACATCTTGCGAGCCAGGCATCATCTTACCATTTATACGCTCTCGTCTTGTCTAGCCTGAAGGTCAAGGTTTTGATACCATCAATTGTGGCCATCATTTTCTTGAACATTTCATGTTTGTCAACTTCTTGAGCTGTGATAGTAGTGCTGAAATATCAGTGCACTAAGGATGGTTACAAATATTCCCGATCATGGTTTTTTTATTGCGGTTCGAAATTAAGGGAAGTATGGTTAGTGATATGGCGAATGATTGACAGATGTTCGTTTTTCGACCATTGTTTCGTATATGTTTTCAGTCTGCGTCTGAGTTTGAATAAGAACCCGATTTCGCGCTGCAGGGCGTAATCCAATAAGTACGTCATTCCTTTCCACTTATTTTTGATGAGGTCGTTATTGGCACAACCCCATGTAGCTGGTTCTGCAGAACTTAGTGTTGTTTCTTCTTAGGATAGCAACCGTTCCGTCTGTTGTGTCTCAACTTTTCCAACATCACCGAATATTCGTCTGTTTGGCTTTTAGCAGTATTGAGGTCGCCAAGTACAAACTGTGGTGTCTTGCTTAGTAGGCTGCTGTCCAATAACTCGCGTATCATGTCAAACTGATCTTGCCTTATTAACGCAAACTCCTTGCCATCTTCTGCTTGCACGTGTGTGTTTATGAACTGATACGTTTGTCCATTGATATCGAGAGTAATAAGAACAGCACCTTTTGATGCTTGGCAATCACTCACCAAACAACTTTCGAAAAAGATGAACTCGGCATTGCTGATCTCATGCTTGCTCAGAATCCAAAGCCCGCTGTTAACCGTCTTTTTTTTGTTTTTAGGTTCAATTTCGTAAGGATACGCTCCTTCCAATGCTTTACGAAGTTTCCTGCGACTCGTTTTACCGAATGCTTCTTGAAACAGAATGATGTCATAGTCTTCCGTTTTCAGCACTTCGCCAATGGCTTTGGCTCGTCTGAATTGTCCATCGAATGTGACGGAATGCGGCCGCATATAGATGTTCCAAGTAAGCACTTTGATGGGCCGAACATCCTGAGATTTTGCTTCAGATAAGAGCAAAACGAATGTCATCAAAAAAAGAAATCCTCTCATTGAAGAAAGGGGTTTCGCGCTTTTTCGAATCCGATGTTGGTGGCAGGACCATGACCGGAATGCACTTGCACATCCTCTGGAAGTGTGAGTAACTCGTTCTTGATGGCAGTGATCAGCTGGGCATGGTTTCCGCCTGGCAGGTCGGTTCTACCAATACTTCCGTAGAAAAGAGCGTCACCTACAATAATTTGTTTCGTTGGTGCATGATAAAAGCAGATTCCACCCGGAGAATGTCCTGGGGTGTGTATGACACTTAATTCAATTGAACCGACTTTCACCACATCCCCATGCTCCAGAAAAACTTCAGGTTCAACCATTTCGCCTGTTACAAAGCCATAAGACGCACCATAATTTGGAACCGCATTCAGCACAGGTACATCACCCTGATGCATTTCCAACTTCAGGTGGTATTTCTCCGCCAAGTATTTGTTGCCAAGTACGTGGTCTACATGGCAGTGCGTGTTCAATAGTTTCACGGGTTTGAGCTCGTTTTGCTCAATAAATTCGACCAATTCGTTTCGTTCGTATTCATCCGAACATCCAGGGTCAATTATGGCGCAGTTTTTCTCCTCATCCCAAATGAGGTAAGTATTCTCTTGAAACGGGTTGAAAACAAACTTTTTTAGGTGCATGGCTGTTACGATTGCGGCAAAAATACTATTTCCCGTTTCCGTGGGTTTTCATCAAGATCGTTCGGATACATTAACCGTATCTTTGCGTTTCTTCAAAAGAATGAGGCAGTTGTACAGACAGATTTGTAGAAATGTGTGGCTTTGGCTAATGGTGCTTACGGTTTTACCCGTTGGTTCCGTTTTCGCACAGTTCTACAACGGCTCCCAGATGGAGTTCGGCAAGAACCGCGTTCAGTACGAGAAAACCGACTGGTTCTTCTACAGATTCGACCGTTTTGATGTTTATTTCTACTTGGGCGGTAACGAGTTGGCCGAGTACACCATGCGAGCCAGCGACCGTGCTCTTCGCGATCTTGAGAAGACCTTCGACTTTACGATGGATAAGCGTTTTCAGGTAATCATCTACAACAAACTTTCTGAGCAGAAGCAAAGCAACATTGGCCTTAGTACCGATGAGCAGTATAACACTGGTGGTGTAACCACTATTGTTGGCACCAAGTTGATTCTCTATTTTGATGGAGATTACAAGAATTACGAAGAGCAACTGCGTGCAGGACTGGCCCGTGTAATGCTTGATCAGATGATGTATGGAGGCAGTTTTAAGGATGTGATTCGCAACAACACCTTACTTAATCTGCCAGAATGGTACGTGGAAGGATTGATCTCTTACCTAAGCACTGATTGGAATGCCGAAGTGAACAATGAGGTGAAAGATGCGGTAATGTCTGGTCGTTGGGAGAAGTTCAGTCAACTTACCGGAAAAGATGCCCGATACGGAGGCCATTCCATCTGGAAGTATGTTGTAGAGAGCTATGGAAAATCGGTTATCAGCAATATCCTGTACATGACTCGGGTAAGCAGAAATGCTGATAATGGATTCCTGTTCGTGTTGGGTGTTTCGCTAAAGAATCTGGCTGCAGAGTGGCTTCACTACTACGATAACATGTACTATAAGCAAGAGGAAAAGCTTGCCTTGCCTGCCGAAAAACCGCTGAATCGTGTTCGAAAGCGTGCTCAGCCCTATTGTGCAGTGGAACACCCAAGGCTTAGCCCTAACGGTCAGCAATTGGTTTACGTTTGGAACGACATGGGTAAGATCAAGGTCAAGTTGCAAAACGTAGGCTCCAAAAAGAAGAAGAACATTTACAAACAAGGTTACCGTGCGTACACAACGCAAGATCATAGTTATCCGATTGTTGCTTGGCATCCCAGCGGAAAGCTCATCTCCATGATCACCGAGCACAAAGGCAAGATCAAATTGGTGCAGTATGACCTTACCACCAAAAAGCGCACGTGGCGAGAATTGTTCTATTTCGAGAAGATCCTATCTGTAGATTATTCTGATGATGGTAGAGAATTCGTGTTTACCGCAGTGCAGAATGGAAGATCAGATGTGTACATCTACAACATCATTTCTAACGTCTATGAGAAACTGACGGACGATAAATTCACAGATGTGGATGCCCGATTCATTGATCGGTCTCGCAAGGTCATTTTCAGTTCAGATAGAAATAACGATACCATTAAGCAGTTCGACATGAATCTGCTTCCTCCAAATCTTTCGCACGATATTTTCATTTACGATCGAAAGTCTGACGAGCCCGTGCTAAGGCGAGTAACCAATACACCGTTTGTGAATGAACTGGCACCAATGGAATACGATGGTAGCAGCCTGTCATATCTCAGCGATGAGAAAGGAATCCTTAACCGATATTTGGCAAAACTCGATAGTAATATCGCTTACATCGATACTTCGATTCACTATTCCTACTTTACTCGGTCAAGACCACTAACGCAGTATCCGCGAAATATTCTTGAGTATGATGTGGATACTACAAACGGTAAGATAACGGAGGTGATCTTTGCCAAAGGAAACTATCGACTTACAGTAAAAGACCGCGATTCTGAAAAGGCCGCGGCCCTTACCGAGATCAATCATTCAGGCTTTAAGAACAAGGCTGCCGAGCCTCCAAAGAAACAGCGTAAACGAACTTCCATTCTTACAGAAGACGAGAAACCTATCAAGTCGGCTGAACCTATCGTTACAGAGCAACCCGCCAAACCATCTAAACCACGCAATCCGGGTGATATTGATATTTACGATTATCAGTTTGATGTGAATGTTGATTCGTACGAACAGGAGCCAACGAGCGAACCATCTCCAACAATCCTATCAGACGAGCCATCAAAGTCCAAGAGAGATAAGAAACGAGACAAGGTTTTAGCAAGAATAGACAGTCTCCATGCCGCTTTGGAAGCCATGCAAGGAATGCCGTTGGAAATGCAATTGCCTCCACAACGGAACTACGATGTAGCTTTTAAGAGCGAGTATGTTGTAACACAATTGGACAATGCTTTTGTGAACAGCACTTATCAGACATTTACTGGAGGTGGATCTTTCAATAATCCGGGTCTCAACGGTTTTTTCAAGACCGGAATAACGGACATATTAGATGACTACAAAGTGGTGGGCGGTTTCCGTATTACAGGAAACCTGAATACGAATGAAGTATTCATTTCAGCACAGAATTTCAAAAGACGACTGGACAAGCAGTTGGTTTTCCATCGTCAATCCATAGAAGATGTGATCTCCAATTCAACCGTAGCTCAGGTTTATACCTATACGCTTACCTGGAAAATGAACTGGCCATTCAGCGATTTCTCTGCGCTGCGTGGAAACGTACTCGGAAGAAACGATAGAACGGTGTTCAAGAGCACTTCAGACCGAAATCTTGAACGACCCGATGATTGGCAATGGACCGGAGGTTTCAAATTGGAATACGTATTCGATAATACACTACCCATGGGTTTGAACCTTTACCGTGGGACAAGACTGAAGATCTTTGCAGAGTACTACCAGGAAATAGATAAAGAAGCCAAGCAATTGTTTGTTGTAGGTGTTGATGCCCGTAATTACATCAAGGTTCACCGCGAATTGATCTGGGCCAATCGATTAGCGGCAAGTACATCTTTCGGGAGACAGAAATTGGCCTATTTCTTAGGCGGTGTTGACCAATGGATCGTACCTACCTACAACAACGATATCCCTGTTGATTTCAGCCAGAATTATGCGTTTCAGGCCTTGGCCACCAACATGCGTGGTCATCCGCAGAACATCAGGAATGGTAACAGCTTTGCGGTGATCAACAGTGAGTTACGATGGCCTATTTTCCGATATCTCATCAATCGTCCGATCAAATCGAACTTCATTTACAACTTCCAGATTGTTGGATTTGGAGATATAGGTACTGCTTGGACAGGTGCTCACCCGTTTTCCGATGAGAATTCACTGAACAGAGAGGTTATTCCTCAAGGCTCGGTTCTGATAACGGTCAATAACAGGCGCGAACCTATTGTTGGTGGTTTTGGCGTTGGTGCAAGAACAAAATTCCTTGGCTATTTTATTCGAGTAGATTATGCTTGGGGAGTGGAGAACAGGAAGCTGAATGATGGTTTCTGGTACGTCTCGTTAAGCATGGATTTCTGATATGGTTGAACTAAACAAGTCTAATATGAGCATTACTACAATTCTAGTGCTACTATTGATCGGTGCTGCTGCCGGATTTGCTAGCGGGTTCGTTGGCGTTGGTGGTGGAATCATCATCGTTCCTGCGTTGGTGTTCTTCCTTGGATACACACAACACATGGCCCAGGGCACAAGTCTTACCATGATGTTACCACCAATTGGACTTCTCGGTTTTTACAACTATTACAAGAGTGGAAACACCAACATTACGGCAGCACTGGTTATAGCTGCGGCCTTCATTTTAGGAGCATATTTCGGTAGTAAGATCTCCATTTCCATGGATCAACGCTTGGTCAAAAAGATATTCGGAGGCGTAATGATGCTTGCAGCAGCCAAACTTCTATTCAGTAAGTAATGGAAGAAAGAATAAAGCATCTTGTGGCCCAGAGTGCTGCGGAAATTCTGAGCATAAGAAGGCATTTGCATGCAAACCCTGAACTCTCGTTCAAAGAGTATGAGACCAGCAAGTTTGTCACATCCAAGTTAGACGAGTGGGGTGTTTCGTATAAACGTGGCTACGTAGATACAGGTATTGTTGCGCATATCGAAGGGAAGAATCCCACATCTAAGGTTATTGCCTTACGTGGCGATATGGATGCACTACCGATTGTGGAAGCCAACGATGTATCCTATCGTTCTACAAACGTAGGAGTGATGCATGCTTGTGGACACGATGTGCATACTTCGTGCGTGATGGGTGTTGCTAAAACCCTTCATGACCTGCGCGATGAGTTCGAAGGAACGGTGAAGATCATTTTTCAGCCTGGTGAGGAAATATTACCTGGTGGCGCTTCGCTGATGATAAAGGAAGGAGCTTTGGACAACCCGAAGGCGAGCTCAATAGTAGGACAGCACGTTTTACCGGAACTGGAGGTTGGCAAAGTAGGATTCCGTTCGGGTATGTATATGGCCTCTGCCGATGAGGTTCATTTTACGGTTAAAGGAAAAGGTGGTCATGCGGCCTTACCACATTACACGATTGATCCTGTTCTAATTACTTCGCATATCATTGTTGCGCTACAGCAGATTGTTAGAAGACGGACCAAACCAGGCGTTCCATGTGTTTTGTCTTTCGGAAAGGTTGAAGCTAACGGGGCCACTAATATCATTCCTAACGAGGTTCATGTTCAGGGAACATTCCGAACCATGGATGAAGAGTGGAGGAAGGAAGCGCATAAGATCATGAAAAAATTGGCGGAGGAATTGGCCATTTCAATGGGAGGTTCGTGTGATTTCCGTGTAGATGTAGGCTATCCGCATGTGTATAATGATGAAGCGCTAACGGAGTTCTCTCGCCAAGCCGCCAAGG
Source organism: Flavobacteriales bacterium (assembly GCA_018402015.1). Classification (GTDB taxonomy): domain Bacteria; phylum Bacteroidota; class Bacteroidia; order UBA10329; family UBA10329; genus UBA10329. The sequence goes on along the minus strand of JAGYJL010000001.1, from coordinate 99,838 downwards.
CCTATCTGGGAGAGGAAAATGTAGTGGAATTGGATATGCGTATGACCGGAGAGGATTTCAGTTACTACACGCACCATATGCCAGGTTGTTTCTATCGTTTAGGAGTTGGAAACAAAGAAGCGGGTATCGTATCAGGTCTGCACACACCAACATTCAATGTGGATGAGCGGTGCTTGGAGGTCGGAACAGGCCTTATGGCCTACATCGCTTACAAGCAACTTACCGATCAATAGAACATCAAGTAGTTCTTTCGCGTGGCTTCATTGCGCGTTTTTGGATTCAGGAATTTGATGGAGAGTCGCTGTACCTCAAAGTTTTCCAGAACAAGTTCCCGTTCTGGTGAATAGCCTCGCGCAATAAGATCTTTGTAACATGCTTCGTTAGCGTAAATCACTACACCAGGTTCAATTACGTTAATGGTCGAGGCAGCATCATCCAACCAAGGAATGATACGCTGCGCATAGAAATCGAGGGCTCTTCCACCAGTAGCGAACCCGAAGAAACGACCATCTTGAATCTCATTTTCTACCACCCATTTTCCTACGGAAGCATTGGCCTGATAGGGGAGTAGTTGCGGGTAAAAATGTAGGTTAAGGCCAAGGCCTATCGCGATACTCATTACAAACGCGGGAAGAATGGTCTGTTCAGATTGATAATGATTGACGAAAAGTAAGATTGCAACAACCACTGACAAAGACAGCAGCAAAGGAAGAACCCAACCACCATTTGGAAAAGCGTAAACAAGGACAATAGCTAGCAGGCCAACACTAAGTGAGGTAAGAATGAGCTGCGTCCAAGCCCACGTACTGTGTTTCTTAAGTTGCATAACATGCTTAGCAGCTAAGATTGCAATGAGCGGATAAACAACGAATATATAATGTGGCAATTTGAACTTTGAGAAAGAAAGTGCTGTCCAAACCAGCACGATTCCGCTTATTAGAAAAAGTTCAGCGTCAGCATCTTCAATGGAGTTTCTAATACCGCGAATTTCTTTGTAGATACCTGCAAGACCAAGTAGTGTCCACGGTAAAAATGACCACCCGAAAACATGAAAGAAGTAGAGTGGAGTTGTGTCATTGCGCCATTCATTTTCTCCTGTAATTCTGCCGAAGCTTTGCGTCCAGAAATAGAACTTCAGTCCTTTGGCACCATACTGCTCGTAAAGACCGACACACATCGGAATAAGGCAAACCGCAACGATTGCCGCAACCACCAACCATTTCGGGTTGAAAACAATGCTCCAATCGCGTTTCAAAAAGACATGGCCACCAACTGCAAGCAATGGCATCATCAAACCTATCGGGCCTTTTGTGAGCATTGCAGCAGAAATTCCCAAAGAAGCACCAAGAACATAGTTCCACTTTCCTGTTTCAATCACTTCAACCAACATCCAAATGGAATAGACAATGGAGGCCACGAGTATCGTATCTGTTTTAATGTCGTTATTGATCATTGTCAAAGCCAACGAACTGCCCAGCATCATAGCGGCAAAGTGACCAACCGTTGCTCCATAAAGCTTTTTGCCTAAACGAAATGTGCTGTAAATACCCAAGAAGCTGAATAGGATAGATGGCAACTTATATTGCCAACTTCCAATTCCGAATAACTTCATACTTAGTGCAGAAAGCCAAAACAGTAGCGGAGGTTTATCCAGGTAATCGACATTACGGTCAAGAACCTCAAGCCAATTGCCCGATTTCAGCATTTCGAGTGAAATACTGGCGTATTGGGCCGCATCTACTTCCATAATGTCTAAACGGGAACCTGTTGCATACACAATGGCGATTGCCATGTAAGGCCAGTAAGACTGAAATTTTCGAAGCAGATTCATTTCGGGCGGAAAAATAAAAAACCCCATTCGCGTAACACGAATGGGGTTCTCTAATTATTGTATTGTGATTACTGAACCAGCGCTCTGCGAGTAACAACTCCACGGTCGGTAGTTACCTTGATCAGGTAAAGACCAGCTGGGAAATTGTTGATTGCATTGATCTGATGGCTCAACTTGTTCAAACCATTCTCAGTTCTTACAAGAGCACCAGTTACATCATAGATCTCAACATCAGTGATTCTGATTCCTTCTTTCGTCTTCACAACTAGGTAATCGTGAGCCGGATTAGGATAAACGAACGTGTTCTCATTAAGGAATTCACTTTCCTTTACACTCACATCTGAGTTGATCAAATGATGCAGTCTTGGAGCAAGGAATCCGTGGATAGAATCCAAGTAAGCTTTTCCAAGTGCAGGAGACATGCTTGGGCTACCACTAACACCATTGTCATGAATTGCTTGTGCAGCAGTACCGCCAACCAATGGGCTTGCAGCTGCTATCAATGAATTCTCCTCCCAGAAATCCCATGGGCTGGATTCTTGGAATGGCCACTGAATTGTTGGTCTGTTGAATGGGAACAATCCTCTGTAATCTGCAGGATTCAAACCAAGGTCTGGGTGGTTTGACTGTAATGCTGTTTCTGCAGCTATCGTGTAAGGATCGTTGTAAGGAGTCGATCCGTAAAGCACATCGTTGTTACCCAAAGCATTGGCCTGTCCGATAGCCCAACGGCTACCCACAACGTCAACAACAACCTCTTGAGTTGTTGGTACAATTACCAATCCTTGAGTGAACGGTGCAAAACCATCGTTAGGGCAGTGGAATGAAATCAATGGCGGTTCGCCAACTTCCATCCATGCAGAATCTCCCAAAGCACCACCAACGTTGATACAAGCTACAACATCGTTGGTGTAACCGAAGTGGTTCGTGTCGTTGTAAAGACCTCCGAAACCATCAATACCACCAACCAGATCGGTACTGAAATAAAGTTGATTTTCTACAATTGAAGTCCCCGGAACTGTAGTTGAGCTCAACCATTTTCCACTTGCTTCGTTTTCAAGTTCCTCAATTCTGTCTAGAGAACCGTAAGCCAATGCTACATAACCTCCTGAACCATGACCATAAACGATGATTCTGTCTGGATTGATTCCGTAAGGGTTTCCATCCTCAGCTACCGATTTTTTCAGGTAACGAACCAATGATTTGGTGTCGTTAATAGCTCTGTAAACTGCAGTTAGGAGCGTCCCTCTTCTAATATCTGGTCCATAAGTTGGGTCAGTAGTAGTAGCGTCCCAACCCAAACGATAGTTCGGAGCAAACGCAACATATCCACGCTTTGCGAACATCTCTGCAGACACAACCAACGAACTGTCTTTGTTATCTCCAGTTGGGCTTTGGTTCAAATACTTCGGTAGAAAGTTACCTGTGTGAAGTAGGATCACCGCGGCTCTATTGGTTTCATTGTCGCCATTAGGTGCATAAACATCTGTGTTCAACGGGAAGTTCGGAGTAGGAGAACCCAACAAGAAGTTGAAGTTTGTTCCGTACTGAACCTGCGCAGTCACATCTACGTCTGTGAAGATCTCATCCAAATAACGTTCTTGTGCATTGGCAACACCAACAGCAAGTCCTAAGGAAAAGACTGAGAGTAATAGTTTTTTCATGATTTTAGATTTATCGAGTATTAAGGTTTAAAGGTACTAAAAGTTCAATATCAATTCCATTCAAATAGGATGGAGAAGTAGGCCATACGACCAACACGTGGACCACCGTACACTTGAGCATTCAAGTTGTTGAAGGCGTTTTCAAATCGGTCTCCAACGCTGCCTTCTTGGAAGAAAGGCTGAACCCCGAATAAGTTAGACACACCTACTTTGAAGGTGATTTTGTCGCTTGGTATCCGATAGCTCACCTGTGCATCGAACATGTCGTAGGTTGGAACAATTCCGGTGAATTGTGGAGAGCCTTCAAACAAGAAGCCTTGAACCCATTTGTAATTCATACTGAATCCGAAATGACCAAGCTTGGCTTTACCCAGATCTCGGCCCGAGAATCCTAGATTGAATTTGTGCTCAGGTGTGTTGAATGCTGGTATGATCGGGTCGTCTGCATTTGTTTTTTGCAGTTTGTTCCAAGAATAGTTACCAGTAAGCGAATACTTGTTCTGGAAGTAGTAACTCAGACCAATTGATGCTCCTTGAGTGATCACCTGATTTGAACTGTTGGCCGAAACCCGGTATACCTGGGTGTTGAATGGCAAGCCTAGAATAGTGTCGAAATCAGACTCGACACCGAGCTGAAAACCGATGAAATCGTCATAGAAACTCAGGTAATAGGATGCGTCAACATAGAGTTTACCGAAGAAGAACCCGCGGTATCCTAATTCCACGGTCTTCACTTTTTCTGGAACTATTGGAGCTACATCAAAGTAATTTAGAATTGTGTCTTGCAGACCACCGTTCAGGTAATCCACAAATGATTCTGTTGTGATCAGGTCGTTGAAGCCATTTAGGTTTCCAATAAGTATAGCTCTACCCACATCGTAGTACAAGTATTGATCTGCCAAAGTAGGATTACGAATGGCAGACGAAAATCCACCACGAATTGTGTGGTCTTTGGTTGGAAGATACACAAGCGAGAATGCAGGAGAAGCAACAAACGGGAAGTTCTGATTCTTGTCCAAACGGGCAGCAAAACTCACCTTCAATTTCTCGTTAAAGAACTTGCGCTCCCAACCCACGTACACGCCCATTTCCCAATTGAAGATCTTTCTGAATGAGGTATCGAAGACCGCGGAATCGCGAACACCACCAAGTGGGTCTGGTACTTCGACATTCTGCCGGTCAATAACCATTTCATCGAAAATCGTTCCTCGAGAATTAGGAGCGTATAAACGACCATTGGCTCCAAAAGTGAACAGTCCAATATTGGTTCCTTTTACTTCTGGTTCTAGTTTGTATTCACCATGAAGGTGATATAACGCTGATTTATCATAGAATCTTGAACCACCACCCTCAATGCTGTTATCCGTGTAGATAGTTGTGCTTATTTGATTGAACAATTCGTTAAATCGCTCTGTGCCAGGCTCTGGATATCCTAGCAAAGGGTTGGACGAAAGTGCATTCGTGGTTTGCTGATGCCAGTACGTTAGAGTATCTGGAAATTGAGAAAGCACCTGAGTTATAGCATCTGTATCCCAACCAACTCCAATTCCACCGAATGTAACGCCATTATCTGCCAACAGCGAACGAACTTGTGGCCGTACAGTTTGCAACCAATAATTTGCATAGGCCGTGTTGTAGTCTTCTAACGTCCGCTGGTTATTCAAAAGTTTGAATGCAGTTACAACCGCGTCATACGATTTACCCGCATCCTCATTGGTAGAATAAGCTCTGACAAACCATTTGTCTTTCTTGGCTAATTCAATTCTGTTCTGAAAGAAGAGCATGTCTTTCAATGAGAATCGATTCTCTCCTTGATAAACGGTTGTTCCTGTACCAAAATTGAATGAATAGATAAGTTCAATATCTTCCTTGACTCTATAATGAGCAGCAAGATTGGCTTTGAAATTCCTCGTGTTGTAGTCGACCAGGTCTCTTTCCATGTAGCCTCTTCGGTAAAAAATACCAAGGCCAGGATAATTGGCTATCTGCTCACGGAAATCGTTTCCTCCTGCAAGGTCTTCGTCTCCGTATCTATTTACCGCATCGTAACCCCCAGGGTTGTTTGCTGGGGTTCCGAGGTCGTAGATCGGGTCTAGATTATCTGCTTCCCAATCGTTGGCCTGCAGGTAAAACAGGTTGACCTTGTAGGCGAATTTGTCCACTCCGTCTTTGTTTTTGAAAACCTGTGCCCAACGGACAGCTGCTTCTGCCAAGTTTCGTTCTCCGATCTTAACCTGTGCCTCCAAACCTGGCTTGATGAACGGACTCTTGGTCTTCATATCAATTACACCATTGAAGGCGTTCGGCCCGTAGAATGCAGAGCTTGCACCTTGTATAATGTCTACTTTCAATACATCTAATTCCGATGCTCCAAGAAAGTTTCCAAGGCTGAAGTTCAGACCAGGTGACTGATTATCCACACCGTCAATTACCTGAAGAGAACGAACAGGAGAAGTGCTATTGAAACCGCGTGTGTTGATTACCTTGAAGCCAATACTAGCAGCTGTGAGGTCAACTCCTTTCAGGTTTCCAAGACCATCATAGAAGTTGGCTGCGGGAGTTTCTTTAATGGCAATGATGTCCATACTCTCCACTGTAAGCGCAGATTCCTTTTGCTTCTCTGAAACCCGAACGTCTGTTACTACTACACCTTCGAGCATAACGGCATCGGTTGCCAACTTGATATCAAGCGGAGCCAATGATTTTACTTCGATGTCTTGCTTGAGATAGCCGATGTACGAAACGCTGATCTGAAATGGAGGCTTTTTGCCTACATTGAATTTGAACTTTCCGTCAAAATCTGTAGTTGCGCCCACCGCTGTTCCGGTAATTACCACGCTGGCACCGAACAATGGTTCTCCAGAATCGGAATCGGTAATGGTGCCTGATAACTCCTGTGCTTTAATTACTGTGCTAAGCAACAAGAAAAGGAATACCAAAGAGGTAAACTTAAAATGTAACTGTAATCGTATCATTCTCTTCATACGAGCGGTTTTTCAAGAATGCCAAATATACCGAAGGAATGCTTAGCACGCTGAAAGTTTGCGGAACGTAATTATACCGCAGGCTCTTCCATGCGCGAATAGTAGTTTCGAACATCTTCAAGAACTTGCCTTATCTGCTCGTTCTCATTGAGAGTTACCAACTGCATTCTGAATTGTTTGAAATCGCGGAAGCCGCGGAAGTAATTCGCGTAGTGCCTTCTCATTTCAACGTTTCCTACGCGATCTCCCTTCCATTTTACTGAAAAGTCGAAATGTTTAAGGCAGGTATCTACGCGTTGGTCTATGGTTGGTGGAGGCAGATGTTGCCCGGTGTTCAAATAACTCTTTATCTCATTGAAAATCCATGGGTAACCGATACTGGCTCTTCCTATCATAATTCCGTCAACGCCATAGTTATCGCGCATCTGCTTAGCTTTTTCAGGGCTATCAACGTCACCATTGCCAAATACAGGAATTGTAATGCGAGGATTGTCTTTGATGTTTCCTATCAAGGTCCAGTCTGCTTCGCCTTTGTACATCTGAACGCGTGTTCTGCCATGTATACTGATGGCCTTGATACCCACATCCTGAAGCCGCTCGGCCACTTCTTGTATGTACATGGATTCAGAATCCCAGCCTAGCCGGGTTTTCACTGTAACCGGAAGATGTGTGCTTTTTACGATCTCAGCCGTCATTGCAACCATCTTCGGTATGTCTTGCAGAATTCCAGCTCCAGCGCCTTTGCAGGTCACTTTCTTTACTGGGCATCCGTAATTAATGTCGATAATGTCTGGCTTTGCTGCCGTAGCGATTTCAGTCGATTCTCGCATGGCATCAATATCTCCTCCAAAAATCTGAATCCCGATTGGCCTCTCATATTCGAAAATATCCAGTTTTTGAACACTTTTGGCCGCATCTCGAATAAGACCCTCAGAGGATATGAATTCCGTGAACATAACATCAGCTCCATTATCCTTGCATACCGCACGGAATGGTGGATCGCTCACATCCTCCATCGGAGCAAGCAATAACGGGAATTCCCCGACCTCTATATCGCCTATCTTTACCACGCGTTTTTCGAGTTCAAAGTTACTCAAATCAGTTTGAAGGAATCTCTACAATCCTATATACAACGTTCGCCTTTGAATGGGGTATTGTTGATGTTGCTCTTTGTATTTACCGGAGCATCCATTTTTTCGTTCTTAGGTTTCGCTATTTCTGAGTTATTCTTAGATATACCACTACTTTCTAATCCTGGTCTTTTGGATGATTATAGCGATCCTGAACTATTGCCAGCGTTACGGTTGATGCAAGTCTTACAGGCAATAGGTATGTTAATTATCCCTTCCGCGGTGTATCTATGGATCTCTTCATCTGCGGAGATGGTGAAAGGTATGCTGGCGATTCCTACACGACAACCTGTGCTTATCAGCATTGTCTTCTTCATGGTAGCATTTCCTTTTGTGAATTATTTGGCCGATTGGAATTCAAACGTTGAAATTCCGACATGGATAGGGGATTGGATGCAAGGTAAAGAGGCCCAGGCGGGAACTCTTACCGAGACCTTCCTCAATATGCCAAGTGTGTTATTGTTGGTATTCAATCTATTTATGATTGCGCTGTTACCAGCTGTTGGTGAAGAGTTGATATTCAGAGGAATTATTCAGCAAGGGTTTTTCAAGCAAACACGGAACCCTCATCTTGCTATTTGGTTAGCTGCCGTGCTTTTCAGTGCTATTCACTTGCAGTTTTTCGGTTTTGTTCCTCGTTTGCTGATGGGCGTTGCCATGGGGTACCTGTTTTTTTGGAGCGGAAATCTGTGGTATCCGATCATTGCTCATTTTACCAATAATGCCCTTTCGGTCATGCTCTCGTATGGACTACAGCATGGTTTGATAGAAAAAGACATTGAATCTGCTGGGCTAGGCAACCCAGCGTTGGTTGGTTTTTCGTTGATGTTCTGTTTGATGCTATTGTATCTGTTCAAACAGCAACAGGAAGCGACCCTTGTGAAATGAAAAAGGAGACCACTGGCCTCCTTTTTCAATATGAATTTTACAAAAGTCGAAGCTTACTGTAACGCTTCCTTGTCAACGATCTTACTGGTTGAGTAATTGATTTTCAAAGCTTGCGCTTTTCTCAACTCTTGCTTCACGTCTACCACAATACCCATTTTAGTTTCTCTATCCACTTTAAGAGAATAGGTAAGTAATGGAATTTCAGGTTCGCTAGTAGCTGCTTTTACTGATTCAACAAACGTTGGAATATCTTTTGGTGTTGCAAAAGCATCATCCAGTTGGATACGAGGCTCTGTTCCGTAAATTGATTGCAAAGGCTTCAACGGAGGACCAATGTGAATGTAGGCCACCAACGACTTACGCTCCAACTTGGCAACTTCTTTTGCCTTAGGAATAATGTGTACCACCTTCAATGAGGTTTCGCGCATTACTGTTGTTACCATGAAAAAGAACAACAGCATGAAAACGATATCTGGCAATGATGCTGTAGATACCGGTGGAACGCTTTTCTGCTTTTTTTTCCTGATCTGCATTACTGTCCGATGTCTTTAGGTTCTGCTTCAGAAATACGTTGAGGAACTAGTTTCTTAACAGCTTTCGCCTGTTCTTGTTCCTGCTCATTTCCATTTGCTAGGTCATCATACTTCTTACCGAATCTTTCTTTAGCAACTTCGTCTCTTACCTCTTGGTAAGCACTGGCCAAGGCATCTTGAATGGCTATATACAATTCGTAGGATGTACCACGGTCGTTCTGAAGCGAAATGATCTGCTTTGAAACCAACTTGTTAGCTCCCCAATATTTGATGACCAGATCATAGCTCTCAGGTTTGTTGCTGGCAGGTTCAAATTCTGGAAATGCCATGTCCGTTGGGTCATTCGGTTTTCCTAAGATGAACTCCTTTGCTGCGTCTTTCAGGTCTTCAACTTGCATGTACTCATCTTCAACAAGAAGATTATCAGCAGAGTTGGCAAGAACCACGAATACGTTACGCTTGATTACATCTGGCTGATCCTCTGGTGGTTCTTCAACATACGGAGGAAGAACGCGCATGAGACCAGTATCCACATCCATGGTGGTAGTAACCAGAAAGAAGATCAGCAACAGGAAAGCGATGTCGGCCATAGAGCCGGCATTGATTTCTTGTATTTCTCTTTTAGATCTGGCCATTACTTGAACAGTTTAGCTACTTCAGAATAAACGAGTGCAACGATCGCAACAAGTGATAGAATGTAGAAAGCGTACAGACCAGTTCCGACCTGCTTTGCTCCTTCAGCACTAATTTCCATGTTGCTCGGATTATTGTCAGAAGCAAGCACATACGAAATGCCTACCACTACTACCAGTGCTAAGATTCCCACTAATGCACCTTTTGCATTCTTAGGGTTTTGAGCAAGCTGGATTATTGGGAATACTACGGCCGCCAATACCGCAACAGCCAAAAGGATGTAACAGATAATGATGCCGTAGTTTGCCATGAAATCTCCCATGATTATTTCTTTAAACGGTTATTACTAACAGTTATTATTTGCTGCTTTTTACAAGGATGTCCATGAAAGTGATGGACGCATTCTCCATGTCATTTACCAAGCTGTCAACCTTAGCAATAATATAGTTGTAGAATACTTGAAGGATCATTGCAACGATGAGACCGAATACAGTGGTCAAAAGTGCAACCTTGATACCTCCAGCAACCAATGATGGAGAAATGTCTCCCGCAGCCTCAATAGCGTCAAATGCACCGATCATACCGATTACAGTACCCATGAAACCAAGCATTGGAGCAAGTGCGATACAAAGTGAGATCCAAGAAAGACCTTTTTCCAATAGACCCATTTGAACGGATCCGTAAGAAACGATCGACTTCTCAACCATGTCAAGACCTTCATCTTTTCTGCTCAAACCTTGGTAGAAGATACTTGCAACAGGACCTTTTGTGTTTCTGCAAACTTCTTTAGCTGCTTCAACACCACCTGAATTCAAGCTGCTTTCAATTTCTCCTAGAAGTTTATCTGAGTTTCCAGTAGCCAAGCTCAAATAGATGATTCGCTCGATACAAAGAGCAAGACCTAGGATCAATACCAATAGAACAACGCCCATGAAACCAGCACCACCTTCGATGAATTTGGTCTTCAATGTTTGATGGAATCCTACTGGAGCTTCTTCAGCTTCTTCCACTGCAGCAGGAGCCTCTGCTGGCGCAGCGGGTTCCTCAACTTCGGGTGCAGCAACTTCTTCTGCAGGAGCCTCATCAACTACCTGTTCTGTGGATTCACCAGTGGCATCTTCTTGTGCATTTACCATTGGTAGGTAGCTGAAGTTAAGAACTGCAGCAACGGTTAATAGAGCAAACAACTTTTTCATGATTCAGTTAGTGGTTAGTTTTTCAACTATTTATTTAATGGTTAACAATTTACTATTTCAAAAATTCATTCCTCTGCGGAGAGGGAGGGATTCGAACCCTCGAAACCCTTGTGGGGTTTACACACTTTCCAGGCGTGCGCCTTCGACCACTCGGCCACCTCTCCTTTCAAAAAGGCATACGCCCCAAATTGGCGCGCAAAATACAAAAAATGTTATTCGTCATGAGGTCAAAAATTATGTCGTGATTTCTCCTCTAAGAGATATTTGAAGTAATTGTTTGCGCTGCTCAACATCTGTGGTTGCTGCCAAAACGAACATTCCCTTGGCAATGGCGGTCTCAATGGTAACGTCAGCACCACTAATTACGCCTAAGGTGGCCAGTTCAGAACTCGATTCGTATTTACCCATTTCCACATGTCCTTCTCTGCACTGCGTAACGTTATATACGATCACATTATTCTGTAGCAGCTCTTTTATGTCTTCCATAAATTGTTTGTCGGTGGGGCTGTTGCCCGATCCGTAGCTTTCAAGAATAACCAGTTCGATGTTGTTCTTCAGAAACATTTCTGCGTAAATACGGAAGTTAAGGCCGGGATAAAGTTTAATGACCGCAATATTCCTTTCCAGTTTTTGATGCACGACAAGCTTCTTTGTAGGCCGTTCCAGAAGTCTATGCTCGAACACTTCTATTTTAACACCCGCTTCGGCAAGAATCGGATAATTGAGCGATAGGAAAGCATCGAAATTCTCGGAATTGAACTTGTGCGTTCTGTTTCCTCGGTACAATTGGTCTTCAAAATAGATGCATACTTCCGGAATGAGCGAATTACCATCAGCATTCTTCATGGCTGCGATCTCCAACGCAGTAATCAGATTTTCTCGAGCATCGGTTCTGGGCAGACCGATGGGAAGTTGGCTTCCCGTAAGAATTACGGGCTTTGCCAGATTTTCCAGAAGGAAACTCAACGCGGAGGCGCTATGCGCCATGGTGTCTGACCCGTGAAGCACCACGAATCCATCGAATTTATCATACTGTTCTCCAATTATACCTGCCAATTCTATCCAGATATCTGGTGTCATGTTCGATGAGTCGATGATCTCATCCAATTCCAAGGCATGAATTTCAATACCCAATTCCAAGATGGATGGAATGGATTTGATAACTCTGCTCAGGCGGAACGGCTTGAGCGTACCGTTCTTTTCATCACGGATCATTCCGATGGTGCCACCAGTGTATATGATGAGGACTTTTGGCTGCATCGACTTAGAGTTTAAATAGTTGTTGGGCATTATTAGAGGTAATGGAAGCCACCTCTTCAACGCTTAGCCCCTTCACTTCTGCCAACTTTTCTGCTATCAGTAAGGTGTATGCGCTTTCGTTTCGCTTTCCTCGATGCGGAGTAGGGGCGAGGTAAGGTGAGTCGGTTTCTAGAACAAGCCGATCTAAAGGAATTTCTCTGATCGCTTCGTCAACGCCACTTTTCTTGAATGTGAGTACACCGCCTAGACCCAGATGCAAGCCTAGGTCTATGCATTTTTGAGCCTGTTCTGCATTTCCCGTAAAGCAGTGAAGTACACCCTGCAATCTACCGTCTTGTAGCTTTTCTACCGAGGAGAAAATTTCATCAAAAGAATTCCGGCAATGGATGGCAACTGGCAGACTCAACTCCTTGGCCCATTCCAACTGCTGCTCAAATGCTGCAATCTGCTCGTTTACATGTGTCTTGTCCCAATAAAGGTCGATGCCTATTTCGCCAACGGCAATGTAGCGGCCTGTTGCTAATTCCTCTTCCACATGTTTCAACTCTGCCTTGTACAATTCGTTCACAGAACACGGATGCAGGCCCATCATCGGAAAACAATTGTTCGGGAAGGCATTTACCACTTGCCACAGTTGTGAAGTGCTAGAACTATCGATATTGGGCAGCAACATTTTATCAATGCCATTTGAAATGGCCCGTTCTATTGCTTCGCTTCTATCAGAATCGAACTGAGAGGAGTATAAATGTGTGTGTGTGTCTACCAAATGTGGCATGGGACCAAAATTAGCACTTCGGCTTTCTACATTTGTTTCCGTGCAACGCATTCTCATTATCCGTTTCAGTTCTATTGGCGATATCGTTCTTACCAGTCCGGTTATTAGGATTTTGCGGAACAGATTTCCTGATGCGGATATCCGCTTTGTAACCAAGCGGCAATACAGAGAACTGGTAGAGTCGAATCCTTACTTAAGCGGACAATTCTACCTGAAAGACAGTTTGAATACCTTGGCCAAGGAACTGAAAACGTTCAACCCAGAGCTGGTGATCGATCTTCATCATAACCTGAGAACCCGCATTCTTCGAACTATTATCGGTGGAACGTGGCGCTCATTCAATAAACTCAATATTGAAAAGTGGTTGATGGTGAACATGAAGTTGGATAAACTGCCCGATGTACACATCGTTGAACGGTATCTTGAAACATTGAAAGGGCTTGGTGCCGAGAACGATAATAAAGGCTTGGATTTCTTTTTTCCGAAAGAGTTTGTGCCTCCTATTATTCCTAATGAGCTGAAAAACGGGTATGTTGCTGTTGTTGTGGGGGCCAAGTTCCGTACGAAGCAGTTGCCAGAACATAAACTGTTGGCCTTGTGTAAGGGAATCAATCAGCCTATCCTCTTAATTGGTGGTAAGGAAGATGCCGATCTAGGCCATGCCATTCAGCAGAAGTGCGCTGCCAATGTGATGAACGGTTGCGGTAGCTATTCCTTGTTGCAATCTGCATGGTTCGTTCAGCAGGCCCAAGTAGTTGTAACGCACGATACCGGCATGATGCACATTGCAGCAGCCTTTAACAAGAAGATCATCTCTGTTTGGGGCAATACTGTTCCTGCTTTTGGAATGACCCCTTACTTGCCACAGGGCAAAGCAGGATTCATATCAGAAGTAAACGGACTTGATTGTAGACCTTGCAGTAAAATCGGGTTCGATGCCTGTCCGAAAGAACATTTCAATTGCATGGAACAACAAGATCTAGACGCAATCATTCAACAAACCATCAAATACATTCAATCATGAAAAACATTCTCTTTTCAAACAGACCCATTGCAACCGACCTGGGATTGCTTTTTCTTCGACTGGCCTCTGGAGGTATTATGGCCTACAGCCACGGATGGGGCAAATTGCAGAAAATGCTTGGTGGCGATATGAGCTTTGCCGACCCGATAGGGATGGGAGAAGAAGCATCGCTGGTTCTAACGGTATTTGCCGAATTCGTTTGCGGTATTCTTGTTGCCTTGGGGTTATTGACGCGTGCTGCTCTGGTACCGCTTATCATAACCATGTTGGTGGCTGTGTTCGTTATTCATGCAGACGACCCCTTTTCTAAACAGGAATTCGGTTTGCTGTACCTAGTGCCTTACCTTACTTTATTCTTAGCTGGTCCTGGAAAGCTATCGTTGGATAAGAAGTTGGGGTGATTTTTAGCTCTCAAACAAAGCCTTCAATTCCGTAGCATCGCTTGGTTTCATCTTACCGGCCAGAATAAGACTGAGTTGTTTTCTGCGTAGTGCGCCTTCAAAACGTGCTTTTTCTTCTTCTGTAACGGGCTCAATGGCCGGAACACTTATCGGGTTGCCCAATTGGTCTACCGCCACAAAGGTGTAAATGGCCTCGTTCACCTTTATCTGGTCGGAGGTCGATCGGTCTTCCACAAATACGTCTATGAAGATCTCCATGCTGCTACTGAAAGAGCGGGAAACCTTGGACTTAAGCGTAACGATATCGCCCAATTTTATCGGCTTTGGAAACGTAACGTTATTAACGGACGCTGTAACACACACCCGTTTGCAAAGTCTATGAGCCGATATGGCCGCAATCACGTCCATCCAATGCAGTAGTTTTCCACCCATTAGGTTGCCTAAGGTGTTGGTGTCGTTCGGTAGAACAATTTCGGTGTTAATGGCCAGTGTAGATTCTGGTGTGCGTTTTTCTGACATCCTGTGGTTGTTTGGCGCAAAGATAGAACGCATGCCGAACCACCATGGTTAAGCGTATTCCAATTGAAAATAAAAGCCCCGATTCCGCTAGCGGAATCGGGGCTTCACAGCACGGAAGCTTATATCACAGCTTGGTCAATTTCTCCACGAAACGCTCTTTTGTCAGAACGTCTGTCAATTCTATGAAGTATATGCCTTCACTCAGACCGGAAACATCGATAGTAGTATTATCTCTGAAAACACTCTCGGTACGAATAAGCGAACCTTCTATGTCAAGAATGTTCACGTTGTACTCGTTTCCATTGCTTAGGTAAATGCTAACCATATCGGTAGTTGGGTTAGGATACAATAGCATTTTGGGGCCAGCGTTTTCTGCTTCAGGATCTTCAATGCCAGTGTATTCTTTGGTGTAGATCGGAAGACTGATCTGTGTTGGATGATCTGGAGAGAAGTGAACGCGCTGAATGGCTACGCGAGGCGAATACTCTTCGCCCTCGAAAATGTAGGTCTGCCCATCGCCCGGCTTTCTCCTAAAGAATTCATTTGGCATGATAGGCACATTCGGATTTACCTGGAAGCGGTTGTAGTTACTGCTGCTGATCAGGATTTTGATCTTATGTCCATCACCGAATGTGTACGCAATGGGTAGCATATCAAAATGGTACTCATAGATCTCGCCAATGTTGATGTTGGTGAATGGGATATCATCTCCAGGGAATGGAATGGTGTAATCTTTCCAAGGCTCTTCTACCAGCATACGTACATAATCTCTGGCCCTTGCGTTAACACAACCATCCTGAACGAAATACTCCCGTCCATCTGGGTATACATCTACAATTCTTACATGAAAGTCGGTATCTGTTGGGCCTTCACTGAGGCCGCCAATGTTACTCTTTGCGTAGAGTTTTACCCGTGGGAATCCTACGATACAAAGCGAGTCTTCTACAGCTGCGCTTTCAAAAGAAATAACACCAGGGCGGTTCATTGTAAATGGCTCGTAGCGTGGGTCTTTCAAATTGAACTGTCCTTGCGCATCTCGCTCACCATCTGGTGTTTTTACGATCATGTTGGCACCGCCCACTGTTCTGATCGGGTCATCCGGATCATGTACGTACATTTTAAATCCTTCATCTGTGGTTGGCGCGTTATTGTCTAATGTGCCATCTTGGTGCATATAGAAGGTTTCGCGCTGAATGGCGTCCCAAGGTCTACCTTCCGGTAGCGGGAATGTATCAACACCTAACCAATAGTTCGATAGCCCAACGTTCTGCGGCTCGGTGTCGTTGTTCGGTCCTATCACGTACAGACGGACGTTAGGAATCTCGTTCGGGTCGGCAAAATCTCTGTAAGGAATAGGTCTTACATCTTGTGCGCTGAGTCCCGGAATCACATCGCTGAGCGGAATGTCTGGTAGTGTGATCGGAATGGTTCCGCTACCAAGAGGCGAACTGTAAACAAGTTCGGCAGGTATTCCGCTTAATGGCTGAACGCCTGTAAGTACAGAGATCAATTGCGTGTATGGCAATTTGATGTCTGCCGATGGAACGCGAATATCAATGGTTGCTGTTCCAAGACCAAAAAGGTCAATTTCGGTAACGTTGTATAGGTTATCTGACTCTGGTAGAATGAACTTTGGCTCACCGATAAACTCATCTGGATGGTAATTCAGGTTGTAACGGAACCAACCTATAACCTCCGAATTAAGCGCCTTGTCAATTGGAATATTCGTTTCACTGAAATCATCGAAATTGATTCCTAAGAGGTCATTTACATTTTCTGGATACGTTCTATCGCCAGTGGTTGTTGAGCCAATGGTCTGGTGCGCCCATGGACCAAGAACAAGTTTTTGAAGTTCGCGATTGGTTACCCCTGGTCGGTTGAACTTATTGTTGCTCAAATGGCGTCTCATATTTGCCCAGCTCTCTGTTTGAGAATCCACGAAAATGTCCCACCACCCGCAGAGGTGATAGCCTGGAACCTCCATATTTCTGAAACGGTTGTACTGACCATCAATGGCGCCCTCGCCAAATTCGTCAGTTACTGCGCGGCTTACGTCTATCTCTGCACGACCAACAAAATTCGGGTAATAACCACAAGTGCGGTTTCCTGTCAGAGGATCTTCGTACTGCACTGATACAAAGTGATCGATGGCCAAGTTGGCCGCATCGAATTTGTTCTGCTGAAAAGTCTTCTCTACCGAATTGACAGTAATGGTCTGTGGAAGATTGTAGTCGGCAGAACTGTGAATGTTGTTCTGCATGTCATTATCTATCGGAATCAGGTCGTCATCTGTGCCAGAGAAGATCTGACCTTTAAGCCATCCTGTTACCAATCTGTCGCGAAGAACACCGTTCGGATAACCAACGCCTTTGTAGAAGTCGGCCGGTGCTACAATTGGCATAATGCACTTCAATCCAGGCTCATTCTCATCTATCATGTGAGCAGCGGCTGCCTGATACTGATTGTATCCTAATGCAGATGCCCCGAACATGGCATAACGACCGGTGTAAAGTAAGTCGGTGGTATCTGTTATGCCATCACCATCAAGGTCGTATTCACGCATCAAGCGGTTTTTAATGTATTCTTTGGTGTCATACCCATCTTCGTGTCGATTACCATTCTTCGGGTCGTTAGGGTCTGTTGCGTCTAAAACGTGCTGGAAGTTCGGGTGGTAAACACCTTTGTCCCAGCCATCGCTTGTAAGTGGCAAGTAAACGCCCTCAGACGCGTATCTACCGCGTTGATCCTGTTTGGCAAAAGCATAACCTAGGAGATTCATGATCGGAGCTTCTCCTGCGTTCTGATCGCCTTTGTCGTAAGGCGTTCTAGTAAGCACAAGTGGGAGCTTGAACGGATTCGGGTTCGGTTGACCGTTCAGCGAATCGTAGATAACGTACTGCGTTCCTCGTGGGATCAATTCAAGGTCATAAGCAATCGGCTCGCTTCCGAAAATGGCCTGCAGTTCTGCTGGAAGTTCCAAGCTGATCGGTACGATCAGACAATCCCGCATTACGGGTAGGTAAATGTCAGTCATCAACTTTACGCTGTCAGACATCACGAATTCTTCCGAGTATGGCGTGCAGAATTCCAACAGGTTGTCAATCTTTCCATTCAGAATAACATCCTGGGCTTTAGAAGCACTGAAAAGGCTTCCGATGATTGCGAGAGATAAGAGAACTCTTTTCATGGTAATTTGGGGTTAGAGTTTTGTAATGTCAAATACGATGGATCCGTAAACCATGGTGCCGATAGTTGGGGCACCAAAGGCTTCCTGACGTTTTAAATTATAAGCGTTTGAGACTCCCAAACGTAATGTGGAATACCATTTTGGAATTTCGTAGCTCAATTGAAGATCGAGGAATGAGTAGGAAGGTACGATCCCATCACCAAAAGTGCTTCTCCATAGAAATTTGTCTACCCATTGGAAATTAGCAGAGAAGCCAAGGCCTTTCCACACTCTTCTGCCTTTAACACCCACGTTGATCTTGTGCTCAGGTGTGTTGAAACCGGGAATGATCGGGTCGTCCAGATCATCATCTACCAGTTTAGCCCAGTTATAGTTAAGAGACATGGAGTACTTGTCATTCAGGTAGTAAGCCAATCCAATGGTTGCTCCCATAGATCGAACCTGCTGCTCGGCATTTACCGGAATCTGATATCGCGTGTAGCTTTCGTTGCTTGCAGAGTAAGAAAGTAATTGATCCACACCACTTTGGTCGTCAACCGAAGCATTTTCAGGTTGTACTACCCGAATCTCTCCAATGAAATCGGTGTACCAATTGTAGTAGAAATTGGCATCGATGTAGAGTTTTTTGAAAACGACTCCACGATATCCTACTTCAATTGTTCTAACCTGCTCTGGTCGAAGTTTATTGGCAGAGAATCTCTTCAGTTTACCTGCTGCATCGTCATATACTGAGTCGTACCAAACTCCCTGCGTTTGAACACTATCAAGGAAATTCTCAAAATCGGTTACTGACTCGAGGGTATACAGATTATCCCAACCATTCAAGTTTCCGGCAATAGTAAGTGGCCCAACATCCAAACGGATAAACTGGTTTTGCAGCGTTGGAGTTCTAAAGGCGCTCTGGCCAGACACGCGCAACACATGACCGTTCAGGTTGTACATGAGTGATACGCGCGGAGAGAACTGAACATTGAAATTCTTGTGCTTATCTGCTCGTACAGAAGCCATAACCTTGAATCTATCCTTGAAGAATTTCTTGCTCAACTGAAGATATCCTCCCACTTCCCAAACAGAAAGATCCACGAACTCTGCGTTCAAATCGGCAGAGCCATTCGCCAAGGTATCGCCTGCGTTCACCAACGTATCAGAGAAAATGGTTCCGAAGGATTGAGGGTCGTATCGCCTGAAACTTGCACCGACAAGCACGTCTAGCCAAGGCCAATCGAAATTGTATTGCCCTTCAACATGCTGAAGGTTTGATCTATCTGTGAATTTGGAACCTGTTTGAAGGTCAGCGTTGTTGATGATCTCGTTTCGAAGAGAATCGAACTTGGCAGAACCAGCAGGAATCCAACCATTTGCTTCGGCCATTTGCTGCGCGTGCTGATGCGCAATGGCAACCTCTTCTGTGGTTGCATCATCGTCAAAATCTCCGGTCATGATCTTCAGTGTATCGAAGTATGCACCAAGATATTCTCCAACGTAATCAGCAATTCCTTCTTTGGAGATATTGATGCCTGTAAAAACGATATCGTATGAGTCGCCAGCATCTTCAAATGTTGAATACGCTTTTATATTCCAGTTTCTGCCGGCCACTTCTGCCTTAACCTGCTGAAAACGGATGTTGTTGATGCTGTATCGATTTGATGCCTGGTAAATAGCAGTCCCTTGTCCATATTTGTAATCGAGCGAAGCCTCAATACCACCTTTGAATCGGTAGTGGAGCGATGTAGCCAGTTTTCCTGTGAATGTTGTGTTATCCGCAAGGTCTTTTTCGGCATAGCCTGGGGCTTTTACCGTAATGGTTCCGGGGTAGGCGTTGGGAGAAACCAATCCCAACCAGTTATTCAGTGCTATAAAATCGTCCCGTTCCTGCTGAGAAAGATCTTCATCGGTCTGTGCCTGCTCAATAATGGCTGATAGGTCGATGTCTGCTTCAATGTCGCCATACAGGTTTGGAGCAATGCTGTCCGTAGCATCGTCATATAAAGGTCTGTAATCCGTATCATCAGCTCTCCAATCTAAGGCTCGCTTGTATTGCCCCGTGATCTTGAAAGCGAATCGTTTCTCCTTTCCTACAGTTTGCGCGTATCTTGCTTGGATGTCTGCATAATCGCGCATGCCGCCTTGCACTTTTACGGACAGCCCAGGATAATCGTACGGGTTCTTAGTGGTCATGCTTACAACACCTTGAAATGCATTTGGTCCGTACAGTGCCGATGCAGGTCCGCTTATCACCTCAACATTTTCAAGGTCCAGGTCGTTTGCTCCAACGAGGTTTCCAACAGGGAAATTGAGACCTGGTGCTTGGTTGTCCATTCCATCAACAAATTGAACGATACGCACAGGAGCGGTGGTGTTGAAACCACGCATGTTGATAACCTGAAAACCTAAGCTGGAGGTGGTAACATCTACTCCTTGCAGCGTGCTCAGGCCTGTGTAGAAATCTCCAGAGGCTATCTCGTTGATCTCTTTTGTGTTCATTTTCTGTATGGAAGCCGAAGACTCCAAAATTGTTTCTGATACGCGTGATCCGGAAACAACAACCTCTTGACCAATCATGTTCACCGTTTCCATATCAACGGTAACCTTGGTGTTGTTTTTATCAACCACAACTTCGTAATCCTGATAACCGAGGTAGGATATGAGGAGTGTTTTGGGTTCGGTAAGGTCCAGCTCGATAGAGAACTTGCCATTCACATCTGTTTGTACACCAGTAGTTGTACCTTTAATAATTACAGATGCGGAAATCAATGTCTCGCCACTCTTTTTATCCTTGATCACCCCAGTTACAGTAGTATTCTGGGCAATTGAATAAACAGAGAAAAGAACGAAAACAAGTAGGAGCGTAGAGAGTTTTCTCATGCGGTAGGGTTGGTTAACGTTAATTTAAGGTGTACCAAGATTACAAAGATTTTCATACTTGTCAATAAAAAGACATCAATTAGTCATCATTGAAATGTCGATCTTCGCGTTTCAATAAGCTTGATACCTCATATCGGGTATTTGGGTCGATGCAAGTTGTGCTTGTCTTAGCTTTGTAATAAATACTTCTGTATGAAAGAATTCCTTCAGCGCGAATTGATCAGTGTAGGCGATTACCATCTGAGCATGCTTCAGATCGTATTGCTTGTACTCATACTCTTGTTCACTTGGAGTTTTGCTTGGGTGCTGAAAAAGATTGTCGTCAATCGCAATAACATCACAGAATTAGAGAAAGGCAGACGACTTTCAGTCTACAAACTCCTTCAATATGTGCTTTGGGTAATAGCCATACTACTTGGTATGGAGTCGATGGGTTTTCAGATAACGGTGCTGCTTGCCGGTTCTGCAGCCTTATTGGTGGGTATTGGGCTTGGACTTCAAGAAGTGTTCAAGGATTTTGTGAGTGGTATCATTCTGCTTTTCGATGGTACCATTCGTGTTTCCGATATCATTGAAGTGGAAGGAAAGGTTGGGCGGGTTACGGAAATTCGACTTCGCGCTTCAGAGATGGAGACCCGCGAAGGGATCATCATGATCGTTCCCAATTCTAGATTTATCACTGGAAATGTAGTTAACTGGACGCACAACCATAAACTAACCCGTTTCTCCGTTGTTGTAGGTGTTGCATATGGTTCGGATGTTGAGAAAGTACGCGATGTGTTGGTGGAATGCGCCAAGCAACACCCGCAAGTGGTTAAGAATCCCGAACCATTCGTTTTCTTCTCGGATTTTGCTGACTCTCAACTCACCTTCACTTTGCAGTTCTTCTCACGTTCCGTATTCCGTATAGAGTTCGTAAAGAGCGACATTCGGTTTGCCATCGACAAGGCTTTCCGTGAGAATGGCATCACTATTCCGTTCCCGCAACGCGATCTTCATATCAAGAGATAAATGACACTGATTCAGGCATATCAAGGAGTTGTTGAGGCTTTGCGCATGCCTATTCAAATGTTTGTCGATTCAAATAGTCGGTTGCATTTACTGTATCTATTTTCATCATTCGGGTTGGCTTATTTCGTTTATAGAAGAGCGAATTTCAAAGAATCATTCTTCGCCTATGTATTCAAGAAAGAAGTTTGGCTAAGCCGTTCTGCATTTGTCGATTACGGTCTGGTCTTCTTTAATTCGTTCTTTAAAGTGTTTCTAATTGGGCCTTATCTGGTTTTCGGCTTCTATCTGTCCTATCAACTAGAAGCACTTTTACCGCAGTGGTTCGGTTACCCGTCCCAGGGTCTTTCATCTACAGCAACCATCGTGTTGTATACAATTGTACTTACCATAATGATGGATCTGAGCACGTATATTATTCATTTCCTGATGCATCGTGTGCCTGCACTGTGGGAGTTCCATAAGGTTCATCATTCGGCTACTCAGCTCAATCCGGTAACTCAGTACCGAATTCACCCGGTAGAGCTGGTTATCAATAATGCAAAAGCAACACTTATTCTTGGTTTGGTAACCGGTGTGTTCAGATACATGTCCGCTCATCCCATAGAAGAAGTTACGCTGATCGGAGCTAACGTGTTGAGTTTCGCCTTTCTTTTCTTTGGCTCTAATCTGCGTCATTCACATATCCCGCTTCGCTATTACAATTGGGTGGAGTATATCTTCATCAGTCCGTTTCAGCATCAGATCCATCATAGCGACAAGGAGGATCACTTCAACACCAACATGGGTTCAAAGTTGGCCATCTGGGATTGGATGTTCGGTACCTTGGTAAGGTCAGAAAATGTAGATTCGGTTCAGTTCGGAATAGGGAAAGAGGAGGTTAAAGACTACGATTCGGTGGTAAAGAACCTCGTAAATCCGTTCAGGAATCTGCTCAGAACCTGGCTAGGTAGTTCATCGAAGAACCCATTGGCAGAGCGGAATAGGTAACAATTCCCTGTAGCTTTCGTTGTAGGCAACGACTAAAGCCTAAACCTTGAATCGCACGTTATTCTTCATAGCAGTGGTTTTACTGCCTTCCGTTTCATTTGCTCAAAAGAAGTGGACCTTTAAAGACCGTTGGAGAAATTCCATAGGAGCTTCGGTGCATCTCTTGCATGTAAACGAGAATGTAAGTCCGGCATTCGGGCTATTTTATAATCCGCAGGTAAACATCATTAACAAGTATGCAGATTTTTCGTTGGCAGCCACAATGCCCGTTACTCTGGGCGTGCACATTAAAGACTCATGGATTGAAGAAACATTTTTTTACGGGCACATTCCGGCCGTGCTAGAAGCAAATCTGGGTCATTATTCCACACGCGATTTCCGATCCAACATTGGTATGTCTCTTGGAGCAGGATATGGCGCTCAGGTAAATGGTAGCAGGGTCGGTACTGGCTTTGTTTCCACTGTTTCGGCACGCACCTGGTTCTTCAAAGGAAGTCTAACCATTCGGTACATGTTTCACTACAGTCTGCAAGGAAATGGCTACAACACCCATTGCCTTTCTTTGGCTGTTAACATGGGTAATTACTTCGGAAAACTCATCCACATGAATAAGATGAGCAAGTTTCAGAACTTCAAGTAGTATTATTGTCGTACGGGCGGCTCGTACAAAAATTGGGTTTCCTACATTTGTTACATCTGTTAAACCAGCAGTATGATAAGATCATTAACGCTCGTTCTCCTATTTACTTCCTTATTTCAGTCTGCCTTTGCAGGCGGACCGTGGCCTCGTAAGAAAAATAGCGGTTACGCACAGCTTGGCTTCACTTACGTTGGCTATAACAAACTTTTCAATCACGAAGGAAAAGTAGTTGACCTAAGAAGGAATGTGACTGATTTCACTTCGCAACTGTATATTGATTTTGGACTTACCGATAGGCTTACAATGACAGCCAATTTACCGTTCAAATACGTTTCTACCAGTTCGGCTATTGCCAGCGCAGACACTTCTTATTTTACCGATACGGTTCCATCTGGCAGCCTTTTCGGATTGAATAACGTTATGCTTGGCTTCAAGTACAACATCATTAACAAACGAGTACTGTTCAGTGCTGGATTGAATGCCGAAGCCAATGTGGCCAAATTCGATTCTTTAACAACGCTGCGAACTGGCCCAAGCACGTTTGTTATTCACCCATATCTAAGTACAGGAACCACGTTCTATCAAGGGAAATTCTATACACTGCTTGATGCAGGTTACCGTGTAAGGTTGAAAGACTACAGCGATGAGATAGATTTCAACTTTGAGCTAGGTTTCTCTTGGAATCAGAAAACATATTTCATTGCCAATGTTGCCGGTAGATTTACCGTTGGTGAGGGTTCGTTGGACAACAATGTCACTCCATTTCATCCTAACGGAAGAGATCTTCACACTTCGCTTTACCCGAACAATCAGCAATATGTGGGATACGGGTTGAAATTCATTCAGAAGATCAAGAAAGTGCATTTGAATGCAGCCGTTTACTTCGGAATGGGCAGAATGGTAGCCGCAACTCCGAGCTATAACTTGGGTGTTGCTTACGAATGGTAACTGCTGGTAGTATACAACCGTTACTTCGGCTCAATTTAGAAACCCTTGGCCGTTTGGACGATGTGCTATCGCGCATCGATCAAAAACTTTACACGCACCACAACCATAAAGCAAAAGCATCTGTTGGTCAGCACGTACGGCACACCTTAGAGTTCTATCAGTGTTTATTTGCAGCAACAGATGTTGTTGATTATGACCAACGAAAGCGAGATATTCTTATCGAGTCAAGTGCTGATCATGCCCGTGTGGTAATTGCAGCTATTTCTGATCAATTAAGAATGTTTAGCACCGATCGCGAGCTTTTGCTGAGGGCAGAAGTACCTTCCGAAATGGGCACGGTTAATTTGCCGTCTTCTTTGCTTCGCGAACTTTTCTACGTGCTCGAGCATGCCATTCATCACATGGCACTTGTTCGTGTCCTTGTCAAGGATGTCGATGAGGCCTTCCATTTGGAAGAAGCTTTCGGAGTTGCGTATTCTACTCTTGCCTACCGAGATCAGTAGTTCAATTACTTAGTTATGAACGCGGTGCCTACCCTTAAGCGATTGCACATCTGGTTGCAGCGCTTGGTACGCTGGGAGTTTTGGCCCTGGCAAATCGTTTATGTTCCAGTAGCAGTTTTATGGTTCTTTTTGGCAATCAGGGCGCGCGGTTGGGTCTTTTTCAGCGCTGCCAATCCTTGCATGCGCTTCGGTGGTCTGGTCGCCTATTCCAAAACAGATGTCACTAAACTAGTTCCGGATGAGTATTTGCCTAAGACCGTATTTGTGGAGGTGAGCGATTCATCCTCAGAAATTATTGCCAAGGTCAAGAACATGGAAATGCAGTTCCCGCTCATTATTAAACCCGATATGGGAGAACGCGGAAAAGGCGTAAAGATCTTAAGAACCGAAGATGAGTTGACGCAATCGGTGGATACGGCAAAAGAGCGGATGCTACTTCAGGTTTACGAAGACCTGCCAATGGAACTTGGCGTAATGTATAGCCGACATCCTAATGAGCAGAAAGGAAGGATCACCTCAATAGTTCTTAAAGATTTTCCTTCGGTAACAGGAGATGGAAAAAGTACCTTGCTTGAACTGATACTTGCCAATCAACGAACCCGATTCAGTTATAAGATTCATGTTAAACGGTTTGCTGGCAGACTGAATGATGTGCTTGCAGTTGGTGAGAAACTTCGGATTGTGAACATTGGTAACCACATGCTGGGAACCACGTTTTTGAATGGAAATCACCTTATATCTGCTGATCTGGAAACCGTTTTTGATAACCTATCCAAACGTATTCCAGGGTTTCACATTGGTCGTTTCGACCTTCGAACAGCGTCTATCGATGCGCTTAAGCAAGGACGATTCAAGGTGATTGAAGTGAATGGTGTTAACTCCGAACCGTGCCATATATTCCATCCTGGCCGTTCTATTTTTCTTGCTTGGCGCGATCTGTTCAAACATTGGAAACGTATTGCCGATATCAGCATTGCTAATCATGAAAATGGCGTGCCTTACGCATCATTCTCTGAAATACGTGCCGAAATAAGGCGCCATAACAGAGAAGGAGCCAAGCACGATTGATACATTTACCACATGGAATTTTTATCGAACCTCGAATTCAACATCCTTTATATAAAGGCGCTGCACATCATTTTCGTTACCACATGGTTTGCCGGTCTGTTCTACATTGTGCGTTTGTTCATCTACCATGCCGAGGCAAGAGGTAAGCAAGAACCTGCGCGTAGCATCTTAGAAAAGCAGTACAAGTTGATGGAATGGCGCTTGTGGTACATCATCACATGGCCATCTGCCATTATCACATTCGTTTTCGGTTTTTGGTTGGTTTACGAGTTCAATTATTGGTTGCAACCATGGATGCATGTAAAGTTTGCGATGGTTGGCGGTCTCTTTTTCTACCAACTCTACTGCCACAAGATATTTCGGAAATTTCAGAACGATCAGGAAACCTGGGGTTCCACTAAACTGCGTATCTGGAACGAAGTTGCTACGCTTTTCCTGTTCGGAATTGTGTTTGTGGTGGTTATGAAAAACTCCGTTACTTGGATCTGGGGCCTAGGCAGCCTCATTATGCTTTCGGTTGTTATGATGCTGGCCGTTAAGTTGTACGGCAAGGCACGCAAAAAGAATGAAGTACTGGAAGAGGAGAAGAAAGACGAATCAGTTTCCTGAAACGATTCTTGCTTCTTTATTGGAAAGGCTTACCGAAGACAACATCTTCTTTGCATCTGCCAACGAAACGTAAGTTCCGTAAGCCACCAAATGCCCTTCAGCTGCCTGACCGGCATATTCGGCACCAAACCCGCGCTTGATCATTTTTGCAACGTAATCTGCAGCTTCTGATCTGGTTTTGAACGTTGCCGCAATCACTTTGTAAGAAGAAGCAGTCTCCTTTGCAGAATTAGCCGGTGTTACTGATTCGATATTCACTTCTGTAGAAGGAACTGCGTCTGTGCGCACCACAATGGCATTGTCAGAATTGTTGGTAACATAAAGCGAAATGTACTCCTGAGAATACTTCTCTGAAAGCACATCCTTGCGTTCAAATCCTTTATCGATCCAATTTTCATTGAACTGACGCGAAGCATAAGCAGATTCTGTGGTTGTAGCAAATGGATTGAACTGATGCGCTAACATCTTCCCATTGTTCAGTGCTCCATTCTGTATCGGCATCCACATCAAAAAACCAACAGTAACAGCTGCAGCAGCATAGCTTGCAATACGCTTTATCGGAAGTGTGCGAATCTTCGTTACAACAGGTCCATCGGCCGCTACCAATTGGCGTGCTTTATCTACGTTGTCTTTTTCAACCTGACGAAGTGCAATTGGCTTCAATCCGAAGAATTCGTCCTGAATCTGCGGAACTGCAACAGCACGGAACTCGATATTACCTTCTGTTGTCTTTTTCAGTTCGCCAAGTCCTTCCCAAACAATGGTTTCGCCATTATTCAGTCTAAACCGAAGTTCTGAAACGGCATCTGTCAGTTGCTTGTCTGCATCGGAATAGGCCACTTCATTCGACTGGGCAAAAGCCGCAATCAACATTCCATCGTTGTGCGAAAGGCGCGAGTTGAAAACAACCGTGTTTTTTGGCGGATAAATGCGATTGCGCATATCATCCAACTCAGCACCAAGATGGTCTTTTACAAAGCCACCGAAGCCAGGCACAACAACCAATGGTTGCTCGCGCAGTTGCTCAATAATGATATGTCCGAGTTGGTTAGATAACATGAAATTGGAACGCAGCAAAGTACGGGAAATTATAGGTTTCTCGAGCGTAAAAGTCGCTGCAGATCTTCGGGGGTATCTACAGAATTGCTTTCGTGTTCTGTTTCAGCAAGTTGTATCTTGAAACCATTGTCTAACCACCGTAATTGTTCCAATCTTTCTGCCAATTCGTTTGCTGATTGCGGAAGTTGGGAAATGATTTTCAGCGTCTTCGCACGGTACGCGTAGATGCCGATGTGCTTGTAAGATTCATTCAAAGCGTGAAATGGTTTTCTGCTGAAATAGATGGCCCCATTCGAATCTGTCCGATTCACCTTCACTACTGTGTCGCTCAAAAGGTCTTCTTCGTTTTCAATCTTTTTAATGAGTGTGGCGATCTGAGTGTTGGGATTTTCGAAACATGCCGATAGTTGATCGATCTGCTCTGGCTCAATGAATGGCTCATCGCCCTGAATATTGATCACCACATCTATGTTGTTCAGTTTGGAAAGCACCTCGGCACAGCGATCTGTGCCCGACTGATGTTCCGATGATGTCATTATCACCGTTCCACCAAAACCCTCCACATGATCGAAAATGCGCTGGTCGTCTGTTGCAACAATAACATCACTGATTGAAGAAGCTTTTGATGCCTGCTCGTAAACCCGTTGTATCATGCTTTTCCCAGCAATATCCACTAATGGTTTTGCAGGAAACCTCGTGCTTGCGTAACGCGAAGGAATGATGCCGACAATGTTGGTCATAAGGCAAATGTAATTGTGAACGTTTGTGAAAACTCGCACTAAGGTTTTTCATTTTTCATTTTCTCCTTTTTCTTTGACGAAAACCAAAAAGAGAAATAATGGCAGACGTAATTGATTACAAGATATATGGCGATGATATGCAAGCCGTGGAGGTTGAACTCGATCCAAATGAAGCGGTAAGGGCAGAAGCTGGTGCTATGCTTTACATGGAAAACGGCATACAGATGCAGACCAACACGGGTGGTGGAATTTTCAAAGGATTCAAGCGTTTGATAACGGGCGAGAGTTTTTTCATCACCACCTTTTTACATACCGGTGCAGGCAAAAGTCATGTGGCGTTTGCAGCTCCATATCCGGGCAAGATCATTCCTCTGGACCTGAAGGAATTAGGCGGACAGTTCTATTGCCAAAAAGACGGTTTTCTATGTGCTGCCCAAGGCGTTGAGATTGAGGTGGCTTTCACGAAGCGAATCGGTGCTGGATTGTTCGGTGGCGAAGGTTTCATACTGCAACGCTTGGAAGGCGATGGCCTTGCATTTATCCATGCTGGTGGTACCATCATTAAAAAGGATCTTAAAGCCGGAGAAACGCTTCGGGTGGATACGGGGTGCTTGGTGGCCTTTGCTCCAACCGTAGATTATGACATTCAATTCATTGGTGGATTCCGAAATTCGCTTTTCGGTGGCGAAGGTTTATTTACCGCAAACCTTACCGGGCCGGGCACCGTGTATCTACAAAGTCTACCATTCAGCAGATTGGCAGATAGAATTTCTGCCGCAGCACGTTTCCAACGAAAAGGAGAGCGTAAAGGCGCTGCTGGCCTTGGTGGCGACCTGCTCGGAAATATTATCAGCGGAGATTAGGCCAAAGCAACCGCTTCGATTTTACTGAAGACAGCTGGGGATTCCCAGTTGTCTTCAATATCCTTCCAGGAAAGAACCTCTTCCATGATTCCGTCTTGCTCCTTACCGCGTGCAAGTGCCTCCGAATAGCGCATTTCTGAGAATGTGACCATTTCATAAAGAGGTGTCCATTTTTCTGGGTGCTTTGCGCTAAGTGCTTTTTCGATCTTTTTTCGAAGTAAGAATTTAGGATCTGCAACCAGATCGCGCATTTCAATGAAGTTGCGTAATGCCAGATCGGCAATAGCATCTGCATCAGGCTTTCGCGAATGTTGGAACTTATCGAATAATGCTTCCTTATCGTTCCAAAACTCGTCAGCAAGTTGGTCGAAAACGTAACAATCTTCAAATCCGGAAACCATTCCTTGTCCGTAAAACGGAACAATTGCGTGCGATGCATCGCCAAAGATCACGGCCTTGTCTTTGTATTTCCATGGGAAACAACGCACTGTACAAAGCGATGACGTAGGATTACTGAAGAAATCCTCTACCAACGTGGGCATATGTGGAACTACATCTGGAAAAACCTCATTGAAGAAATGGAGCACCTCTTGTTCGGTGTTCAGTTTTTCGAAAGCGTATTTTCCTTCAAAAGCAAGAAATAAGGTAACCGTGAAACTACCATCGAGGTTTGGCAACGCAATAAGCATGTAACCCCCGCGCGGCCAAATGTGCAGGGCGTTTTTCTCTATACGGTAACCACCATCTTCGGCTGGCGGAATGGATAGTTCCTTGTAGCCATGCTTAAGGTAGGTTTGCGAATAATCGAACCGGTCTGTCATCATCATGGCATGACGCACTTCGCTGAAAGCACCATCGGTACCATATATATGGTCTGCAATAACGTCTTGCGTTTCGCCAGACTTTTCATCTCTGAAAGAAGCTTTTCCAGTTTCCAGATTCATTTTAAGGCATCGCTGGTTAAAGTGGATTTTTACCCCCGCTTTTTCGGCCTCGGTCATAAGTAATGCGTTCAATCCTCCTCTGGATACAGAATTGATATGCTGTCCATTTTTTCCGTACGGCTGAAAATTGGTATTGCCTTCCACATCGTGGATCATTCGTCCTGGCATTGGAATAACCATTTCCAGCACTTTTTCTTTCAATCCAACACGGTCAAGGGCTTTCAAACCTCGGTGAGAAATGGCCAAGTTGATGGAACGTCCTGCACTGATGTCGATTGCACGCATATCGGGTCTACGTTCGTAAACCTCCACTTTTACCCCCCGTTTTGCTAGGTACACAGCGTGTAGCGAACCCACCAATCCAGCACCTATTATTATCTGCTTCTTCTCCATTACAACAAATCTGGTTGCCAAATTAACCATTCGTAGCAGCCAGAGTTCATGACCATGATCATTATTCGGGGGTTCGATTTGCCTATTTTCGGACTCGATAAATCAAATAGATGGATAATCAGCTCTTACAGGATCAACTAGAAAAATTACGCAGCAAGTACGAGAACATGGGGCAAGACATGAACTCCTATTTGGATGGATTACTGCTTTCCAACTATCTGCCGTATTGGGAATATACAGGCGTAGATACGTTGATGACGCTTCAAAAACCACGGACAGATTTTCCTGATGAACTCATTTTTATCATTTATCATCAGATAACCGAGTTGTATTTCAGATTGGCTTTGCACGAGTATGAGCAGATTGCCAATAACGGTCGCAATGTTCTTCCAAATGGCGAAGACAAAGGTTGGAGAACCCAAATGGAGCCTGGATATTTTAAAGAAAGAGTTAGAAGAATCAATGCCTATTTCCATGCGCTTACCACCAGTTATGGTGTAATGGAACATGGTATGGAAAAAGAGCAGTTTCTCCGTTTCAGAATGGCGCTATTGCCGGCCAGTGGTTTTCAAAGTGCTCAATATCGTAAGATTGAGATTTGCTCAACTGCTTTGAACAATCTGGTTCATGTGGATCATAGAGATAAGTTTGCCGATACACGTTCGGATGAGGCAGGAATTCGCGAAATGTTCCAATTCATTTATTGGAAGACGGGCGCAACAGAACTGGAAACGGGAAAAAAAACGCTGACACTAAAACAGTTTGAAGACAAGTATTCCGAACAACTCATACGCCTTGCCTTGCGATATTCCCAAACCAATCTGTGGGCTAAGTATCTGGCGTTACCGGAAAACGAAAGGAATGATGAAGGCCTTATTGCCGAACTGAAGAAACTTGACCTTAATGTGAATGTAAACTGGCCGCTCCAGCATTACAAAACGGCTGCTCGTTACCTGCTTAAAGATGAAGACGGTGTTCCAGCTACTGGCGGAACCAATTGGCAGAAGTATCTGCCGCCACGTTTTATGAAACGCATTTTCTTTCCAAAACTGTGGTCGGCAGAAGAAAAGGAGAACTGGGGTAAAGCATGGGTTGATGACCTTGTGCAAAACAAGTAGGCTTTCTAATTGATTTCAGCAACCGATAAGGTTATTTTCGTCTTTTGAAGAGCACGCGTGATTGTGTGCGCTTTCGACTAAAACCTTAATCAGTTCTGAAAATGTTTTCCACCACTGTTTCAAAATCAATATCGATAGGCATTGTTTTGCTTTTATCCCTTGCATCTTATTCGGCTAAGGCGCAAGGAGCTTATGGTAACGCAGTACAGCTTTCTTGTAATTGCTATAGATTGACAGAAGCCATCAATAATCAAGGAGGTTTTGTTTGGAGCAATGATAAGATCAGCTTAGAAAATGCCTTCGATTATACCTTCGATGTCTATCTTGGAGACATTCCTGGCGGTGCTGATGGTATTGCATTTGTGCTTCAGCCAATAGGAACAAACGTGGGCAACACTGGTGGCGGAATGGGCTATGCGGGTATCTCTCCTTCTCTTGCCATGTCTATAGATACCTATGATAATGGACCAACGCAGGGCGATCTTGTTCAGGATCATGTTGCTATCATGGCAAATGGGTCTGTCTTTCATAACTCTGCAGACAACTTGGCTGGGCCAGAAATTGCATTGGTAAGTGGCGCCAATATTGAAGACGGTCTGTGGCACGTAATGCGCGTTAGCTGGGATCCAACAACCACCATCATCAACTTTTATATGGATGGCTCGCTGAGAACCACGTATACTGGCGATATCATCACCAACATTTTTGGAGGCGATCCATTGGTTTATTGGGGATTTACAGCTGCAACTGGAGGGCTGAACAATAGACAAGAGTTCTGTTTTTCGATAACTCCAGGATTAACGGCCGATGACAACGATATCTGCGCTGGAGAATCTGTGCTGTTTGAAGATGATTCCTATAGCGCGCTAGGGGAAGTGGTGAGTTGGGAATGGAACTTCAATAACGGGCAGGTTTCATCGGTACAAACTCCGGGCGATATTACCTTCGAAACACCAGGTACGTATTGGGTAACACAAACCATAGTAGACGCTGAGAATTGTGATGCTTCCGATAGTCTGGAAATAACGGTCAACCCAAATCCGGTTGCAGATTTTACATCCACGGATGTTTGCCAAGGCGGTGAAATGGACCTTGTCGATCAATCAACGGTTGCCAATGGCACGGTGAACGATTGGGACTGGGACCTCGGAAATGGAACCACCGATTTCGGCAGCAGTGCGTCCGTAGTGTACGAAGAAGCCGGTTCGTATGACGTTCAACTTGTGGTTTCAACGGCTGCAGGATGTGTTGATTCAGCCACCGCGGCCGTAACGGTGTTTGATAATCCGGTAGCAGATGGTTCGTTCGAATCCAACAGCTTGGACGCAACGTTCACAACCGAACTAGGTCAGGATGAAGAAGCTTACTGGGTTATTCTCGATACGGCTTACAATACACTTGGCGAATTGAATTACACGTTTCCAGACAGTGGCTGGTACGATGTAGCCCTTGTGGTTACCAATGCAAACGGATGCATGGATACGGCTATCTATTCAATATATGTAGAAGGACTTCCTGAATACGAATTACCAAATGTTTTCACGCCTAATGGCGATGAATTCAACGAACGCTTTCAACCCGAAACCTATGCAATGACCCAAGCCACCATGAAGATCTATAACCGATGGGGACGTCCTGTATTCAGTTTTGATGGGGCCGTTCCACCAGTTGATCTATGGGGTTGGGACGGAACCATAAATGGAGGTGCTAAGGCTGCAGCCGGAACATATTATTATATTCTGAATCTAAAAGGTGTTAATGGCGATAATTTCTCTGAGCAAGGAACCGTTACTCTATTAAGATAGCGAAGAGAATACCCAACGGGATGAGAGATTTAGTGAAGTTGATTTTATGGGGATCCATTCTCAGTTTTATTGCCTGTGGACCGAGCGGTTCACAAGAAGAGACCTCAAAGGAGGAAATCGTTCAAGAAAGGAATGAGGAGTATGGGATTGTAACAGATTCCCTCATCATCATAAAAGACAAGGTCAAGCGCGACCAAAACCTTTCAACCCTACTACTTCCATATGGTGTGCCTTACAGTACCATCGATGCCATTGCAAAAGCTTCTAGGGAAGTATTCGATGTGAGGAAACTCGCAGCCGGTAAACCATACACCATCTTCTGTAGAAAAGATTCCTCTGGTGTTGCCATGTGCTTCGTTTACGAGCCTAACGCAACGGAGTACGTTGTCTTCAATTTGCAAGACAGTTTGCACGTATATGTGGGGCAGAAGGATATTGAAAAACGCACCAAATTCGTGAAAGGTGTGGTCAATTCATCGTTGTACGTAGACCTTAAAAAAGTGAATGCAGATCCGCTTCTGGCAATTGAGTTGTCAGAGATCTATGCCTGGACCATTGACTTTTATCGGATTCAGAAAGGAGATGAGTTTGAAGTGCTGTACACCGAGAATTACGTAGATGGAAAGTCGATAGGTGTAGACCGCATCCTGGCATCTACATTCACGAGTTACGGCAAACCCATAAAAGCCTATTATTTTGAAGGGGAGAATGACAAAGGATACTTTGATGAAGAAGGCAACAACCTCAAGAAAGCGTTCCTCAAAGCACCGGTCAAGTTCTCCAGAATCAGTTCTGGATACTCGATGAAACGGTTTCATCCTGTACAAAAGCGCTTCAAGGCACATCTCGGAACAGATTATGCAGCTCCTACAGGAACACCGATCGTAGCGGTTGGCGATGGCGTAATAACAGAAGCCCGATACAAGGCCAACAATGGCAACTACGTAAAAATGAAGCACAATAGTGTTTATTCAACGCAGTACCTTCATATGTCTAAAATTGCGAAAGGCATAAAGCCTGGTGTCAGAGTGAGTCAGGGAGATGTTATTGGTTATGTAGGGTCTACTGGATTGGCCACTGGACCACATGTCTGTTTCCGTTTCTGGAAGAACGGAAAGCAAGTAGATCATAGGAGAGAAGAATTGCCTGCATCAAATCCGATATCCTCGGCTTCTACTTCCGAGTTCTTGAAAGTTAAAATGCGTTGCGATTCACTTTCTCAGAACGTTCGTTCTCCATTGTGAAAATCCTGGCAAATGTTAAAGCAAAACAGACGATTGCTAGATTTGTACAAACATTAACCAAATCTTAACACCTATGAAAAACCTAGTAACCTTGGTTGCGTTGGTTGTCTTCTCCACAGCTGCTGCAAATGCACAGGACAAGACCGCTGCAACACCCATCAAAAAAGTTGAATCTAAAGCTGCGTTGCAAAAGGCTACTCCTGCTGCTACAGAGGCGCAAAAGCAGGCAGTTCTGAAGAAAAGTGCCAATGTAAAGCGTGTAACTGGTGAGCAAATGATGAACCAGCAACAATTGAACGCCTACAAGGAAGAGCGTAAAAAAACACAGTCAACAGACAGCAAAACCAAAACAGACAATCAGTAATTCATCACCACTGAATATTCAACCATTTCACCATGAAAAAACTCTACTCTTTAATTCTATTTACCTCCATCTTGGCCATTTCAGGTTCAGCATATGCGCAGAATTTCGGGATTGTGCTATTTGAGGATTTCGACCTTACCACCACTCCGGTAGGTTGGACACAAACTACAGAGCAAACCTTCCCTACTGGAATTTCTTCCACAACCCCATCGGGCGGCTGGGTATTTGGTCAAGGCCCGTACACATCTACATTTTGGACAGTTCCTGCATCTATCGATGGAAGTCCGTTCGCCATTTCAAATGACGATGCAGCAGACCAGAATAGATTGGAAGACCTGTTGATGAGCCCTGTAATGGACCTCTCAACTTTCGATTCTGCCGTGTTCTTGTTCGATGTGTTTTACGATGGCTTATGGGATGCTGAGGCATACTGGCTCATCAGTTATGATGCGGGTGCTAACTGGCTCAATATTCCTATTAATGATAGCGCGGTTTGGGCGGAAGACGGGTTCCTTCTTCCGAGCGATATTGTAGTAGGAGGCAATACTTACAGCTTCAACGACCAGATGATGATCGGTTTCATCCATTCAGATGCTGGTGTATGGGGTTCGGGTTTTGCCATTGATAATGTAATCGTTGGAGGCTACAATAACCCATGCGATGATGTTATTGCCATTGCAGGATGTAACTCACCTCAAACGGTAACGTTGGGTGGCGTTGGAACACTTGATTGGGAGTTCGTAACCGGCTGTGGCTTTACCACATTCGGTCCAGAGCAACTTTACAGTTTTACGCCAAGCGTTTCCGGTGTATATACTATCGAGGTTACCTCATCAACAGAGACCAACTTCTTCGACTACATGTACAAACCAGTTTCCACTGGTTGCGATACCTTGGGTTGGACTTGCGTGTCTGACGTTATAGAAGCAGGGAATTATGGTGGATTGAATCTGACTGCAGGCACCCAATACTACATTCTTGTGGATGCTGAATTCATTGATCAGCAAACTCAGACCTTCAGCCTTCAGTGTCCTTGTACTTACGCGTCTCAAGGCAATCCGGCAGAGTCTGAGGCCTGTGGAACTGATCTTAACGGTGGTTGTAACAACGACCCAAGTCCGGAAACGTATGAGCCTATTACATGCGGACAATCCATTTCTGGAACACTTTGGGCTAATGGAGGAAACCGTGATACTGATTGGTTTGAGTTAGTTGTCACGGAGAACACGAACATTGTGGTTGACTACAGCGGAGCTATGCCGATCAATGCAGTTCTTATTGATAACTGTACGGACTTTACGCTGCTGGGAGAAGCAACAAGCACGGCCTGTGGTACTGGAAGTTTGACTTATTCAGCCGCACCTGGAACGTACATTTTTGCCCTTGTACCTACAGGTTTTGAAGGTTACCCATGTGGTTCTGGAGCCAACGATTATGATGTAACCATTACTTATTGTGCTGCTCCTGCAAATGACCTTTGTGTTAATGCCGAGCCACTTCAATGTGATGTGTCTACGGTTGGAACAACGGTTGGTGCTACAGCTGCTGGTAGCCCTAACTCATGTGACGCATTGGCAACCGACCTAGGAGTTTGGTACACTTTCACGGGCACCGGAGGCGGTGTAAAGATTTCTACTTGCGGACCAACCACCGCTGGCTCGGCAGAACAGCCATGGTTTGCTGTTTATTCTGGCCCCACGTGTGCTCAATTAACGTGTGAAGGTCAAGGTAGTGTAGCAATCGCAGACCCGGCCTGTGGGTCTGCTGCAAGCGTGTTTTACGAGTTTACCACTACAGTAGGTGTAACCTATTACGTATTTGTAACCGCAGCATCAGGTGCTCCAGCAACAATCGATTTTGACCTGACTTTGACCTGTGACCCAATCACTGGAATTGAAGATGGTACCTTGAGCGATGCTTCAGTTATGGTTTATCCAAACCCATCTAACGGAACTTTTACAGTAGAGATGAACGGTGCCGAAGGCGCTGCTCAGCTTACGGTTACCGATATGGTAGGTAAGGTGGTCTATTCAGAAGCGGTGGTTCTTACCAACGATTTCAGAAAAGGGCTTGACCTGAACCTTAGTGCTGGATCTTACATTTTGAATGTAGCTTCAGACAAGCACAATCTCATCCAAAAATTGGAGGTGAGATAAATCTCATGAGATAGTATAACTAATTATGAAAGCCCTGCCATTTGGCAGGGCTTTCTGTTTTTAATTATGTTGTACGTTTTTCGGCCTGTTTGGCCATTGGTTTCCCGAAATCTGGTTCGGAAACGAATGAGCCGCTGACAACTCTCAATGCGAATTATGTTGTGTACTTATGTGAAATGCTTACCTTGTGCCACTTACGACTGAATAAAAATCAAACCTTAAATTAATCTACAATCAACATGAAAACACTTAGACGATTAGTGGCTGTTGGTCTGTTAATAGGTTCCTACCATGTGGGAATGGCGCAGAGCAACAGTATCCCGACCTTCAAGTCGGAAGCCGAAAAAGCGGCTTGGATTAAAGCGCATCCGGAATTGAATCAGAAACAAGAAGTAAAGCGCCAGGATCCTAATGTTAGGAGTAACGAGCGTTTTGCAAACGAAGCAGAAAAGCAAGCGTGGATCAAAGCTAACTCCACTGAGTCAAAGCAATTCAACTCAATTGAAGAAAAGCGAGCTTGGATCAAAGCTAACCCTGCTGAGTATGAGGCAATGAAGGCAAACCAAAAGCCTACTACGGCCAAAGCAACACATAGCACTGTAAAAGCTGAGCGTTTTGCATCTGATGCAGAGAAGCAAGCTTGGACTGAAGCAAACCCAGAAGCTTATCGCGAGATGACTGGTGAAAAATTACAATGGAACTCTCTGGAAGAGTACCGTGCATGGGTAAATAGCCATCCTGCAGAGCACAAAGCTATGCTAGAGGAAAGCCGTAAGTTGGAAATTGCTCCTAGAGTAACTAAAGTTCTTCCAACTGCAGAGCGTTTTTCTTCTGAAGCAGAAAAAGCTGCTTGGATTAAAGCCAACCCAAAGGAGTACAAGCAATTGAACTCAGGCTTAAACAACAAGTAAAACCTACTAAAAGAGAAAAATGAAAACATTATATTCAAAAACAAAAACGTGGGCTCTTGGGATGGCAATTGTCTGTCTGTCCGCAGTAGGGTCTGTAACAGCACAGCCAGCACCAGGTGGAGGAGGGCCAGCAAACGATGATTGCGCCAATGCAATTGCAATTGCGTGTGGCGGAACTGCTACAGGCACAACAGTTGGTGCAACCCTTGATAATGCTGGAACTTGTACTACATCTAATACTGCACCTGGTGTTTGGTACACATTTGTAGGAAACGGTGGTAATGTAACAGCAAGCTTGTGTACTGGAACGAATTACGACTCTAAACTATCTGTTTACACAGGTTCTTGTGGTGCATTCGTTTGTGTCACAGGAAACGATGATGCGTGTGGTGCACAATCTGAAGTGTCGTTCACCTCAGTTGATGCTACTACATACTACATTTTAGTGCATGGCTTTAGCTCTGGTACAGGTAACTTCGAGTTGAACGTTACTTGCCCTCCACCAGCAAATAATCTTTGTGCTGATGCACAAGCATTAAGCTGTGGTGATGCGGTTTCTGGTACTACGGTTAACGCAGATGCTACAGGCCAGCCAACGTGTTTAACTGGAGCGTCTCCTGGTGTTTGGTATTCATTTGTTGGAGATGGCACTGATTATATTATCGATGTAACTGCTCCTGGTTTTGATCCAGTCATTGTGGTAACTTCAAGTTGCGGTGGCGCTTGTGATGTTTTAGAAGTCGGAACTGGTTCTGTTTCTGCCACAGTCACGGCTACTACTATTGGCGCAACTTACTACGTCTATGTTTTAGATAATTTCTTTAATGAAATGCTGTTTGATTTAGCACTTTCTTCTTCTGCTTGTACCCCACCTGCAAACGATGATTGCGCAAATGCAACTCCTATTGCATGCGGTGGTACCGCAACAGGTTCTACTGTTAATGCTACTGTTGATAATGCCGGAACGTGTGTTACTACTAACACAGCCCCAGGCGTTTGGTACTCATTTGCTGGAGACGGCTCTGAAGTTACCGCCAGCCTGTGCGCTAACACAGACTACGATAGTAAGCTTTCTGTTTACACAGGATCTTGTGGAAGTTTTACGTGTGTAACAGGTGTTGATGATGGTTGTGGAACCGCTGATGGTGAAGTGACTTTCTCTTCTATTCCGGGTACTACCTATTACATTTTGGTACATGGTTTTAGCTCTGGAACAGGAAATTACGAGTTGAATGTTACCTGCGCTGCACCTGCCAACGATGTTTGTGGTGGAGCAATTGCTCTTGCT
This sequence comes from Flavobacteriales bacterium, assembly GCA_018402015.1. GTDB lineage: Bacteria > Bacteroidota > Bacteroidia > UBA10329 > UBA10329 > UBA10329. Next base: position 60,297 of record JAGYJL010000001.1, on the reverse strand, counting down.
TGTGGAGACGTAGTAACCGGTGCAACTTCTGCAGCTACCGATGCTGGTCAATCTGATTGCTTTGCCAACTACAATACTTCAATTAATGGCCTTTGGTACTCATTTGTAGGTGATGGTACTGCTTATGATATTTCGATGACTTCTTCGGATCTCGACCCTGTTTTAGCTATTACCACATCTTGTACTCCACTCGCAACTTGCGAAGATTTTAATGATGACGCGAATGGTCTAAATTCACTTATCTCTGGATTTGCAACAACGATTGGAACTACTTACTACATCAATGCTGGTGATTTATTTAATGGGGGTGGTTCTTTCGAATTGTCTATTACTTCTTCTGCATGCGAAGCACCTACAAACGATGATTGCGCAAATGCAATTGCCCTTGCTTGTGGAGACGTAGTTTCCGGATCAACTTCTTTTGCAACAGCAGATTCTGAGGTTTCTGGAGTTTTCTGTGGAACAACCAGTGCAACAGCACCTGGTGTTTGGTACACAGTAGTAGGAACAGGACTGGATATTACCGCTAGCCTTTGCGGATCCAGCTACGATACCAAGTTATTTGTTTATGAAGGTGCTTGTGGCTCACTTACTTGTGTTGGTGGTAATGATGATGCTTGTGGTCTTCAGTCTGAACTTACTTGGACAAGTACTTTAGGCACAACGTACTCAATTTGGGTTACAGGATTCTCTTCCGCAACTGGCGATTTCGACCTTACCATTACTTGTGCAACACCAGCAAACGATTTGTGTGCAGATGCTCTTCCAATTGCTTGTGGAGATGTTGTTTTCGGAAACAACTACAACTCTACTGTAAGTGTTGACGAAAACTGCGCAGAGCTTAATGCCGGAAACGGAGTGTGGTATTCGTTTGTTGGAACTGGAGAAGATGTAACTGTTTCTACATGTGGTGCAGGTACAAACTTCGATACTGAATTAGTTGTAACCACAGGAGATTGTGCCAATCAAACCTGTCTTATTGCTAACGATGATGAATGTGGGTTACAATCTACGGTTACCTTCTACGGAGAGCCGGGTGTTACTTATAACATTTACGTAAGTAATTTCGATGATGAGTTTGCATCTGTGCCGTTTGGTGAGTTTGAGCTTTCTGTTACGTGTGCTTGCCCAACTGTTGATGCAGGAACGCTAACAGCCGATGCCACCCCAGTATGTTTAACTGGAGGAACTGCAACAATTTCTGCCACAGTAGGAACTGCTCCAACTGTACCAGCAGGATACGAGATTGCCTATGTATTGACAGATGGCGATTCACCGAACTTGGATATCCTGGATGTTGTTCTACCACCGGCCGCAGTTGCATCGTTTGATGTTACAGCAGGCGGTAACTACATCATCCATACATTGGTATTCAATCCGGCAGATGGCGCAACTATCCTTGGAGAGACCACAGGAGTAGGAGTTGCTGGATTAATCGGTTCAGGCGCGATCTGTGCATCTCTTGATGTAGCAGGAACAGGACTTGTCACTGTAGAAGCACCTGATGCAGGAACGCTTACTGCAGATGCAAGCCCAGTTTGTCTAGATGCTGGTTCTGCTGATATTTCTGCAACAGAGAATGCTGCTCCGGTAGTTCCTGCTGGTTATTCTGTTCTATATGTTCTTACATCAAACCCAGGTTTGATTATTGAGCAAGTAGCAGCAACACCAGATTTCACAGTTACTGCTGAAGGTGATTACATCATCCACACGTTGGTTTACAATCCTGCCACACTTGATTTGAGTGGTGTTGTATTGGGTACTACCAGTGCGTTGGATGTCCTTCCTTCTCTTGTACAAGGAGGTGGAAGCATCTGTGCAAATCTTGATGCTGCTGGAGCTCCGATTACGGTTGAGCTTTGCGGACCAGCAAATGACCTGTGTTCTGGGGCAATAGCCGTAACTTGTGGTAGCACAACTTCAGGAACTACGGTTGGGTCAACAGCAGACGATGCACCATTCGGAACCGCTTATGTGTCAGAGGGTGTATGGTACGTGCTGGCAGGAACAGGCGATGAGGTAACCGCTTCAACTTGCGATGCAGCCGATTTCGATACAGAGATCGTAATTGCAACCGGAAGCTGCGGTAACCTTACTTACTTGGCCAACAACGATGATGACTTCACCAACTGTACAGGTAACACCTCACAGGTGACGTTTGATACGGAGGTCGGTACAGACTACTACATCTATGTGGGTGACTACTTCGGTTCAGACGTAGGCCCAGGAGGAAACGAAGGAACATTCGATCTGTCAATCACATGTACGCCTCCACCTCCAGCGCCATCGAATGATGATGCATGTTCTGCTGAGCCACTTGCTCTTGGAGCAAACGGACCGTTCACCAATGTTGGTGCAACAGTTGAAGGTGGTACAGAGGTTATTCCAGGTGGAGGAACAGGCGTAAGCGGTTCTTGTCAATCTCAAGACGGATGGTGTAGCTTCTCGCTTACACTTGAAAACACGATCTGGTTCTCATTTGTAGCTCCAGCTTCTGGTAATGTGATCGTATCTACAGATGGTTCTGATTTTGATACACAATTGGCAGTTTATTCTGCGGTCAGCTGTCAGGATCTAGTTTCAGGAACAGCAGTTCTTGAAGGTGCAAACGATGATAACCCAGATGCTCTTGGATCAACATTGACCAGTGAGGTTGTTCTTTGCGGATTGACACCGGGAGAAACATACTTTGTTCAGGTTGATGGTTATGATGGCGAAGAAGGTGATGCAACGGTTACCTTGACAGAAACGACTGTAGATGCAGGCTTCACGTATGCTGCTACTGGTCTTTCTGTAGCGTTTACAGATGCTAGTACTACATCAAGCACTATCGTAGAGTGGGCTTGGGATTTCGGTGATGGAAACACTGCTGATATTGCAGACCCGACAAATGTTTATGCATTGGATGGTCCTTATACTGTTTGTTTAACTGTTACTGATGAGAATGGATGTACTTCGGAGTACTGTGAAGCCATCCAGGTCACAGACATCCCAACAACAATTGCCGAGGCAGTTGAGAGAGGAATGGAAGTATACCCTAACCCATCAAACGGTCAGTTTGTGGTTGAGGTAGCTGGTGTTGAAGCAGACGTTCAGATCGTGGTTCTAGATGTTGCAGGCCGTCAGGTTTACAACGAAGGAGTTACATTGAACAACAGCTTCCGTAAGGATCTTAACCTTGACGTAGCAAGTGGAACTTACTTCCTACAGGTTGCAACTCTAGAAGGGTTGGTTACTCGTAAGATTCAGATTCACTGATAATTGATGATGTGAAAATGAGAGCCGTGTCCTTAGGGCGCGGCTCTTTTTTTATGTTTATTTTTAAACCGTAATAATTTAGAACATGAAAAAGACAACATTTATTCTTGCTGCATTATTTGCATTTGGTACGTTGAACGTAGTTGCTCAGGATAAAGCTCAGACAACTACTCAAAGCACAGAAAAGCGCTCTGCTGAGAATATTCAGAAAGAAGCGGATGCTATTAAGGCTCGAATTGAGAAGTACACCATTAAAGTGGAAGCCAATAAGGACAATCCGAAAATGGATTATGAAGCGGAGAAAGCCCGTCTTGCTGAAATGAAACTAAAGTGGGAGTCTGTTTCTGGAGAGAAGTGGAAAGAGGAAGAATAAGCTACACAAGGCGATAAAGTGAAACCCGAACAATTTGAATTGTTCGGGTTTTTTATTCCGCGATCTGCGGCCGCTCTACCCAATCACCGTGCTCTTTTATAAGCTCTTCTAACGCTTCAAGCGCCTCTTCTGAAGGAAGATTCCTTCTAACGACTTCCTGCCCTTTGTAAAGCGTTATTTTACCCTTTCCGGTACCAACATATCCGTAGTCTGCATCTGCCATTTCACCTGGTCCATTTACAATGCATCCCATGATCCCGATCTTTACACCTTTCAAATGGTCAGTTCGGTTACGGATCTTGGCGGTAGTTTCCTGAAGGTCGAATAAGGTTCTGCCACAACTAGGGCAGGAGATGTATTCTGTTTTTGATGTTCTGGCTCTGGCGGCTTGCAAAATCCCGAAAGACGTGCTATTCAATACCTTATTCGGAACGTTAGGGTCTGTTATCCAGCAACCATCACTCAAACCATCAACCAGAAGTCCTCCTACATCTGTAGAAGCGTAAAGTTGAAAGGCGTTCTCATCGAGGTCATAGTTCCGTCTCACAATTACCGGAATGGAACTATTGTTCTCTGTAAGAATACAAATGGCCCTTCGTAGTTCTGACAGCGCATGTGCATTGGAACTTTCCAATACCAGAACAGTGTTTTCTCCATTAGAAATTCGGTTGATCAGCGCCTCATTAAGGTCGTTAATACGAACGCTGATAAAGTTCAATGAGTCGGAAACCGTGTCCGATAGAAGAAATTCGGCAGCCGTGAATAATGGATAGTGACGTTCTCGCTCAGCGTTCCAACAGTTAAGGTTTTGGATGATTCCCAACGTACCTGGAATTTCAAATTCCAACTGTTTGTCTCCAATAAAGAGGTAATCGCAAGCAAGGTCGGTTATGTTCCATTTGTCTAATTCTACCGAATAGTTGTATCCGAAAGCAAAAAGATTAGCAGGAGTAACAACTTCCTTGTCAGAAAGGTCGGCAACAACGCGCGGAACATTTTCTCCGCCAATATTCACCACTGTATTGGTTCCTCTTTTAAAGAATTGAAACGGATCTATAGGGTAGGAGCCGTTGAAAGCCGGAATGGGCTTCTGAAGCTGTGTACGCTTCGTGTACCGAGCCACAAGCTCCTGAGCTACTGGGATTTCGAATTCTGGTTCTTCTGTAAGAGAAACCCTAACCGTATCACCTAAACCATCCTCCAAAAGAGTTCCAATACCAACGGCCGATTTGATCCTACCATCCTCACCTTCTCCGGCTTCTGTTACGCCCAAGTGTAGCGGATAGTTCATATCGTTCTCAAGCATGGTTGCTACCAGTAATCGGTATGCTTGAACCATTACTTGCGTATTACTCGCTTTCATGGATAGAACGATGTCGTGGAAATCGAGATCACGGCAAATTCGAAGGAACTCCATGGCCGATTCCACCATTCCAAGGGGTGTGTCTCCGTATCTACTCAGAATCCGATCAGAAAGCGAACCGTGATTGGTGCCGATGCGCATTGCAGTACCGTGCTTCTTACAGATTTCCACCAATGGAATGAACCTTTCGCGAATACGCTTCAGCTCTGCTGTGTACGATTCATCGGTATAATCAATGGTTTCAAACTTTTTTCTGTCTGCGTAATTACCCGGATTCACCCGCACCTTTTCCACAATGGTTGCCGCTATTTCTGCAGCATTGGGCGTAAAGTGAATATCTGCGCATATCGGAATATCGTATCCGCGCCTTTTTAGTTCGGCTTTTATATTGGCCAGATTCTCAGCTTCTTTTATGCTTGGAGCCGTGATGCGTATCAGTTCGCAACCGGCCTGTATCATTCGGATACTTTGCGCCACCGTGGCTTCGGTATCCATGGTATCGGTAGTGGTCATGGATTGCACTCGAATAGGGTTATCACCACCTATCCCAATGTTTCCAACACGTACTTCTCTGGTTCGGAAGCGCTTGTATTCTGTAAGGCTGTTGCAGTATTTGCGATAACTCATTGCCAAAGTTTGGCGCAAAGTTAACCGATCGGAAATCGAAGTCAGTGTGTAATCAGCAACTTGTCAGAATAGACGGTTCCGTCACGTGTTATTACATCTAAAAAAGAGATTCCGGCTGGAAGACCAGATACATCTAAACGTTTCTCTGTTCCCGATCTGCTGAGAATCTTCCCTGTCATATCGTATAGAATTGACTGCTCCACATTCGTGTTTTCGTGCAGACCGAATTGAATGTGGTCAATTGCTGGGTTTGGACGGATAAAAGGCTTGAATACGCGCGAATTCGTATGCTGTTCAATGCCTGCTGGCTCTGCCAATGTTATTGTTGTAGTTATCGGGTTCAGAACCGTCTGGATCGGATTCTCACCGTCTCCAATACGTGGCCACACCACCACCACATTATCGCCTATCTGAAGGTCGTTTTCTGTTGAAAAACGATGAAACGCTTGAATTGTATTTGGTGAATTCGGACCGATGAATTGGTTTGCAGCTACCGTTGAATCTACTTGATACAAATTGCCACCGTATTCCAGTTCAATGAACATATCACCTTGGTAGAATAACGGTGTGTTCATAGAAACGGTCATGAAAAATATGACTGTTTGCCCATCGTAAATCGTATCCGGTATACCAACCAAGCTGTCAATTTGCAACTCGTAGGTCTGCGCTTGTGTCTTAACGATACCCACGTATCCGATCAGGAATGCAAGCAAGAATTTTTGAATAACCTTCATCTGTAGCATCATTTACTCAAATGTAATTGGATGATTATACATATCGTTTCATAATTTCAATATTTCTTACGCGCTCAAATGGACACTCTCAATCAAATGATTCTAGGACTCAATAAGGAAGAGATCCGATTTTACAAGGTTTATTCCTCTCGTATAGCCAGCAATCAGCCCCGTAAAGACATTGAACTCTTTGACCTGATAAGGAAAGAACGCGAACAGTTCAATGAGGATGCTGCTTGTACCAAACTTTATCCTGATGGAAATAAGAATCCCTATTACAGGTTAAAGAATCGGTTGAAATCCGATGTGAGTAAGAGTTTGATGGTGCAGCATTTTGAGGATGAGGATGTGACGCAGGCCATCAACCTGTACAATCTGGCCAGGCATTACATGGCTAAGAACCTATTCTCTTTGGCCGAGCATTTTTTAGGAAAGGCAGAAAAACGCGCACTTGCTCTTGAGAATCTAGAGTTGCTCGACCTTATTTACACGGAGTACATCAGATTGTCGCAGGAAATGCTCAACATCAACCCAGAAACTTACATTCTCAAGCGTCAGGAAAATGAGGCCAGACTAAAGTCCATCCGTCAAATAGATGATATTCTGGCCACAGTGAAGTACAAGCTGAAGATCACTCAGAATTTCTCTCCGGTCGATAATCCGGTGGTGGACATGCTTCAGGAAACGGTTCAACGATTGACGGATAGCAAAGAACTGAAGGGAAGCTCTGCGTTGCGATTCAAGATCTATCAGGCCGTAAGCCAGATCCTGTTGCAGCAACACGATTACCCTAATCTAGAAGACTACTTGCGAGTGACCTATGGCGATTTTGAGCGTGAAAAACTGTTCAATAAGTCTAATCATCAGACCAAATTGCAGATGCTCACCTACATGGTGAATGCACTTTTCAAGAACAATAAAACGGAAGAATCGCTGGTTTGGGCTGAAAAACTGAAAGCGGGAATGGAGGAGTTTGACGGGTTGCATTACGACCGGTTCCTGTTCTTCTACTACAATTCGTTGGTTATCAATTATTCCAAGGTTGATATGGAAAAGGCCGTTGCCACACTCGAAGCATTGGAACACAACGAGAAACTGAAGAAAACGCCTTTCTATATCGTTTTTGTGTATCTGAACTTGGCCATTTTCCATTTTGATATGGGAAACCACCGAGAGTCCATCAAACGGTTGAATCAACTGTATCTGCATGAAAGATTCGAGAATACAGCCGTTCCGCTCAAATTCCGTATTGCCATTTTGGAGGTCCTTATCCGTTTGGAATTGGGCGATACCGATTTCTTGGATTACCGCATGAAACAGATCCGTAAAGACTTTAAAGAACAGTTGGATAACCAGGAAAACGTACGTGAGGCCATGCTGCTCAACCTTATTTCTGATATGTTCCTAAAAGGAATGTCGCTACGAAGTGAGGAGATGAAAGATCGCATTAAGCTGTTTACAAAAACGACATCTCCACGTGGTGAAGATGCCGAGTTGGTGAATTATAATGGTTGGTTGGAGCGGAAATTGGCCACAAAGACCAAGTAACATGCCTTTTATGGCCAAAGAAGCTTACTGGACCAACTGAATCTCTATGTTGTAAGCACCCTCAGTGGCAGGGTCGTTATTGGTAACATTTAAAAAGGAGCCACCACCGTTCAGTTCTGCCCCGCTGGCCTGTAAAACTTGCCCGGGGGCAAGAGACAGCCCCTCTACACCACATGCTATCGTGCCATCTGCAGCTGTACAGAATACCAATGTTACCGACCCTGTATTGGAGAGAATCACCGTAGAATCGGCCGCAATATTAGAAGTAATATTTACGGTAGAATTGGCCGCCACCGTGCCGCTGAATTCTTCGGGCTCGGGTTCATCCTTGCCCTTAGTGGCTCCACGCTGCAGCAATTGTACTTCCCAAAAGTTGGCAATATTGTCTGGTGCAGTAGCATACTTGTCCATTAACAGGCCCAGGTTACCGTACATCATGGCGGCCAGTTTTTTACGAGACTCTTCAAGCAATGTAGCCGTTTGTCCAACCAATTGTTCCTTGCCCTGCTGCGCATCCCGTAGGTCCTTCAGTTCGGTGTAGAACGTGTTTACCTCTGCGGCTACCGCGGACAGTGGGGCAAAGCTGCCCATTCGGTCGGCCAAACCCTTCAGCATGACCACTGTTTGGTCTATGGTGCTGGTATGAAAAGCTGTAAGCCCATTCGGAAAAACGGCTGTGTATTCTACACTGCCACTCAAGTAGTTAACCTGCACCTGAGCATCCCACTTACGTAGCGAAGTGCTACGCAATAGCCCCAATTTATCGGTAACGGCCTGCGTGCCCGATTTACGGAAAGCAATGGCACTTTTAGCATCATTGTACCTCTTAAGAAAATCCTCGTGCACGGGGGTGGTGCGGGTAAGCAGGTTCAGAATGTCGGGGTCGGCCTGTTGTTCTATCAACTTGGCGTTGTGGTCGTTGGTAACGATAACCATCTGCAAGTTGCTGTTCTTGGTTGCGTTGTCAAACTGGTTGTTCGAATAATGCCATTCCATGATCTTGAAGTTTTTAGGTTAAACATAAATGGTGTATATAAACTGATAACCGCGCAACAGCCCCTCGTATTATATGCATTGATAAATTTTAACAAAATCGCTGTATCCCTTGCTGCCATTGGCATACAGCGCTTGCGGTAAGAGCGCTCAATTCATATTCATATCAATTGTAAGGTGCAGAAAGACCAACCTAGATCTACGGATATCGGTTGTAAGCATGCAACCATCAGACCTACGCTTATCTGTATCAATTGTAAGCTTACAACTCATACAGATAACGTTCTGTGAGCCAGTTGTAAGGCTACAACCGATAGACCTACATGTGGGTACTTAATTTGTATTGCTGCAAGGCATACACCTACGTGTAAGTGTACCAATTGCAGTCTTACAAGCAGTGGAGTTAGCCATAGGGCAGGTACTTGTAGGCTTACAAGTGATATCCGTAAGGTTATTTGCTAGGATTGCACGGTGCCATGTGGCCTGTGGCAAGGCGCGTGTTGCAAGCGTGCGCAATCGGTGGATAAATGGCGAAAACCCAACATGGCAAAAACGTTCTTTTTTGTGCTTAACGAATTTCTCAAGTCCGTGGAAGTGCGCTCAGTGTACAGTGGCGGAAAACGAACCAACTATCGTACACGTTTCGACTTTTGTAAACATCAACCGATTTTGAGTTTTGACGGATCCTGATGGTTGTTCCAAAATCGGATAAGCGCCACGTCACCATTTTTCAATGGGTGATAATATAGGGTTATCTGCGAAACGATGACAACTGCTCGAATGTCTTTATAGCCGGTGGAACGGAAAGTAGCGGGTGCTTGATCAATGATCTTCAGAACGGAGTCCGTCACTTCAATGAAATGAAGCGCTTCTTTCTCCGTCCAACGGTGTAGGAGGAAGTCGATATTCTCCTCATAGTCTTCAGAGGCCTTAGGCGACCAAACGATCATGCCCGTTTTTCGAAGAGATGTGGGAAGCGAGAACGGGCGGAGTTCATGGCCTCATCATGGCTCAAAGCACCTTTTTCCAGGCTTTTCAAGCCTTTGTCAATAGCAGCTTTCTGTACCACGGTCAGCTCTTCCGTCCCTTCTTCCAGAATGTTCACATACTTCAAAGAGCGGATGTAGTTCAGTAGGGCAATGGCGTCCAGACTGCTGGTATCAATATCGAGCGTGACTTTCATACTCTCAAAGATACGTCATTCATCGGTTTGGTGAATCTCTGTGCGAGACCGCTGCCGCAGTAGACCTCAGGGTGCGGCCTGAGTAAGCAGGGCGGTCATCCGCCTGAGGCGGAGAGGGTCAAGGGGGTTAGCGTATCTTGGCCTTTTTATTTTACCCGCGGTCATAGCTATATGATGGTCGGTTGTCCGTCAAGCCAGAAATCAGCGAAATCTCAACCTGACAAAAACGTTCTTTTTGTTCTCAGGTTTTTATCTCTTGCCCGTGGAAGTGCGCTAGGTGACTTATGGGTTTTGTGCTGAAGATCAGTTCGGAAACTGATCGTGTTTGGTTCCACACAAGAAGTCCTTCGGAATTCTTGCGCGGGCCAATGGAACACTTAGCCGGGCGGGGGGTCATAGATGTAGAGGGTCAAAGGGGTTAGTCCTTCTTGACCCTTTTAGTTTGCGGTCGTAGAGGTATGAAGGTTTGACTTTCAAACGCACAGCAGAGAAACTGAGAGCATGTACGTTAGAACAACTTAGAAAGAAGTAAAATAATAGCACCAGCAATTGCTCCTACCTGCGAGACAAATAAGCTAAATGAAAGATATTCATGTCCAAACGGCTTGCCCTTAATCCCTTTGTAGCTGTTCTTAACGTCATACGCAGAATACGCTGCGACAAAAAACAGTACTATTTCCCATAATTCCATTTCGTTCAAACATTTACCATATGGTCTATTCGGTAGACCTATCAATAACCTCATTAGCCCCAGACTCGATAAACTTAGCACCCGCGTTTACTGCTTCCTTTGTGTTACCCTTAAACCCCGTTTGGTTAACGGCTTTATTAACAAGTCTATTGGACATTGCAGGGAGTGCCAAGTTCATGGCATCGTGACCAGCTTGCCCATCATCAATAATCAAACTCATAAAGAAAGAAACAAAATCCGCTGTCGTACCAACGGCTTCAGCGGCAGCTGCCATTGGTACTGAAACCTCTGAAGACGCTCCTCCACTTGAAACAGTTGCGGTAAACGCAGCACCTTGTAACATTGCGGCACCTGTTGAGATGTCTCTTGCACTTTCTCTTATATCTGGAGCCATATCATCTTTGAATGTGGTCAATATAAGATCCTTGGCTTCTCCTTGTGTTAAAGGTGCCTTGTATCCTCCAACTTTTTCTCCCCTATCAGAATAGCTTGCATTGATAGAACCATCGTTTTGAAATGTAAGGTTAAGTATCCCATTTACCGGTGGTCTGTAACCTCCGTCATTCTTTTTGAATACGGGATTGGCAAGATAACTGTCTCGACCTTTTTCGGAGCCCCATGTTGCGTCCTGAGCGATTGCCATGTATGCGTTTTGCATTGATTGCCAAGCCGTCTGAGTATAATCTGTTCGCGACAAAGTGACATTGCCGTAGGTGCCATCATCTTGTTGTTGTCGTATAACAATTTTTGCCTCCAATCCATCGAGATCAATTGCCATAATAGGCGTGTTACTCGCAAATTGGTATGGGGTTAACATCGGGAAGGTCTTGGTGAGCGGATCAACGCTCAAGAATCTTCCAACTCGCGGGTTGTATATCCTGAACCCGTAGTCATAACTGTTCCCACTTCCAGATACTTCAGCATCCGCTTCCTTACCGTTGAAGCCGAATCTGTATCCAGCGTGCTCAGAGGAGGAAAAACGGAGAAATCCCAACATGGCAGAAAAGTAGGTTTTTGTTCTCAGGTTTTTCTCTCAAGTCCGTGGAAGTGCGCTAGGTGTACAGTGGGTTTTGTCCTGAAGATCAGTTCGGAAACTGATCGAGTTATGTTCCACACAAGAAGTCCTTCGGAATTCTTGCGCGTGCCAATGGAACACTTAGCCGGGCGGGGGGTATTTTGGGTTTTGTGGCTGAACTTGCCACAGGCACGCGTTACGCGAAAGGCTAAACGCGCCAGCGGAGCTTTACTCGTACCTTTTTTTGTCAATTACGAAATCGTAGCTCCCATATTCATAATTATCGATGAACTCGTAGGTGGGTCTGTGTCCTATTAAGCTGGAACCTATTTCTTCACAAACCTCCTTGCTCATGTCGTTTGGCCTATATCGTGCGGTGGCCTCAACGATTACTGAGTCTTGGAGTTGAATACTTATTTGGAAATATCGTTGTTGCTCAATGGTCTCAGCTATTTGACGCTTAACATTCTCCGAAAGCAACGTGTCGATATCTAAGTTCACCTCATCAGTCGCTGGAAGGCTCACAAATTCTTCCCAAATTTTTTGCTCTAAAGAATTCTCCGTTTCCAGCTTTGTGGTTTGACCTTGGCAGCCGTGAAATGCTAAACATACGATTAGCGCAAGAAGCTTATGTATAGAAATGCTTCGAAAGACTTTATTCGAAATCTCCTGGCTGATGAGTGTCATAGTTAGCTGGCTTCTTCTGATTTGGTATTGCTCTCTCGGTTGAGACATCCATTGTAGATCGGGAATAATTTCCTTCTTGATCGTATTGATAGTTGAGGGTCATTTTCTTAATCTCCATAAATGAGTTTCCATCAGCATCTTTATTCTCGTAAAGCGAATAAAAGGTAGCCTGAACTTCTTTACCGTTTTTGTAAACATGCTTTTCGCTCACAAAATTTTCATACCCTTTTACGTTTAGACCGTTTTCTTTTCCTGCGTCAATAACACGTCTAGTTGTGCTTGTACCGTCTTCAGGATTGATTTCAATATACTCGTATCCTGTAGGAGACTTGGCTGCTTCCTGCCACGCTCTCAAATGTTCGTTTTCTGTTGTGCTGAAAATTCCTGTAACCACTTCCTCCGCATTAGCATAATGTTCCAGAGCATCGTAAACTTGCTGCAGTACTTGTGGGGCTCTTATAAGAGGGCTGAAACTCGCTCCTAGCCCCCAGTCCTGAAAATTCGCAGCCCTACTGGCAAGTGGTCTGTCAGACACATTAAAGGTTGGGCTATCATCGTCAATTTTTATAATGTAGCACCGCCCAAAATTTACAGTTAATACGTCATTACCCTCCCTTGGGTCTCGACCATCAGGATCCATGTACTGTATCGGGTTATTAAAGGAAATATTATACGGGCTTAAGCTTGGATATTTAGCCTGTAGCGGATCAGTACTTAACCACCTTCCAATCCTCGGATCATAGATCCTCGCCCCGAAGTCGAGGCTGTTTCCATTCCCCTTGACCTCATCATCCTTCTCCATGCCGTTGAAGCCGAATCTGTAACCAGTGTGCTCAGAGGAGGAAAAATGGCGAAAACCCAACATGGCAGAAAAGTAGGTTTTTGTTCTCAACTTTTTCTCTCAAGTCCGTGGAAGTGCGCTAGGTGACTTTTGGGTTTTGTGGCTGAAATGAGCACAGGCACCAGCTGCGCTAAAAGCTGATCTTGACGTGGAGCGTACTCTAGGAAGCCAACCTAGTCTTACCAATAGGAACTGCATTCATTTCCATGAAGCTTAGGTCGAGTTTCTTTGATGCGTGTTGAATATCGACCCCTGTTATGTTGCCGTCTTTATCAAAGTCGAGCACAACACCTTCTCTCACTTCTTCCGACTCTACGCTTGGCGTATCGCTGAAATCAATGTAAAGCGAATCCGTTTCTGAATGATAATTGATTTTCATGACCTATAATTTCTGTCCATAAATGCGTTGTGAATGGTTTCCCCGTCTTCGAGAACAACCACTCTTATATACTTTTCAAGTTCCTTGACAAAACCCCAGTATCTGATTCTACCATCTTCCTGTATCTCGCTGCTAAGTGGCTCGGCAACTATCTTCGAACATATTTCTTTGCTCAGATAGGTCCGTTTGACAAGTACCTGTTCCTCAAAGTAACGTGTTGTCTTCAATTCTGTTGTTTATGCGAAGATACAGATACGGCCTGAATAGTTCGGGGTGGTTATCCGCCTGAGGCGGAGAGGGTCAAGGGGCATGGCGCCTCTTGGCCTTTTATTTTACCCGTGGTCATAGCTATATGACGGTCGGTTGTCCATCAAGACAGAAATCAGCGAAATCTCAACCTGACAAAATGTTCTTTTTGTTCTCAATAATTCTTACCCCAAAGCTATCTGGACGGGGTCTTGAATGGCACGAGAATCTCTCACTTGGCCTTCAGAATGTCTGGCGATTGACGTGTGCTGATTATGTCCAGAATCTGAATCTCACTTTCTCATTCTGTGTAAAGAATTTTAAAATCACGAACCACGATCCTACGATATTTAGGATTGATGTCATCGACCTGATACTGCTTTGAATATTGAATGGTCCGAGGAGCTTGAAGCAGGTCGGTTTTCACATTCTTTGCTCCTTGTATCGATTTCTCTTTGTAATAATCGTAAATGTCTTTGAGTGCTTTTTTGGCTTCCAAAGACCAGATTATTCTTGGTGTCATTACCAATTTTCTGATTCCTTTTCGAGGTCTTCTTGTGTAATGAATCGGCCAGCTTTGATCTGGTCTTCCGCCTTTTTCAGACGATTGTCGTAGACCGCCTTTGTCAATGGTTTGCCGTCAACGGTATAACCAACGATCATTTCCTTATCGAGCATTTTTTCAATCTTCTCTAGCAAGGCAGCATTGGAAACACCCATCAGCTTCTGTAGAAGATTAAGCTTTACTGTCTGAATATCCATGGTTTAGAGCTTGTGCTTCAAAGTTAAACCTTTCATGCGAAATTTGACTTTGAGTGAAATTTGGTCATCCGCCTTAGGCGTAGAGGGTCAAGGGGCACAACGCCTCTTGGCCGTTTTTGTTTGCGGTTTTAGGGGTGTGACGGTCGGTTTTAGAGATCGGTTCACTCCCGTCCCGATAGCTATCGGGAGTTGTCGGGACTGATCGTCTTCTGTTCCACACAAGAAGTCCTTCGGAATTCTTGGGCGAGCATCGGCACTAACGGGGGTAAATTATAATGGTTGGTTGGAGCGGAAACTACTTAGAGCTCAAACGTCTCCATAAACTTTGTGGTATAGTTTCCTTTAATGAATGCAGGGTCGTCCATCAGTTTACGATGGAAAGGAATGGTTGTTTTAATGCCTTCAATAACATATTCGTCCAAAGCTCTGCGCATTTTAGCAATGGCCTCTTCGCGTGTTTGAGCAACAGTTATCAGTTTGCCTACCATCGAATCGTAATTCGGTGGAATGCAATAGCCGGCATAAATGTGCGAGTCGATGCGAACCCCGTGGCCGCCAGGTGTGTGCAAGGTTGTAATGCACCCAGGGCTCGGTCTGAAGTTGTTGTGTGGATCTTCTGCGTTTATTCTGCACTCAATGGCATGCATCTTTGGGAAGTAATGATTTCCTGAAACAGGAATGCCTGCAGCTACTTTTATCTGCTCCCAAATAAGATCGTAGCTGATTACTTCTTCGGTGATCGGGTGTTCCACTTGAATACGCGTGTTCATTTCCATGAAGTAGAAATCGCGATTCTTGTCAACAAGGAACTCAACGGTTCCAGCACCTTCATAATTCACCGCAGCCGCTGCTTTCACAGCCGCTTCGCCCATTCTATCACGCAATTCGTCTGTCATAAATGGCGATGGCGTTTCTTCCATCAACTTCTGATGTCGCCTTTGAATAGAACAGTCGCGTTCAGATAGATGGCAATAGTTCCCATACTGATCACCAACTATTTGAATTTCGATATGACGGGGATCTTCGATGAATTTCTCCATGTACATACCATCGTTACCGAACGATGCTCTTGCTTCCTGTGTGGCAGAATTCCATGCATCTTCTAGTTCATCTTCGCTCCAAACCACCCGCATTCCTTTACCACCGCCACCAGCAGTTGCCTTCAGCATGATCGGATACTTGATCTTCTTAGCGGTCTTTTTTGCTTGCGCGATGTCGTCCAGTAACCCTTCTGAACCTGGAATACACGGAACACCGGCCTTTATCATGGTGGCTTTAGCAGAAGCTTTGTCGCCCATTCCATCAATCATGTCGGGAGACGCACCAATGAATTTGATGCCATGTTCGCCACAGATTTTCGAGAACGTAGAATTCTCCGCCAAGAAACCATAACCCGGATGTATCGCATCTGCATTGGTTATCTCCGCGGCAGCAATAATGCTTGGAATGTTCAAATAGCTTTGCGGACTAGGTGGCGGGCCAATGCACACCGCCTCATCTGCAAATCGAACGTGCAGACTGTCCTTATCGGCAGTGGAGTATACCGCTACCGTCTTGATGTTCATCTCCTTACACGTTCTAATAACGCGCAAAGCAATTTCACCTCTATTGGCTATGAGAATCTTCTTGAACACGAAACAATGTTTGCGTTAATATCAGTGCGGCTCAATAAGGAAAAGTGGTTGGTCGTACTCAACCGGAGTCGAATCATCCACCATCACCTTCACTATTTTACCGCTTATTTCAGCCTCTATCTCATTAAAGAGCTTCATGGCTTCGATAATGCAGATCACATCACCTTTTTTCACTTCATCTCCAACACCTACAAAAGGTGGCTTTTCTGGTGATGCCGAACGGTAGAATGTACCGATCATTGGAGATTTTACTTCCTCGTAGTTCCCACTATCTGCAGCTGTTTCGGCCTTGGCTGCAGCAACTTGTACCGCAGGTTGTGGTGCTGCCTGAACCGCCTGCTGAACAGGGGCAACTGGTTGTGGTGCAGTAGATTGAACAATCTGTACCTCTGGTTGCCCACCTCTTTTATATGGTGGGGTTTTGATGTTGATCTTGAATCCTTTCGACTCAATTTCCACCTCACTCACTCCTGATTTAGATACAAACTTTATCAGTTCTTGGATTTCTTTGATATCCATTCTCTTTCCCTTAATTGAAGTTCAAATGTATAAATATTTAGGCCGTTACTTGGGTTATTCTGGGGTATCGTAAGCCCACTTCAAGTACAGTGCGCCCCAGGTAAAACCACCTCCAAAGGCGCTAATGATCAGATTGTCTCCTTTCTTAAGTTTCGATTCCCATTCGTGTAAACAAAGTGGAATAGTTCCGTTTGTCGTGTTACCATATCGCATAATGTTCAGCATCACTTTATCTTCACTAACTCCCATCCTCGATGCTGTAGCATCAATTATCCTTTTGTTGGCTTGATGCGGAACCAAATAAGCTACATCGTCAGCGGTTAAGTTGTTGCGCTCCATTACCTCTTCAGAAACCTCGGCCATTTTGGTAACAGCAAATTTGAATACGGCTGCGCCTTCTTGGTACACGTAATGCTCTCGTGCATCTACCGTTTCGTGCGTGGCTGGTCTTCTTGATCCTCCGGCTTTCTGATGCAAGTGAACCATGCCCGAACCATCGGTGTAAAGCCGGTGGTCAATGAGCCCATAACCTTCGTCATTGGGTTCCATGAGAACCGCTCCGGCCGCATCGCCAAAAATGATGCAAGTAGCGCGGTCGGTGTAATCGATAATGGATGACATTTTATCTGCACCTATTACGACCACTTTCTTATATCGACCACTTTCAATGTACATGGAAGCGGTTGTCAGCGCATCTATAAAGCCAGAGCATGCCGCATTCAGATCAAAGCTGAAGGCATTTACCATTCCGCATTTATCGGATATGATATTGGCTGTGGCTGGGAACTGCATATCAGGGGTTACAGTAGCACATATAACGAGCTCGATGTCTTTCGGATCGGTGCCCGTTTTCTCAAGTAGCCCTTTTACAGCCGGAATGGCCATGGCAGAAGTTCCTTGATCTTTACCTTTTAAGATTCTGCGTTCCTGTACACCGGTTCTCGACTGAATCCACTCATCGTTGGTATCGACCATCGTCTCCAATTCAGCGTTCGTGAGTCTGTACTCAGGAACCCAAGTATTTATTCCGGTAATGGCCGCTCTGGTTTTCGTCATTCCATTGGTTTTTCCCGTCCCCTCAAAACAAAAATTGCGGCTAAGTTAGCCGCAATCCTTTCAATCACAAATCCGTTTTTTTGGAATATGTCATTCCTTTTCCATTACTACTTTTCCCTTGTAGTAAAGTTTACCCTCATACCAGTGGGCACGGTGATAAAGATGCGGCTCGCCAGTTGTTGGGCACAATGCAATAGTTGGAGCCTCTGTCTTGTAGTGCGTACGTCTTTTGTCTCTACGCTGCTTCGATATTTTTCGTTTAGGATGCGCCATGATGCTCTACTTATACGTGTTATTTCTTCAGTTGATCTTTGATCTTATTCAATTCTACCCATAAAGGGTTGTTATTATCCTGTTCTGATTCTGAATCTTCCAAAACCTTCAGCGTTTCCTTATCGCAAATGGTTGTGTCACCATTTTCTTCACAAGGAACCTTCCGGATCGGAATACTCAGCCCGATAAACTCATAGATCAGTTGTGTGACGTCCAATTCGTATGCCTCGCGAGGAATAACTATCAGATTATCATCCGGTTCGTCATAATCGTCACCGAATTTCACATAGATCTTATTTTCTCCTTTCAGTTGTTGTTGGTAATCCACTGTGCATCTATCACAGGTTTCGCCAACCCAACCACTCAATTCAAAGTTGAGAACCATCATGGAAGATTTCTTTTCCAAAGCTAGATTCACGTCAACTTCTCCTTCAGTTATCGGAGAATATTCGAGTTTTTCAAAGAACGAGTTGTCTACTGCAAATTCAAAGTTGTGAATTCCGAGTTTCAATCCGGAGAATGGAACCATGAATGCATTAGACTTTCCCATGTTTCAGAACGAGGGCTGCAAAGGTAATTAATTGAATTGAAGGTACAACCGTTATTTTTTATCGTCTGAAACAGATTCTTTTTTGCCTTCAGATGATGGTTTTCTACCACCTTTTCTGCTGTCGGAACGACCGAAACCACTTTCAGAACGTGGTTCCTTCTGCGGTTTTAAGACATTGGAGGTGTATTCCGCATAACGCTGTTTTTCCTTGAAAAGGTCTATTCCTAGAAACAGTGCATCGCGAAATGACTGCTCACTGGCAATCCCTTTTCCAGCAATGTCGAAACCAGTGCCATGATCCGGAGAAACGCGCACTGCAGGTAAACCGGCAGTATAGTTTACACCTTGGTCAAAGTTCAACGTCTTGAATGGGATCAATCCCTGATCGTGATACATGGCCAGTACCACATCAAATTGTTTGTATCCGCCAGAACCGAAAAAACCATCGGCCGCAAATGGTCCGAAAACCAGAATACCGTCATCCTTGGCCTTTTTGATTGCTGGTGCGATCAGATCTTGCTCTTCTGAACCCAGTATGCCACCATCGCCATTGTGCGGGTTAAGACCCAAAACCGCGATTTTCGGTTTTCGAATGCCGAAATCCTGTGGTAGGGTTCTATCCAGAAACCGAATTTTCTTGATGATGCTTTCAAAAGAAAGATTCTTACCGATTTCGGAAAGAGGCAAGTGCCCGGTCATAAATGTCACCATCAGACTATCGCTCACCATTAACATGGCATACTCATCTACTCCGAACTCGTTGGCAAGGTACTCTGTGTGCCCCGGAAACTTGAATTCTTCTGACTGAATGTTCTTCTTGTCTATTGGAGCAGTCAGTAGCACGTCAATTTTACCTGCTTTGAGGTCTGCTGTGGCAGCCTGAAGCGACTTCAATGCATATTCTCCACTCGATTTTGTTGGAGTTCCAAGATTCAGTTCAACTTCTTCTTCCCAAACGTTAATAACATTGGCACGTTTTGGGTTCGCTTTTTCTACCGAACGTATCTCTTCAAAACTGAAGTCTTTCACGTCCAGTTCTTTCCTGTAGGCCGATGAAGTTTTTTTTGAAGCATATAAAATAGGTGTGCAAAGCTCGAAAATGCGGTTATCCAAGAAGGTTTTAATAGCCACTTCTAAACCGATTCCGTTGAGATCGCCACACGAAATTCCAACCCTGATCTTGTCCTGTTCTCTACTCATCACAATGGTTATTTCCGAACGCTACGTGCAGAAGCCATAAAGCCCCTTCCAATTCGTAAATTCGTGGCCGCTAAAGTACCAACTTTAACACAGGTATTATCGTCTTGTTCGCTACGAACACATTTGATAAAGCGGTGTTTAACAAGTAGCAAAATGGATTGTAGCAAACTTTTAGATAAGGCCTTGAAGGCCGAATTCCTCTCTGCCGAAGAAGGTCAGTTTCTTTTTGAGAATGCTGGTCTTGCAGACCTCATGTTCGTTGGAAATGAACTAAGGAAGACCAAGCGGAATGATGGAAAAGTAACCTGGATCATTGATCGGAATATGAACACGACCAACGTGTGCATAGCCAATTGCAAATTCTGCAATTTCTATCGTATTCCTGGTCATGAAGAGAGTTACATTACCGACATAGAAACCTATAAACGGAAGATAGAGGAGACCTTCAGATATGGTGGCGAACAGCTATTGCTGCAAGGCGGTCACCATCCCAAATTGGGATTGAAGTTCTATGTCGATCTGTTCAAAGAACTGAAATCCTTGTATCCGAATTTGAAGTTGCATGCGCTGGGCCCGCCAGAAATTGCGCATATCTGCAAGTTGGAGGGAATGACCCACACTGAAGTACTGAAGGAATTGAAGGAAGCGGGATTAGATAGCCTGCCGGGCGCTGGTGCGGAGATTCTTAACGATCGTGTAAGAAGATTGATCTCTAAAGGAAAGTGCACCGGAAAAGAGTGGTTGGACGTAGCTGCAGCTTCGCATCAGTTGAACATTACCGGTTCGGCAACAATGATGTTCGGGCACATCGAGACCTTAGAAGAACGATTTGAACATTTGGTTTGGCTTCGCGAAGTTCAGGCGAAAAAACCCGACCACGCCAAAGGGTTCATTGCTTTCATACCATGGCCATTTCAAGATGATGGAACGTTGCTTAGAAGAGTTAAAGGAATTCGGAATAGCTGTACCGCTGATGAATACGTGAGGATGATAGCTATTTCGCGCATTATGCTGCCGAACATCGACAATATTCAAGCTTCATGGCTTACGGTTGGTAAGCAAACCGCGCAGATGTGTCTGCATGCTGGCGCCAACGATTTCGGTTCCATTATGATTGAGGAAAACGTTGTTTCTGCCGCTGGAGCACCTCACAGATTTACTGCAGATGCTATTCAGGAGGCGATTCGTGAAGCTGGATTTGAACCCCAATTGCGAACGCAGCAATACGAGTACCGAGAGTTGCCTGAAAACATGGAACAGCAATTGATCGATTATTGACAAAAGCACCTTACAATAAACCCTAACTTTATTCGGTTAAGGCATTATAAGTCTCCCGATGAAACACTTTCTCTCTCTTCTATTCGTGCTTTTTGCCGCCTTTGGCGCAAAGGCAACGCATAATCGTGCAGGAGAGATAACCGTTGAGTTTTTGGGTGGACTGACCGTTCGGGCAACTGTAACGACTTACACCGTGCCTGAAAGCCCTGCCGATAGACCATTTTTAGAGGTTAATTGGGGCGATGGAGACATTGATACTGTGCCGAGAGTGAATGGCGGTGGTGATGGTGTGATCATTCAACCGGGCGTAAAAAAGAACATCTACGTGTTTCAGCACACGTACGCAAGTCCTTCCACTTATCGGATCTCTATGGAGGACCCGAACAGGAACGGAGGTATCATCAATATCCCAAACTCTATTAATGTGCCGTTCTATATAGAAACGGAGATCATTATTTCACCTTTTGCAGGCCCAAGTAGTACGCCAGTTTTACTGAACGCACCTATTGATGAGGCGTGCGTTGGCAGGCGATATGAGCACAATCCTGGAGCTTATGATCCAGATGGAGATAGTTTGAGCTATGAATTAGCTATCTGTGCTGGTGAGTTTGGAGAAGAGATATCGGGGTATTCGTTTCCTCCTGGCGTGACGATAAATGCGGTTACGGGCGATCTTGTTTGGGATGCACCCACACAGCAAGGTGAGTACAATTTTGCCATTAGGGTCATTGAGTGGAGAAGAGTTTCTAATGGAAACTACGTGCCAGTTGGTTACACCATTCGCGATATGCAAGTAACTGTTCTGCCCTGCAACAATAACCCGCCAATTGTCGATGCCATAAACGAAATATGTGTGGAGGCGGGACAGATTTTGGAGTTTCTAGTTCGCGCTTGGGATCCGGATGGAGACCCAGTTACACTCACTGGAACAGGTGGACCATTGGAGCAGAGCATAAGTCCAGCAACTTTCAACCAACCTATCTCATCTCAAGACACGGCCACAAGCCTTTTCCGTTGGCAAACCAATTGTGCCCATGTTCAAATACAGCCTTATACCATGTCGTTTCGGGTAGAAGATGATCCACCAGGGAATGAAATTGCGTTAGTAGATTATCACACTACGTTGATAACCGTTGTTGGCCCAGCACCTGAAAATCCTCAGGCTGATGCTCAAGGAAATGCGATTCAACTTTCTTGGGATCAGAGTATCTGTGCCGAAGTAACTGGTTATAAAGTTTACAGGAGAATTGAAGAATACGGCTTTGAACCAGATACCTGCGAGGTTGGTGTTCCGGGTTACACCGGTTATCAATTCATTGGAAGCACCAGCGGTTTGGCAGCAACCAGTTATTTGGATGATAATGGAGGTGCGGGCCTTACCATGGGAATCGAATACTGCTACATGGTTGTGGCCTGTTTTCCGGATGGGGCCGTTGGTTACGCAAGCGAGGAATTCTGTGAAGAATTGAACCGTGATCTACCTATTATCACCAACGTTAGCGTTAGGAATACAGATATAGTTGATGGATCCATGTATGTGGCCTGGAGTAAACCAACAGAGTTGGACGTGATTGAAATTCCGGGGCCGTACGAGTATCGGGTGCTGCGTTCAGACGTGACCGACCCTGCTGATTTCCAATTGATGGGAACACTGTTCGATCTGAACGACACCATATTCATTGATACACTAATGAACACCCAGGAATTGGAGTTCTATTATAGGATTGAACTGTTCAACGATGAGGCAGGTAATGAATTTACGGTTGGTGAGTCTGATCAAGCATCATCCATTTTCATCAACGCCATTGGAACAGATAATCAGGTTCAGTTGGTTTGGAGTGAAGTTGTTCCTTGGATCAACGATACCTTTGAGTTATATCGCCAACAACCAGATTTCACATTTTTACAAATAGGTCAAACCGTAGAGCACACCTACGTTGATACAGGATTGGCGAATGGGGTGGAGCAGTGCTATCGGATCAAGAGTATTGGTCATTATTCGGTGGATGGATTGATCGACCCGATAGAGAATTGGTCGCAGGAAAGTTGTGCCACACCAATTGATTCCATTCCTCCGTGCCAACAGGACATTAGCATTGAATCAGATTGTGAAGAATTCTTGAACAACCTCACGTGGTCGCAAGCTTCAGATTGTCCTAATGATATTATCGAATATCGGGTACTCTACACGCCAATTTATGGCGGAGAACTTCAAGTCATTCAGACTCACGATTTCCCATGGGCTGCATTTGAACATGGTCCGTTGGAAACAACCATGGCTGGCTGCTATGCCATTGCCGCTGTAGATTCGTTTCAGAATGTAACTATTTCTGACACTGTTTGCGTGGACAACTGCTCTAACTATGATCTACCAAACGTGTTTACGCCAGGTGGCGATACGTATAATGATCTGTTCAGACCATTCCCGTACACCTTTGTGGAGAGTGTTGATCTGAAGATTTTTAACCGTTGGGGATTGAAGGTTTTTGAAACAACCGATCCAGATGTGCTTTGGGATGGTTCCAATCAATCTACCAAATTGGATTGTAGTGATGGTGTATACTATTACATCTGCACCGTTAATGAGATCAGATTGCAAGGCGTTGTTCCTCGCGATCTTCATGGTTTCATTCATCTACTTAGAAACTCAGGTTCAGGACCCAATTAAATGTTTACAGGCATCATTGAAACCCTTGGTACTTTAGTAAGTGCCGAAAAAGAGGGAACCAACATCCATTTCACTTTCAAAAGTCCGATTTCTGCCCAGTTGAAAGTGGATCAAAGCGTAGCGCATAATGGCGTTTGCCTCACAGTGGTAGATCAGACAGATGATCGGCATACCGTAACCGCAATTGATGAAACGCTTTTACGTACAGACCTAGGTGAGTTAGAAGTAGGGGATGAAGTCAATTTAGAGCGGTGTATGCCAGCTCATGGGCGTTTTGATGGACACATCGTTCAAGGACACGTAGACATGCTAGGTAATGTGGTTTCTGTCGAAGAAAGAGATGGTAGTCACATTTTCAGCTTTGAGCACGCAGAAGGAGAGAACTTCACGGTTGATAAAGGATCGATCACTGTTAATGGTGTAAGTCTCACTGCTTTCAATACCTCCGATACGGGATTCTCTGTAGCGATCATTCCGTATACAAAAGATCACACTACGTTTAAAAATCTGAAAGTCGGAAACACCGTTAATCTAGAGTTTGACATCATTGGCAAGTATGTTGCCCGAATGATGGCTAAGCGTTGAGTACCACTATAGAACAGCTTCCGCAACCTGACGCGTAGCATCAGATTTTCCCATTGTATAGAAGTGTAAGCAAGGCACACCTGCTTCGATCAATTCTTTTGTCTGAGCAATGCACCATTCAACACCAACCTTGGCTGCATCATCGTTGGTTTTGCATTTCTCTACCTCATCATACAGGTCGGCAGGCACATCAATGTGGAAGATGCTCGGTAGAATACCCGCTTGCTTAACAGTTGTTAGTGGCTTAAGTCCTGGAATGATAGGCACGTCAATTCCTGCAGCCCGGCACTCTTCTACAAAACGGAAGTAAACCTTATTATCAAAGAACATCTGTGTTACGATGTACTCAGCACCAGCGTCCACTTTTTTCTTCAGAAACCGGAGATCGGTTTTTCTGTTCGGAGCTTTGATGTGTTTTTCAGGATAACCAGCAACGCCAATGCAAAAGCTTGTCTCCTTCACGTTCTTCAGATCTTCATCCAAATAGTTCCCGTTGTTCAGTTGAACGATCTGCTCAACCAATTCGCTTGCGTAAGCGTGTCCATCTGGTTCAGGAATAAAATCGGGTTCTGTTTTAATGGAATCTCCCTGAAGAGCAAGCACGTTATCGATACCCAAAAAGTTAAGGTCAATAAGTGCGTTCTCGGTCTCCTCTTTCGTAAAACCGCCACAAATAATGTGCGGAACAGCATCAATTCCGTACTTGTTCATGATGGCTGCGCATATACCGACCGTACCTGGCCTTTTCTTGATGCTAACACGCTCCAGAAAGCCTCCTGGACGTTTCTTGTAAACGTATTCCTCGCGGTGATACGTCACATCAATAAAGGACGGATTGAACTCCAACAATGGTTCAATTCCATTGAACAGGGAGTCAATACTCTTGCCCTTTAGCGGAGGAAGAATTTCTATAGAAAAAAGAGTGCTCTTGGCACTCTTTAAATGGTCGATGACTTTCATAAGTAGATCGAAACAATCAGTTTATTGACCAGAACCGTGAACCAGATGCACGTATCCTGTCTCGGCTTCGTATCCTGGTCTTACCAGCACATAGTAGAACACGCCATCACTTTCTTTTCCACCGTTCCATGGATTAAGATGATAGTTATCTACATCGTAACATTTACGTCCCCATCGGTCAAAGATCTTCATGTTATTCCCTGGATGTAAATCCAAAGCAACAATATTGAAATACCGATTTTCTGGAACACTTGACTCCGGGTTGAATACGTTCGGAATATCCAGATTGCAGTCAATTACCTTGTAAACGATCTCCTCCGAATCATCGCCACATGAGTTGCTGACAGTAGCAATTACATGGAAAAGCGTATCCATTGGATTGAACGCCATCGAGTCTGTCCCAGCAATGATCAAGGTGTCTTCGTTGGTTCCAAATGGGTTCCAGCTGAAATCAGTATACAACTCCGTGTTTGTAGTGAATGTGAGTACAACATTATCTTCTATACAGATTCTGTTGGTGTCAATTGAAACGTTAATGGTCGGTATTGGCGTAAAGAATACCGATACAGAGTCTTGCATTCCACATTGATCATCGGTGAAAACGAACTGGTAAGAACCTTCATCCGATACAGTAACGCTAGGGCTCGCATTTGTAATTTCAGGTGAGAAATCGACAGTAGCTCCTGCAGGGCCAGTAAAACTCCATGTACCAGAGCTGGTTGTAAAATCAGCATCCAACTCTGCTTCAACATCCAAGCAAACGTCAGGGTCAACGGTGCTAACATCAATAGATTCAACCGTGATGGTTGCTGCTCCATTTGCAGATCCACATTCGTTGTTTATCGTTACTTGAACTCCCGTAGTTTGGGTGATGTTCTCCAGTGTGATCTGCTGCGTTGTTTCACCGGTCGGTTGCCAAGAATAAACAGCTGCAATTCCTGAGTTTTCAGCATCAAATGTGATTGTTGCACCAGGGCAAACCGTTTGGTCTGCCAAGGCAACGTTTGAAGGAACCGGGTTGAAATCTATAATTACAGTATCGCTCTGGCCGCAATAATCGCTCTGAAATACGAATTCGTAATCGCCATATTGGCTGACTTCGACATTCGGGTTGAAAGCGAATTCATTCGGAGAGAAGGTAGCAGAACCTCCAAGTGGTGGCGTGTAGCTCCATTCTCCCAGAATTTCATAATCTGCTGCGTTAAGCGCAAATTGATCGCTACAGACAGCGGTATCTAACAGATTCGTCAGTTGCGGAACCATGTGAATCATCAAGGTCGTATCATGGAAGCAACCGAAATCATCTTCCACATTAAAGGTGTAGTCCCAATCTCCGGGGTTAGGTGGCAAAACTTCAATTGCCGTATCCCCAAAAACATTGATCACCGATGGCTCTATCGTCCAAAAACCATTTGCCAACGAAGGAGTATAAAACTCAGCATTTGGATCAATATCAGGATTGAAAAGAATGCCCCACTCGAAAATGTAGCCATCATCCGCTCCGATATTATCTCGAATGGTCAACGTCCATGTTCCGTTTATTGGACATCCAAGAAGGTCGGAATATGTTTGCTCAGGCAAATACGTTCCAGGCGACATGGATTGCCCCGGAGAGTTCACCGTTGTAGGAATGGTATTGGCAGGATGCTCATCGCCCATGGTTCCCCAAGTGGCCAGTTCCGAGAAACAGTATTCCCAACCAACACCTGGTTGTCCGCTGGTGTTATCAACTGGGTCACCTAAGAACGTTCCTCCACCACCGAAACCACCAGCAAAATTGGCGTTTATGCCTTGCCCAGTAAAGCTGTTGAAAATGACGACTTCGGTACCGTTGGGACAGGTCAGCATCATTTCAAGGTCTCCTAGATAGGAATGCTCCATCGTAACACAAACGTCAATAATGTCCGAAGCATTTTGAACGACCTGGCCACTATCGAATTGCGTGATCTCAATTTCCGTTTCGTAGTTAACTCCAGAGCCATCTGGCAGATAGGTTAGTCCCGCAAAGATGCCACCATTGATAAACGCACCTTGTGTTGGATCTACACCAGCCGTGTCTTGAAACGTAACACCTCCAATTAGAATAGTACTCTCACCAAAACAAATAGTGTCTTGTAGGAGAGTGGTTGTTCCAGCGAACGTTGGTATGGTTGCTACACGGATTTTTGTTGTAGTCACATCTATACATCCAAGAGTATCCGTTACTCTCATTTCCACCAAGTATCCTGCACGAACCTGAGGCACAAAAAATACCGTGTCGTTATCGTTGATAACTGTTCCATCAGCAAATTCCCAGTTGAAGGTGCTGTTGTCAATTGTTTGATCATACCCTAAGCCACCATTTGTGCCAGAGAAAGGGAACGCAGCGTTTCCGTACAACCACACAGTATCACCTAAACAAATGTCAATATATCCAGTATCTGCTGGTTCCATCAAAGGGTCGGATCCAATAATTGGAGCAATTGGCTGGCATGGATAACCGCATGTAATAAGACCACCAAAACCGTCTCCCTCATTCGCTCCATTAGATATGAATTGAAAGGTCAAACAACCAGAAGGGTTGGCAAATGTGGCTTGAACACTGATTCCATTTGTGTCCGTATCACTATTGAAAGCTCCAAGAAGAGGTGCGTTTGTATCAGTACCATCATAGACAAAAAGCGTGTCAGAACCATGAACATCCCACGTATCACCAACTTCGGGAAACATTCTCAATGTAACCTTACTGCCATTCGTACCATCTGGACAAACGGTGACCGTGTAGTTTGCGTTTGATGCATACGGACCAGCAGGATTGTCATCTTCAAAAGTGTGTTGAAAAAGCGCACCGTTTCCGCATGGCAGCGTAGTAGATCCTCCATTGGTAATAGGAACTACAAGCGGTCCGCCACCCATGGCAATGATCGACTCAAGTTCTTCAGCTGTATATTCTTCTTCGCTTGTTTGAGTGAGAAGAGAAGGAACAAATGTCTCAATCTCAGCTAGGGAACGAATCACCAATACCTTATCAGTACCAACGATTTTTCTGTAACTGCGAGTAAATTCATGAGGTTCAATGCCTATTTCA
Source organism: Flavobacteriales bacterium (assembly GCA_018402015.1). GTDB lineage: Bacteria > Bacteroidota > Bacteroidia > UBA10329 > UBA10329 > UBA10329. The sequence goes on along the minus strand of JAGYJL010000001.1, from coordinate 31,807 downwards.
AACAGATTGACTTCCGACAATTTGAGAGATGGGAGATTGATCGATTCACCGATATCTTCAAGTTTTTCTGCTGGTAGGCTGATTATTTCAACACTGTGATTCAGGAAACTCACCCAGTAGCTTACTTCATCAGCACTCATCGATTTAAGCTCTGTTTCCGAGAATTTCGATAAAAGCCTGGTGTCTTCCTCTGCGTTCTGAGCGGTAGAACTCACTGAGAACAAAAACATGACTGTAATGGAAAAGAATATATTTTTTAGCATTGGATCGGATTTCTTCTTGAGGGGCGCAAATTTAACAACTTGATAATAACGTAAATGTGTTCTAGACGCCAGTTTCTTAGTGCGGTGGCCAATAAGAAACAAACGGGTCCAATTGTCAGGTCAAAACAATCTATTATATTTGCGCCCGATTTGAGGAACATTAAGACGGAGGGGACCTACAGGTCCCTTTTTTAATGATGATAACGGAAAGTACTGTTCGGTCTTTAGTAGAAGAGAAATTGGAGGATACAGATATGTTCATTGTATCTGTTAAAGTGTTGCCTGGTAATAAGATCCGAGTCTATGTTGATGCGGTGGAGGGATTGAATGTGAAGGACTGCGTTTCGGTAAGCAGGCACATTGAGGGCAATCTTGACAGAGAAGTGGAGGATTATGAGTTGGAAGTTTCATCTCCAGGATTGACGGAACCGTTTCAACATCCGTTGCAGTACAAGAAAAATGTGGGAAGAACCGTGAAGGTTGTAACCGCAGACGGAAATGTTTTTAAAGGAGAACTGGTAGCATTTGAGATGGATAAGATCACTTTGCAACCTGAGAAAAAGAAAAAAAAGGAAGAAGTGGAACCTTTAATATTTCCACTAAACGAGATAAAAGAAGCCAAGACAGTAATATCGTTCAAATAATTAGAGATGGATAGTTTAAATCTAATCGAGTCATTTTCAGAATTCAAAGAATTCAAAAACATCGATCGCGTAACCATGATGAGCATCCTAGAGGATGTTTTCCGCTCATTACTTATAAAGCAATATGGTACGGACGAGAATATTGATGTGATCATCAACGTAGATAAGGGAGACCTTGAGATTTGGAGGAACCGTGAAATCGTTGCAGACGAAGACCTAGAAGATGATGTGTTGCAGATTCCATTATCTAAGGCATTGAAGATCGAGGCTGACTTTGAAGTTGGAGAAGAGGTTTCTGAGCAGGTTAAATTGGAAGATTTCGGTAGAAGAGCTGTTTTGGCAATCCGTCAGAACCTTGCTTCTCGTATCATGGATCTTGAAAAAGACAATGTTTTCAGAAAGTACAAAGACCGCGAAGGTGAGATGATCACCGGAGAAGTTTACCAGATATGGAAGCGTGAGATTCTGATCTTGGACGATGAAGGCAACGAATTGATACTTCCTAAGACCGAGCAGATTCCAAGCGATTATTTCAAGAAAGGCGATACCGTTCGTGCGGTCATTAAAGAAGTAGAGATGAGAAACAACAATCCTGTTGTTATCATGTCTAGAACCGATGGTAGATTCTTAGAGAGATTGTTCGAGAACGAAGTGCCAGAGGTGTTTGATGGACTTATCACCATCAAGAAAATTGTACGTGTACCAGGAGAAAGAGCCAAAGTAGCGGTTGAGTCTTACGATGATCGTATTGACCCTGTAGGAGCATGCGTTGGAATGAAAGGATCAAGAATTCATGGTATCGTACGTGAACTACGAAACGAGAATATCGATGTGATCAACTACACCAATAACTCGCAGTTATTCATTCAGCGAGCCCTTAGCCCAGCTAAGATCACTCGTATCGAGCTGAATGACGAGAAAGCCCGAGCAGATGTGTATCTTAAGGCAGATCAAGTGTCGTTAGCAATTGGTAAAGGCGGATTCAATATCCGATTGGCCGGTCAGCTTACAGGCTACGAGATCGATGTTTACAGAGACTCAGACGTTGATGTGGAAGACGTTGATCTAGAAGAATTTGCAGATGAGATCGAAAGCTGGGTTCTTGATGAACTGAAGGCTATAGGTTGCGATACTGCGAAGAGCGTATTGGAAATTGGTAAAGCTGATCTTGTAAAGAGAACAGATCTTGAAGAAGAGACTGTTGACGAGATCATCAAAATATTGAAAGAAGAATTTGCTGACTGATTCTGAAAACTTCAGACAGTCAACACAAAGAATAAAGTAACCACCATACATGGCAGAAGGAAAACTGAGAAGATTGGGTGCCGTTGCCAGGGACCTTAACGTTGGAACAGCGACCATTGTCGACTTCCTGAAGAATAGCGGCTACGCGGATGTCAACCCCAACTCCAAGTTGGATGAGAAGATGTACGATGTACTCGTTGGAGAATTTGCGGCCGACCGCAAACTCAAAATGGAAGCTGAGGCAAAAGCAGAGCAGCTTCAAGCGAGGAAAGACGAGCGCATGGCTGCGTCTGAAGAGCACGTGGAGCCGAAGAAAGAAGAAGTGATCAAAGCTACTCCAACCAAAGTTGATGGCCCGAAAGTGATGGGCTCCATTAACTTGGACGATCTCAATCCAGAAGCACGAAGAAAGAAGGCCGAAGCGGAAAAAGCAGAAAAGGCTGCACAGGCTGCAAAGGATAAAGCTGAAGCAGAAGCAGCCGCAAGAGCGGCCGAAGAAGCTGCGGCAAAGGCTAAAATTGAGGCAGAGGCCGCTAAGAAAAAGGCCGAAGAAGACGCCATAGAAGATGACGTCATTAAGGTTAAGGTGGATAAGCTTGCAGGAGCCAAGGTTCTTGGTAAAATGGAACTTCCGGTAGAGAAACCCCGTGAGAAAAAGCCTGTTGCTACGTCAAACGATTCTGCTGATAAGAAGCGGAAGCGTAAACGCGTTCGTAGACCGGTTCAAGGAGAAACTGGAGGAGCACCAGGTCAGAGAGGACCAGGCGGACCAGGCGGAGCAAGTGGCCCTGGAAAACCAAGAGAGAAGAAAGCAGAACTTACTGACGAGGAAATCCAGAAGCAGATCAAGGAAACCCTTGCTCGGTTAAGCGGTGGCAGCACCAAGTCAAAAGGCTCTAAGTACAGAAGAGAAAAGCGCCAGCTCGTTCAAGAACGAATGGAGGCTGAAGAAGAACAGCATGAGCTTGAGAAGAAGATTCTTAAGGTTACGGAGTTCGTAACTGCCAACGAGTTGGCAAAGATGATGGACGTGGCTGTGAACGAAATTATCGCAGCCTGTATGAGCCTCGGACTGTTCGTTTCCATTAACCAACGATTGGATGCGGAAACGCTATCTATCGTGGCTGAGGAGTTCGGACATGAAGTTCAATTCGTAAGTGCGGAGGTACAGGATAACGTTCTTGAAGAAGAAGATAATCCTGAAATGATGGAAGCTCGGCCACCGATCGTTACCATCATGGGACACGTTGACCATGGTAAAACATCGTTGCTCGATTACATCCGAGATGCTAATGTTATTGCAGGAGAAGCTGGAGGTATTACTCAGCACATCGGAGCTTACGGAGTTGAGTTCGGAGATGGGAAGCGGATCGCTTTCTTGGATACTCCGGGTCACGAAGCGTTTACCGCCATGCGTGCCAGAGGTGCACAGGTAACAGATGTTGTTATTATTGTGGTTGCTGCGGATGATGCTGTGATGCCTCAGACACGAGAAGCAATCAACCACGCACAAGCCGCTGGCGTTCCAATGATCTTTGCAATCAATAAGATCGATAAGGACGGAGCCAACCCAGAGAAGATCAAGGAGCAATTGGCCTCCATGAATATTCTGGTAGAAGATTGGGGTGGAAAATTCCAGTGTCAAGAACTTTCAGCAAAATCAGGACAAGGCGTGGAAGAACTACTTGAAAAAGTACTCTTGGAAGCAGAACTGCTTGAATTGAAAGCTGATCCTACCAAGCGTGCAGTTGGAACCATTATCGAATCTGAGCTTGACAAAGGGCGTGGATACGTTTCTACAGTGCTTGTACAATCTGGTCGATTAAAAATCGGAGATGTTGTGTTGGCCGGAAGCTACAGTGGTAGAGTAAAGGCCTTGTACAACGAGCGCGGACAGCCTATGCAATCTGCAGGACCATCTATGCCAGCGCAGTTGTTGGGTCTAGATGGCGCGCCTTCATCGGGAGATAAGTTCAACGTGATGGAGGACGACAAGGAAGCACGCTCCATTGCAGCAAGAAGATTGCAACTACAACGTGAGCAAGGTCTTCGTACTCAGAAACACATTACCTTGGATGAGATCGGAAGACGAATTGCAATTGGCGATTTCCAAGAGCTTAACCTTATTGTTAAAGGTGACGTGGATGGTTCTATCGAAGCACTTTCCGATTCGTTATTGAAACTTTCTACTGAAAAGATCGCTGTCAATATCATCATGAAAGGTGTTGGTCAGATCTCCGAATCAGACGTGCTTCTTGCCTCAGCTTCAGACGCTATTGTTATCGGTTTCCAGGTTCGTCCATCTGTAAACGCCAGAAAGATCGCAGAGCAAGAACAGATTCAGATCAAACTGTACAGCATTATCTACGATGCCATAGAAGAAGTGAAATCTGCTATGGAGGGAATGTTGGCGCCAGAATTTGAAGAGAAGATCGTTGGTAACATCGAGGTTCGAGAAACATTCAAGATCACACGGGTCGGTACCATTGCGGGTTGTATGGTATTGGATGGAAAAGTATCAAGACACACGAAAGTCCGCGTTATCCGCGATGGTATTGTCGTGTACACAGGAGAACTTGCCTCGTTGAAACGATTCAAAGAAGACGTGAAAGAGGTAACCAAAGGATTCGAGTGTGGATTGAACATTGACAAGTTCAATGACATTAAGATAGGAGACATCATTGAGGGTTACGAGATAGTAGAGGTGAAAGCCAAACTGTAAGCCTGTTGATATTGAGTAGTTGACCACAAACGAATTGACAACGGCCTCAGAAGGCGTCACATTCATGGGAAAGATCAAAGATTATTCGGAGTTCCTTAAGCTTCGTTTGGCATCGCTGGTCGTTCTTTCCTCGGTTATCTGCTACGCGCTTGCCACAGATGAGTTTAATTTAACCATTATGGTAGCGCTCATTCTTGGAGGAACGTTTCTTACGGGAGCCTCCAACGGTTTCAACGAGATCATTGAAAAAGATCTAGATGCGCTGATGGATAGAACCAAAGGCCGCCCGCTTCCTACTTCTAAAATGACCGTAACAGAAGCTTGGATAGCAGCATCTGTTTTCGGAACACTTGGAATTGGGATACTTTGGTTGATGATCAACCCGATGTGCGGCATTCTTGGTCTTCTTGCCCTCTTTCTGTACGCTGTGGTTTACACGCCCATGAAGCGAAAAACGCCATTTGCGGTATTTGTGGGCGCATTTCCAGGTTCTATTCCACCTATGTTAGGTTGTGTAGCTGCAACAGAAGGCTTCGGACAGATCACTTTATTGTCTTTGCTCATGTTTGCTGTTCAATTCATTTGGCAGTTCCCTCATTTTTGGGCCATAGCTTGGCGCGTGCATGAGGATTATTTGAAGGCAGGATTCAAAATGCTGCCATCTGCTGGTGGTCGAGACAAGGGCACGGCCTTTCAAATAGTGGTCTATACCATTGGTCTCATTCCTGTTAGCCTGCTGCCAACATTTTTCGGATACACCGGAACAATCTCGGCCATTGTTGCGGTAATTGCTGGAATGATCTTCACCAAACAAGCTATAGACCTGTACCGATCACTCTCATCAGAAGATGCCAAAAAACTAATGTTCGGCTCTTTTGTTTATCTACCAGTAGTTCAATTAGCTTACTTATTAGACAAGATCTGACCATGGAAAACACTTCAAGTCAAGAACCGAAGAAAGACAGGGCTAAAAAGATGCTCGTTTGGCTAGGCGTAGCAAGTATTGCCATGTTCTTTGCCGCTTTTACCAGTGCATACATTGTACTTCAGGCCGATCACTTTTGGGTTCAGGATCAGCTGCCGCAGATGTTCTACATCAGCACGGTCATTCTGGTTATCAGCAGTGCTACCATCTTCATGGCCAAGAAAAGTATCACTGCAGGAAACGTTTCTGGACTTAAAACGTGGTTGCTAGTTACCTTTTTACTTGGTGTGGGCTTTACTGCAACCCAATATCTAGGATGGAAATCGCTTCAAAGCGAAGGAAAGTTCTTCATCGGTACACTCAATAACGTTCAAGGAGAGTACGGCAAAGACTACGTTATTATGATGAAGGGAGAGCCGCTTCTTTACGACAATGGTAATTTCTATAAGCCGGGTGATATTGCTTATGCAGAGCCCATTAACGAGCGTGTGAATGACACCTTCAACATCAGTGCTTCGTTCTTGTACATCCTTTCTGGTCTGCATATTATTCATTTAGCAGGCGGATTTATCTGGTTGATAGTGCTGCTAGCTCAGAGTTTTTCGGGTCGAATCAATCAACAGAACGTGCTTCCACTAGAGCTTGGATCCATTTATTGGCATTTTCTTGATATCCTATGGGTATACCTGTTCTTGTTTTTACTATTAATTCGTTAAAATTGCAGCGACTCTATAATCAGGTCTTTATAATCATTCTAAATAATGTCAGGACACGTTAGTCAAACAGCCGCTCCATCGCACAGCGATCACGAAGCAGGAGCGTGGGCAGGAGGTACTTCTCCATTCAAGATCAGCTACGGGAAAATGATGATGTGGTTCTTCCTCATCTCCGATGCATTCACCTTTTCAGGTCTACTTACCGCTTATGGCTTTATGCGTCATAAGTACGAAGATATCTGGCCTACAGCGGGTGATGTGTTTACGCACTTTCCGTTTTACGATGGTCACATCGAGTTGGCGTACGTTGCGTTTATGACATTTGTGCTTATTGCATCGTCAGTAACGATGGTTTTAGCGGTAGAAGCAGGTCATCGAATGAACAAGAAACAGGTTCAGTTCTGGATGGTGTTGACCATTGTTGGTGGTTTGATCTTCGTTGGTTCACAGGCTTGGGAATGGTATCATTTTATACATGGAACAGAGCACGGAGCCTATCTTTTGGAAGATGGTGTTACTGTTATGCGTTACAAGATCGATCCACATACTCATATTATCGAAGAAGGTGTTTTCCTAGTTCCTGAGAACGATCATAGCGGTTTCAGAGAAGTAGTTGGTAACGAAGCACAGTCAATGCTTTCAACTGCAACTCATATTCATGGAGCCAATTTGAAACATAACGAGTATGGAGTTCCGCTTTTCGCAGACTTCTTCTTCTTCATTACTGGATTCCACGGGTTTCACGTATTCTCTGGAGTAGTGATCAACTTCATCATTTTCTTAATGGTTGTGGAAGGAAAATTTGAGAAGACCGGGCACTACGAAATGGTTGAGAAGTCAGGTTTGTACTGGCACTTTGTAGACCTTGTGTGGGTATTCGTATTCACATTCTTCTATCTGTTGTAATAAAACCGAACAATAACCGCTCGCAGCTTAGGCTCGCAGCTCTTAGCTTATAAAGAAATGGACGCAAGAGACGATATTTACGAATACAGCCTCGATTTACACCACGGTGAGGAAGAAGGCAAGAAGATCCGTAAGAAGTTCATGATGGTATTGGCCATCCTTTCTATGGTAACAATCGTAGAAGTTGGTATGGGAATGATGTGGTCGCGCGATGAGTCGATGGCCGATATCCTTAAGTACACATTCATCATTCTTACGTTGGTCAAAGCTGGGTACATTACGATGATCTTTATGCACTTGGGCGATGAGAAGAAAAGTTTCCAGTGGACGATTCTTGCACCGTATTTCATTCTTATTGGATACCTGATCTTCATCAGTCTTACCGAGGCTGTCTATGCAGGAGGCGTACGTCCGGGAATTGAAAATTATTTTGGCTTCTGATGAAAGGTGAAACAGGGGCGAAAAAGTATCTGATACTCTTCACTATACTTTTTCTACCCACTATACTTTATTTACTGTTTGTATACGGGAAAGGTGAGCAAAATTTTGCTCACCTTCCTTTTGTTACATATACCGATGTAAATGGAGAAACGCAGAAACGCAAGGCGCCCGAGTTCGGTTTTGTCAATCAGAATGGCGATTCCATTTCCAGCAAGGACCTCGAAGGGAAAGTCTATCTGGTAGATTTCTTTTTCACTTCCTGTCCTTCTATTTGCCCGATCATGACGGCCAATATGATGAAAGTGCAGGAACGTTTTGCGCATTACGATGATTTCAGGTCACTATCATTTACCGTAGACCCTGGTCGGGATACACCTTCTGTCTTGCGTGAATACGCAGACCATCGAAATATAAATACGGCCAAGTGGGATTTCGTAACAGGGCAAAGAGATTCAATCTATTCCGTTGCCTACGATTATCTGTCCAGTGCCATGGAAGATAGTTTGGCCGATGGTGGTTTCCTCCACACAGAGTACTTTATCCTTGTTGATAAGGAAGGTCATATTAGGTCGCGTGATGATGAACACGGGAACGTTATTGGTGTTTACGATGGTACCAGTGCTCAACACATTCGCGATCTTATTGATGATATAAAAGTGCTGATGGCCGAGTATAATCTGGAGTTGAAGAAGAACAAGCAGGAATGAACGATAAGCGCGTGTTTCAGATCATAATGGTGCTATCTGTGGTAGTATTTGCAGTGGTTGTGGTCCTATACTCGTTGCCAAAGCAAGATTTTATTCCAGAATGGGCCAAGCAACTTCCATTGCTTAATGCGTGCATCAACGCAACCTGTTCCGTATTATTGGTTACCTCACTCGTTGCTATTAAAAAGAAGAAGATCGATCTACACAAGAGACTCAATATTACCACGTTTGTATTATCGAGCTTATTTCTGGTGTCTTACATCGTTTTTCATGCCTTTGGTGTGGAAACCCGTTTTCCGGTAGATAACCCGGTCAGACCATTTTATCTTTTTATTCTGCTTACGCATATTCTTTTGGCAGCAATTGTACTGCCAATGGTGTTGGTGTCTTTTTACCTTGGTCTAACCGGTAAGATCGATCAACACAGAAAAGTATCTAAGTTCACATTTCCCGTATGGTTATACGTAACTGTAACGGGCGTTGTGGTTTATCTCATGATATCGCCATACTACGAATTCTAAATGAGGTCGAAAGAACAAACGGTTGTTGGTCGCCCTGAGTGGTTTTCGCGAAATCGACAACTGTATAGAAGGGTGTGCCTGAGCAGCATGGTTCTTACCACCATGTTAGGATTGGTTCTCCTTCCAGAAATGACCGATGCACAATGCAGCATGTGCCGTGCGGTTACAGAATCCAATCAGCATGCAGATGATGCATTTACGGTTGGCAATGGCCTCAATAATGCCATTATCTACCTCATGTTCATGCCATACATCTTAGCAGCTATCTTCGGCTATGCCTTTTACGGTAAGCAAATAAAGGCCTGGTTCAGGAAGAAGTTCGCGTAGTAATTGATAGGATTAGATGAAAAAGAAAAAAGCCCGCTTAGGATATCCTAAGCGGGCTTTTTAAATTCAAATGAATTCGATTATCTCAGCGTAACCGAGTTCGTGCCGATCAATGCCTTATCAACGTAGATCTCTACAGTGTTCTTTCCAGCTTGGAAACCAGTTGCTGGAGCCGGATAGTAGATACAAAGATCCTCAATAGCACTTCCTGTGTAATCAATATCCATAGATGTGCTGTAAGTCATGCTGCCACCTTCAAACTGGAACTCTTCTCCACGTCCTTTGGTCAGTACTTTTCCGTCTGGTCCAACAATTCGGACGTAGATGGTTTTAGCGCCCTTTTCTGTAATTGGGTTCTCACTTAATGTGAAGCAAGCACGCATCTTCTCAATTTTGTTGGCCTTGGTGTTCACTTTCTCTTTCTTACCTCTTACACCTTCAAATGCAATCTTGTAGGCAGTAAGTACAGAACCCATGGCTACTTTATTGGCTAGGTTCATGTTCTCGTTGGTCAACTCCTTGTTCAGCCCTGTCTGCTTGCTATATTCCCCTTGCAGGCTACCGAATTCCCCTTGCAGCGAATCATGAACGCCAGATAGACTGTCAAACTGCGCCTCAAGAACTTCGTACTTGTCTTTAAAAGCCTTCAATTGACTTCTGTACCATCCCAGTTTAGAAGCATCGCCTTTGTATTTGTCGACATCAGCCTTTAATTGCTCAATAAGTTGCCGTTGTTCCTCGAGTTCAGCACTCAGTTGGCCGTTCTCATCCTCCATTTCGGAGTATTTGCTCAGAAGGTCATCAAGTTCGGCAGTTAGCTTGTCCTTGTCTTCCGATAATTGGGTTTTCTCAACTACCAACTGATCGTTGGCCTTTTTCTGTTCAAAAAGCTGCCATCCTAAGATGCCAGATAACAATAGCAGAATCACAGCAAGTATCATAAATACTCTATTGCTCTGTGTCTTTTCCTTGTCTTCCATTTATTTGTTCGATGGGTTAGTGCAGTAAAAGTATAAAAAAGGGTAACTTGAATCTCAGTAATATCGGTGCTTCCAAGCTTTTGCAACATTTATTCGCTGTCGTAATTTCACTCTTTACAGACCTCGTTGGGCTGTTGTATCCGAGAGTTTGCTCGGGTTGCAATGCGCATCTTCGAAAACAGGAAGAGAATCTGTGTCTTTTGTGCTTACACCAATTACCCAAGACCTACTTCTGGGACTATGATGTGAATCCTGTAGAAAAACTTTTCTGGGGTAGATTGAACGTAAGCGCTGCATGCGCATTTCTTCATTTTGAGGAAATGAATCCTACCCAGCGTATGATACACCGCCTAAAGTATGACGGTAAGACAGGAGTTGGCGTAGCATTAGGGAAGGAATTTGCTGCTGTTCTCAAAGAAAAGAAGTGGTTTTCCGACCTCGACCTGATAATTCCCGTGCCGTTGCATGTAACAAAAGAGGCAAGGCGCGGCTACAATCAAAGTGCCTTCGTAGCAGAAGGAATTTCCCATGTTTATGATGCGCCTGTTAGAACTAACATTCTAAAGCGCACAGTTGCTTCAGAAAGCCAAACGCGCAAGGCGCGTTTTGATAGATCCGAAAACGTGGAGTCTGTTTTTCAAGTTGAATATAATGGCCATTTAAAAGGAAAGAACGTTCTGCTTGTAGATGATGTAGTAACCACAGGCGCTACCTTAGAAGCAGCAGGAATACAATTGATCAATGCTGGCGTGAACAAGCTTTACATCGCTACGTTAGCTGTAGCGTGAGTAATTAACAAATGCATATTTGGTATTCAGATAAGTTGGCAGATGTGCTCATCGTATTTGGCTATCTTTGCAACTTATACTTTTTGCATCCTAATTAATGCAGGAACAGAAATACATTCCGGGAGAGTTGTTGGCTAAGGTAAATCTACCTGCGGACCTACGAAAATTGAATCCCGATCAACTCGAGCAGTTCTGCGCAGAACTTCGGCAGTACATCGTTGATGTGGTCTCCGTCAATGGCGGTCATTTCGGTGCCAGTCTTGGCGTGGTTGAATTGACCACAGCCTTACATTACGTATTCAATACACCAGAAGATCAGTTGGTTTGGGACGTAGGCCATCAGGCTTACGGACACAAGATCATTACAGGTAGAAAGGATGTATTTCATTCCAACAGGAAGTACAAAGGAATAAGCGGGTTCCCGAAGAGAAAAGAGAGTGAGTACGATACGTTTGGAGTAGGGCATTCAAGCACGTCTATTTCCGCAGCATTGGGAATGGCCGTTGCTTCGCGTCATAATAAGGACAGTAAGAAGCAGCATATTGCTGTTATTGGCGATGGCGCCATGACCGGTGGTATTGCCTTTGAAGGGCTGAACCATGCAGGCGTGGAGAATACCAATTTGCTGGTAGTGCTCAACGATAATTGCATGAGTATTGACCCTAATGTTGGGGCACTCAAAGATTACCTTACAGATATTACAACTTCGCACGCCTACAATAAGGTACGCGATGAGGTTTGGAACCTGCTTGGAGCAATAAGCAAGTTCGGTCCGAATGCTCAAGAGATCGCTTCTAAGATCGAGAATGGTATAAAGAGCACACTTCTTAAGCAGAGCAACCTGTTTGAGTCATTGAATTTCAGATATTTCGGTCCTATTGATGGCCATGACGTTAATCACATGGTTCGTGTGCTGAATGATCTGAAAGACATTCCAGGGCCAAAGATCCTACACTGTCTTACAGTTAAAGGAAAAGGCTACAAACCTGCCGAAGATGGCGATACCACCAAGTGGCACGCTCCAGGTCTTTTCAATAAGGATACAGGCGAGATCAAGAAGATCAAGCCAGAACAGCCCGAACCGGCCAGATATCAAGATGTTTTTGGCCATACCATGGTTGAGTTGGCAGAAAAGAATGAGAAAGTGGTAGGCGTAACACCGGCCATGCCATCAGGCTGTTCGTTGAATATTATGATGAACGCCATGCCCGACCGCGCTTTTGATGTGGGTATAGCAGAACAGCATGCCGTTACTTTCTCGGCAGGAATGGCCACACAAGGTCTAGTTCCTTTCTGTAATATCTATTCCACGTTTATGCAGCGCGCCTATGATCAGGTAATACATGATGTAGCGTTGCAGGATCTGAATGTGGTTTTCTGTCTAGACCGAGGAGGTTTGGTGGGTGCCGATGGTGCTACGCATCATGGAGCTTTCGATCTGGCATATATGCGTTGCATTCCCAACATCAAAGTTGCTTCTCCTATGAATGAAGAGGAGTTGCGGAATATGATGTACACCGCTCAGTTAAAGGATAAAGGAACTTGGTCTATCAGATACCCACGTGGTAATGGTTCCATGGCAGAGTGGAGAACACCTTTTCAGGAAATTGAAATAGGTAAGGGGCGAATGATTTCTGACGGATCAGACTTGGCCATACTTAGTATTGGTGATGTTGGTAACTATGCGCTCGGTGCACAGTCGGAACTCAAGGCCAATGGAATAAGCGCGGCACACTTCGATATGCGTTTTGTGAAACCACTTGACGAAGAACTTCTCCATCAGGTATTCAAGAAATTCAGCAAGGTTATAACCATAGAAGATGGTTGTTTGCCCGGAGGTTTCGGAAGCGCAGTAATTGAATTCATGGCCGATAATGGTTACTTTGCTCAGGTGCAGCGTTTGGGTATTCCAGATCGGTTCATCGATCACGGCAGCCAGAAGGAATTGCACATAGAGTGCGGATACTATAAAGATGACCTTGTTGAGGCAGCCATTAAACTTGTGGGAATCGGTGAAAAAGCTGCTGCTGGCTAAGCCCGCAAGATTTCCTTTCCTTCTCTTTTCTCTTATCATGTTGGCCACATGTGCGCAAGCTCAGAGGTTGGCCGTTGGTGCCGATAAAGGAACCAACACACACGTTATGTACCTCGAGATAGGTGGGGCGGGTTACTACTATACCGTCAATTACGAGCGCATCCTCTTGCATAAGAACAAGTTTGCCATGTTTGCGCGCATTGGTTTCGAGTACATTCCGTTTGGTGGAGCAGATAAGCTCATTCATTTTCCGATAGGCGCCAATGTCACTTTCGGAGAAAAGAAACACAGAATGGAGGCTGGTTTTGCTGCCCTCTTCAGGATGAACTTTGACCCAGGTGTAGGTTTTGGCGAAGGCTTTTATCTCACAGAACCACCAACGCGTATTTTCTTGGCTCCCTCTGCAGGTTACCGGTTTCATGCTAAACCCAACGAGTGGGGAGAGACCTTCTTCTTACGGGTAACATTTACGCCCATTATTGGAATGGATGTATTTGATAGCAAACCTTATTTCCTACCTCACGCGGGCATCAGTATTGGCCGCACGTGGAACAACCAGAATAGAAAAGGTAGATAATGATGTTTTCATCTGAAGTCGATGATCTCGTCTTTAGCTGGACAGATCACCAACGAGAGACGTTCCACGCCATTCAAAACATTATTCTGGAAGTAAACCCTGCTATCGTAGAAAGTGTGAAGTACAAAGTACCATTTTACACGCTCAACGGATTGTTGATGTACGTAAGTCCTACCAAAGATGGGAATCTATATTTGGGATTCTGCCAGGGTGATCTGATGCTCGATGCCGAGGGAATCTTTGTAACGGATGCTACCAAGAACATTCGGAAAATCTACTTTATGGATCAGGACGAAGTTGATTGGCAAATTATACGGTCTTATATATTGGAGGCTATAGCTATTAACCTACATCAACGCAGTTTCAGTAAAAGAAAAAAGCCCCACTGATATTTCAGCAGGGCTTTGAATGGAAGCAATTATTCTTGGCAGATCAGCTTCCACACATTTCACATCCTTCCGGATTATCCAATGAGCAGGTTATCTGTGCTTGGGCATCGGCCAAATTAACTGGCTGCACACCACCTGCAGCTTGCGAACTAACCATTACCGGAGTAGCCAGTTGGCTAGGCGCAGCTGTTGCTGTTGGCGCAACTTCTCCGTTGGTTTCGGCCTGTGGTGCTAACGATGGCGTTGCAGTTGCCGTTTCGGCAGTTGGTTGTGCCTTGGTCTCTTTGCTTACTGTAAACTGAATAGCAGATGCAGCAGCCTGTGTTCTAAGGTAATACATACCTGTTTTAAGACCCGCTTTCCAAGCATAGAAATGCATAGAGGTAAGCTTACCGAAGTTCGGGTTCTGCATAAAGAGGTTGAGACTTTGGCTCTGATCGATGTAAGCACCACGATCGGCAGCCATATCAATAATGTCTTTCATGCTCAACTCCCAAATGGTTCTGTACAACTGACGGATGTTCTCTGGAATTTCCTCAATGGCCTGAACAGAACCGTTGTTGGCAATAAGTTTGTTCTTCATGTCATCATTCCACAGACCCAATTTCACAAGGTCTTTCAGTAGATGCTTGTTCACTACCACAAACTCGCCAGATAGCACTCTTCTTGTATAGATGTTAGAGTGGTAAGGCTCAAAACATTCGTTGTTTCCAAGTATTTGAGATGTTGATGCGGTTGGCATTGGAGCAACTAGCAACGAGTTGCGAACACCATACTTCTTCACTTCATCTTTCAGTACATCCCATTCCCAACGGTCGGTTGGAGTAACGCCCCACATATCGTACTGGAAAATGCCTTGAGAAACCGGTGACCCAGGATAGCTTTCGTAATGACCGAACTCTTTGGCCTGATCCTTAGAACAGGTCATGGCAGCATAGTAAATGGTCTCAAAAATGTCCTTGTTCAGCTGCTTAGCTTCTGGAGAATCGAACGGAAGACGCAGTTTAATGAAGGCATCTGCCAATCCTTGAACACCCAATCCGATAGGACGGTGACGCATGTTGCTGTTACGCGCCTCAGGAACAGGATAGAAGTTTCTATCGATGATCTTGTTGAGGTTGCGGGTAGCCACGTAAGTAATGTCGAACAACTTCTGGTGATCGAACTCGCCTTCTGGAGTAACGAACTTAGGAAGGGCAATAGAAGCCAGGTTACAGACCGCAACTTCGTCTGGAGCGGTGTACTCCATTATCTCCGTACACAGGTTAGACGATTTGATCGTTCCTAGGTTCTGCTGATTTGACTTTCCGTTAGCGGCATCCTTATACAACATGTAAGGTGTGCCTGTCTCGATTTGAGATTCCATGATATGGAACCACAGGTCTTGTGCCTTAACCGTTTTGCGCGCTTTGCCTTCTTTCTCGTATCTCTCATACAAAGCTTCAAACTCTTCTCCCCAGCAATCGCCCAAACCTGGTGCTTCGTTAGGGCAGAAAAGAGACCAATCTCCACCTGCTTCCACACGCTTCATGAAAAGGTCTGGAACCCACATGGCGTAGAAAAGGTCTCTTGCGCGGTTCTCTTCTTTACCGTGATTTTTCTTCAGATCCAAGAAATCGTAAACATCTGCGTGCCATGGCTCCAAGTAAATAGCGAACGACCCTTTACGCTTACCACCACCTTGGTCTACATAACGAGCTGTGTCGTTGAAAACACGCAACATTGGAACGATTCCGTTTGAAGTTCCGTTGGTGCCTTTAATGTAAGATCCTGTAGCACGGATGTTGTGCATGCTTAAGCCGATTCCGCCAGCAGATTGAGAGATCTTGGCACATTGCTTCAATGTGTCGTAAATACCATCGATGCTATCTGATTGCATTTGCAAGAGGAAGCAACTGCTCATCTGCGGCTTTGGTGTTCCAGCGTTGAACAAAGTTGGTGTTGCATGCGTGAACCAACGCTCAGAAAGCAGATTGTAGGTCTCAACAGCAGATTTCACATCCTCTTTATGAATACCTACGGCAACACGCATTAGCATGTGTTGTGGGCGCTCGGTGATCTGACCGTTTGTTTTGAGCAAGTAACTTCTTTCCAAGGTTTTGAAACCGAAGAAATCGTATCCGAAATCTCTATCGTAAATGATGGTAGAATCCAACAATGCCGCATTCTCTTCAATGATCTTGTACACGTCATCAGCAATCAACGAAGCCTTTTCCCCGGTCTTCGGATCGATGTAATCGTACAATTTCTTCATCG
Source organism: Flavobacteriales bacterium (assembly GCA_018402015.1). GTDB lineage: Bacteria > Bacteroidota > Bacteroidia > UBA10329 > UBA10329 > UBA10329. Next base: position 15,365 of record JAGYJL010000001.1, on the reverse strand, counting down.
TTTTTGAGAACGATTTCAATGTGGATTTATGCAGATTGGATACCGCGATCCGGCTTGCCAATAGCGCATAATCAGGATGGCGCACTGTAAAAGATGCGGCTGTTTCTGCTGCAAGTTCATCAAGCTGTTGCGTAGTTACGCCTTCATAGATGCCCTCGATCACCTTCATGGCAACCGGAATCGGGTCTACAAGCGGATCCAAGCCGTAACACAGCTTTTGGATTCGGGCAGTAACCTTGTCAAACTTAATGGACTCTTTGCGTCCGTCTCTTTTAACTACAAACATGGGAAAAGGGTTTTGTGTGTTATTGTACTAATCTAAGCTCGGTCTTATTAAAAATCTGCGTCAGTTGTAAAGGAATGATTGTCTGCGCTACCACCGCCCATCACTCCGGCTTTTTGGTATTCAGAAACGCGTTTTTCAAAGAAATTGGTCTTTCCTTGTAGCGATATCATTTCCATGAAATCGAATGGGTTTGTGGTATTGTACACTTTTGGACAACCGAGTTCTCCAAGAAGCCTGTCAGCAACAAACTCTATGTATTGGCACATCAGGTTAGCGTTCATTCCAATTAGTGCAACTGGAATAGCGTCTGTTACAAACTCCTTCTCGTATTCAACTGCTTCGGTGATGATCGCTGTAACTTCTTGGATAGAAAGCTTGTTCTGCAATTGGTTGTATAGCAGACATGCAAAGTCGCAGTGTAAACCTTCATCTCTAGAGATCAATTCGTTTGAAAAGGCCAAACCTGGCATCAGGCCACGTTTCTTCAACCAGAAAATGGAGCAGAAACTACCAGAGAAGAAGATTCCTTCAACTGCTGCAAACGCCACCAATCGTTGAGCAAAGTTTCCGTTTTCGATCCATTTCATTGCCCAGTCTGCTTTCTTAGCAACACAGGGCAAATTCTCAATAGCGTTGAAAAGGAAATCCTTCTCTTTATTGTCCTTGATATAGGTGTCGATCAAGAGAGAGTACGTCTCTGCGTGAATGTTCTCGATGGCAATTTGAAAACCGTAAAAGCATCTTGCCTCTGGGTATTGAACTTCGTTGAGGAAGTTGATGGCGAGGTTTTCATTCACAATACCATCGCTGGCTGCAAAAAACGCCAATACATGCTTAATGAAATGACGCTCGTCCGAGGTCAAACGGCCATCCCAATCGGTCATGTCCTGTTGTAGGTCAATTTCTTCTGCTGTCCAGAAACTGGCTTCTGCCTGCTTGTACATGGACCACATTTCTTTGTGTTTGATCGGGAAGATCACGAACCGATCATTCGATTCTTTCAATATGGGCTCAACGGGCAGCGAGGTTTTCTCTGGCAGAATTTCAGACAGATTAGTTGACGTTTGCTGAGTTGGTTGATCCATTGTTTTGTGTTTTTAAGAGTTATTAGTCACTGTTGGTCGAGGTTACTTTTAGGGGAAAAGATTCCCTTATAGGCCCTCGGCCTAATTTTTTCAATTGGTAAATCTTTTAAAACGTTGGTTGTGAGGGGGTTGAATTAACCGAAACCCTGACGACTTCCACTCCCCAAATTTTCAGAAAAAAGCCCGTGGAGACAACCTTTAGTAATTAACAATCACCCCTAGTTTTTAACATCGGTCTTATTAACCCAACGTTAATAAAAACTAATAACGCCTGTATCCCTTGCTATCACTGAAAAGGGGTGAATGAAGAGCTAACTGTAACTCGAAAATAGTTGCAGATTCTATCTCAAATGTTACGCGAAGTTTACCTGAAAATGGCTACGAGAAACACGTAATTATTTTTTGTCTCCCTTATTTCGAAGTTGGTCGATCATTTCCAGTTCTTCATACCAGGCCGCTCCGTACTTGCGAATAAGGGCGTCTTTTAGGAAGCGATAAAGCGGAACATTCAACTTGGCACCACAATCGCAGGCTGGTTTGCAAATACTCCACTTATTATAGTTGACAGCATCGTACTCCTTGTATTCGGTAATTCTTACTGGATACAAATGGCATGAGATCGGTTTTTTGAAACTGACCGAACCGGCTTTTTCAGCCTTTTCTATACCGCAGCTTACTAGACCATTATCATCAATAAGTGCAAATGCACAGCGACCGTTTTGCAATAGTGCGGTGCCTTTGTCTCCATCAACGTCAATTTCGAAAACGCCCTTCTCCGCAATCATTGCTCTACCTTCTTCATCCAAATACGGAAGGATATCGTCAATAATATCCTCCAGAAGATTGATCTCATCATCGGTGAGTGGAGCACCAGCATCTCCTTTTACGCAACACGCACCCTTACATGCGTTCAGGTCGCATACGAAATGACGCTCTAAGAGGTCGAGTGAAACCAACGTATTCTGAATGGCGAACATGCGCGCAAAAGTATTGTAAGTTGAATAATGGTGTATGCTATTTTCTTTTAGCGATATATTCGCTCAGATGAAAAGAGCAATCGTTGTAATCGGTACTCAGGATAAGATAGACCTGCCCGAGTTGGGTATTTCGGAGTTGGAATGTAAGATCGATACGGGTGCGTTCACTTCTACCATTCACTGCAGTAAGATGGATGTGGTGACAATAGACGGTGTTCCGCAATTACAATTCTGCGTTCTTGACAAATGGCATCCGCAATTCAATGATGTCGTTCATACCGCCACCGACTTCAGGGAAAAGCGGGTGAGGAGTTCTAATGGAGAAACGCAGACCCGATATGTGGTAAAGACCAAAGCGGTACTCTTCGGAAAGACCTATCCGATCACTTTTACATTAAGCAATAGAAAGAAGATGCGTTTCCCGGTTCTGCTCGGTAAGAAGTTTCTGAAGAATAAATTTCTTGTCGATGTGGCTCAGAAAGACCTTTCGTTCAGTTCGAAAACGAAGGCCTAGAATTCAATTATCCGCAAGGTGTCCAATTCCAATCGTTGCTTTAGCCAAGCACGCATAATGGTCTTTTCGCTGTCCTTGCTTTGTACAGACCGGTCAGTCTTCCATTTTACCATGAATGTTGGAATCGTATCGATCCTAGGTCCGATCATTTCAAGACTTACCGCATAAGCAACTCGGTCTACATTCGGATATTGAATGCTGATCTCCTTATTCAACCCTTCAAACGGAATGGCGTCCTTTTGGTATTTTTTCACCTGTTTTTCGAGTTGAACGATTCGTTGGTCTTTCTCTGCCACCAGCTCTTCGTTGCGTTTATAAAGATCTTCTAAGATGCCAACTCTTACTTCTTTAGACAGTTTTCCTGCTATATCGCTGCTCACATCTTTCGGTTGGTGAATCTTAAGAACGGTGTTTTTCAGCCCTTTTTCTAGCATGATCTTTTCCAATTGCTGCTGTGTCTGGTTTCCTATGGGTTCGCCCATAATGAAAATGTCAATTCTCGAAATCGTATCGGTGTAAGTGATCTTCTTACTTATGATCTCAGTTCCACTCAAACTCAGATTCTCGGAAATGAAATTTTCAGCTTTTCCAAGGAAAATGGTCTCTTTTACCAGGCCGTAGAAAATCCAAGCACTTGGAAGAATAACGATGATCACAAAGGCTATCATATAGCGCTTCACCTTCTTTTCAGTTTCAGCATTTACGAAACTTACCAACGGAAACTTCAGATATCGGACAATAAGAAAGGTGGCGCCCGCAATGAAAATAGAGTTGAGCGTGAATAGGTAAAATGCCCCAAAGAAGAACGACCACTCGCCATTTGCTAAGCCGTACCCAGCAGTGCATAAAGGAGGCATAAGGGCCGTTGCAATTGCCACTCCGGGAATTACATTTCCTCTGTTTCTTCTTGAAACCCCGATGATTCCGGCCAAGCCTCCGAAAATGGCTATCAGCGCGTCTAAGAAAGTGGGCTTGGTTCTGGCAAGCAGTTCTGGCTGAGCTTCATGCAAGGGAGTTATGAAGAAATAAAGGGTTGAGGTAATAAGTGCAACTACCACCATTACACCAAAGTTCTTCAAGGCCTTCTTAAGTACTTCCCAATCATTGGTTCCAACAGACAGGCCAATGGCCAAAATTGGTCCCATCAACGGTGAGATAAGCATCGCTCCGATAATTACGGCCGTACTATTAAGGTTAAGGCCGATACTGGCAATGAATATCGAACAGATGAGAATCCATACCACATAGCCACGGAAAACCATGTCCTTTTTAATGGTTTCGATGGTTCCTTCTTGGTCCATGTCATCGCCCAAAAACATGGTGCTGCGCGCAAAGTCACGAATCCCTACTAGCGCTCTCAGAAACTTCACGTTCAGTCCAAGCTTGGGTTCTGCGGTAGAACTTGTATTGTCCCGTTTTCCTGAATTGGTTTTCTCTTCCATTTCGTGCTGAATTTCGCCTTGCTCGCCCTTCAATTTTTCTAGCTTTGCGGCCACAAAATTACGCCATTCCAATTCAGTAAAGTATATAGATGAACAACGAGGATCTTTTCAAGAACATTATCGGGCATAGTAAGGAGTACGGTTTCATTTTTCAGAGCAGTGAAATTTACGATGGTCTGAGCGCGGCTTACGATTATGCGCAAATGGGAGTGGAGCTGAAGAAGAATATCCGCGATTATTGGTGGAAAGCCATGGTGCAGCTCAACGAGAACATCGTTGGATTGGACGCTGCCATTTTCATGCATCCAACTACTTGGAAAGCTTCTGGCCACGTAGATGCTTTCAACGATCCACTCATCGATAATAAGGATAGCAAGAAGCGCTACCGTGCTGATGTGTTGATTGAGGAATACATGGCTAAGATCGATCAGAAGATTCTGAAGGAGGTGGTGAAAGCCGCCAAGCGTTTCGGTGAATCGTTCGATGAGGATCAATTCATGGCAACTAATCCGAATGTGCTACGGAACGTGGAGAAGAAGGAAGAGATTCGTAAACGTTTTGTAGAAGCATTGGAAAACGATGATCTGGCAGATGTCCGCCAGTTGATCATTGATCTCGAAATTGCCTGTCCTATTTCGGGTTCAAAGAATTGGACCGAAGTGCGCCAGTTCAACCTCATGTTCGCTACTGAAATGGGTGCCATGGCAGAAGGAGCAAGTACCGTGTATTTGCGGCCAGAAACCGCTCAAGGAATTTTTGTCAATTACCTGAACGTTCAGAAAACAGGAAGGATGAAGATCCCATTCGGAATTGCGCAAACGGGAAAAGCCTTCAGAAACGAGATCGTGGCACGTCAATTCATTTTCAGAATGCGTGAGTTTGAGCAGATGGAAATGCAATTCTTCGTGAAGCCAGGTACCGAGTTGGATTGGTTTGAGAAGTGGAAGGAAAAGCGTCTTGCTTGGCACGAAGCAATGGGCCTAGGTAACGAAAAGTACCGTTTCCATGCGCATGATAAATTGGCGCATTACGCCAATGCGGCTTTCGATATTGAGTTCGATTTCCCATTCGGTTTCAAAGAATTGGAAGGAATTCACTCTCGTACAGATTTTGACCTTACTCAGCACGAAAAATTCTCAGGAAAGAAACTTCAGTATTTCGACCCAGAGGAAAACAAGAGCTACGTTCCGTATGTGGTCGAAACATCAATTGGCTTGGATCGAACCGTTCTTGCAGTTCTCTCGGCTTCTTATCAAGAAGAAGAGTTGGAAGGCGGAACATCTCGTGTTGTACTAAAGATTCCACCATTTTTGGCGCCAGTTAAATTGGCCATTCTTCCATTGGTGAAGAAAGACGGCTTACCAGAAAAGGCGATGGAGATCTTCAATCAGCTTCGCTTCGACCACAACATCATCTATGAGGAAAAAGACAGTATCGGAAAGCGCTACCGCAGACAAGATGCTATCGGTACGCCATATTGTATAACAATCGACCACGACACGCTGACTGACAATGCCGTTACCCTTCGCGACCGCGATACCATGCAGCAAGAACGTGTTCCAATTGAAAAACTATCTCAGATAGTGGAGGAGAAAGTTGGAATAAAAAAAGTGCTGGAAAGTATCGGATAGGATTTTCTTCCATCATTTCATTTTCTGTCGCACACATTTGACCTATTAGACCTGTGTGTTATGCACTATTCTGTTCGGAATAGCAGGACATTAAAGGGCATGTCCAATATTGTTTGATAAAAATGACAAACCTTTAAACAAACGGCTAAACAAGTTGTTTGGATGGTTTATGTGAAATCTACAACCAAAGTCAATCTAATGAAACAAGTACTTTTATTAACCTCAGTATTGCTTCTCTCGGTATTGTCGGGCAGAGCGCAATCGTTGGAGTTCTTCAACACTCCTATTACCAATGACAAGAGCATTGGCAATTTCGTAACAGGTAACAACACCAGTGTCAGAGGTGGTGGCCAAGCATTCTGTGGTCCGGATACGTTGCTGTACGGACTTGCAAAAGCAACTGGTCTTCAGGCCCTTAATGTGAATAACGCTACGTCAGCAAGAGCGGTAAGTCAATATTTTGATTGCCCTCAGGACATTACCGTAAACGGTGCAAGTTTTTACGCTTTCAAGTTTGACGAAACTGGCGGAATAAGTCTCAACGCTTCTGTTTCGGTCTATTTAGCTGGTCCAGATTCGTTGCCTTCAGGAGCGCCATTAACTACTGGCATTGTTGCAGTTGATACGGTTTTTGGTACAGGTGCTTTAACAACCCTGGTCAAGCATGCAAACTTTACCCCGGTTACTGTTTCGCAGCCATATTGTGTGGTTGTAGAAAACAATACTCCTAACGGAATGGGAATGGTTGTTTCTAGCTACGTTGCCGGAGATGGGCAAGGAGAATGGTTGGCATCTGCTAACCTTGGTGGAACCTGGTTGGCAGGTTATGACCTTGTGTTGGGTCCGGATCAATTTGATTGTGATGCCTTGATAGAGGCACACGTAGAATATGAGTTGGAAGCAGGTTTTACTCAAACGGGAACCTGTATTCTCAGCAATGGCGGTGATGGTGTTTGGACAAATACTTCGTCTCCGATACTTAATAATAGAATGTACAGTGTAGCTGCTTTTCAAGGATTGGAGGATTTACAATATTCTTGGGATTATGGAGATGGCTCTCCGCTTGAAAACACTTTGGATGGTGCTCATACTTATTCGGGTACATCTCCTTGGACTGTAACGCTTACGGATACTCTTTTTGGTTGGAGTATTATATGTGTAGATGATTTTATCCAAGATGCGCAAACAGTTGAAGCAGGAACGCTTACGGCAGTTGCTTCTCCAGTATGCGTTGGCGGAACCATGTCTGCAACCGTAGGCGATTCACCGGTTGTACCTGCAGGTTACTCGGTTTTATACGTATTGACAGATGCAGACAACAACCTTACGGTATTGGATGCAGCAGCAACCCCATCATTCCCAGCAACTGCTGCTGGAAATTTCATCATCCACACATTGGTTTACGATGCAAATACGTTGGATCCAGCAACGGCAATTGGCCTTGAGGCTGGCGTAGTGAACGGATTGCTTGTACAAGGCGGAGGTTCTATCTGTGCAGCTCTTGATCTTGTTGGAGCACCTATTGAGGTAGAAGGGCCAGAAGCAGGAACACTGACAGCAGTTGTTTCTCCGATCTGTTTCAATGGTGGGTCGGTTGATATCTCAGCAACAGAAGGCGATGCGCCAGTAGTACCAGCAGGTTACTCAGTACTATATGTATTGACAGATGCAGACAACAACCTAACAGTGTTGGATGCAGCTGCAACCCCAGATTTCACAGTAACCTCAGCAGGTAATTACATCATTCATACATTGGTTTATGACCCGAATACTTTAGACCCAACAACCGGTATCGGTCTTGAGGCTGGCGTTGTGAACGGACTATTGGTTCAAGGCGGTGGTTCTATTTGTGCAGCTCTTGATCTAGTTGGAGCACCTATTGCCGTAGAAGGTCCAGAAGCAGGAACGTTAACGGCAAATGCTTCACCAGTATGCTTGTTCAGCGTTTCAACTGTTATTTCAGCCACTGAAGCAACTGCACCAGTTGTGCCAGCAGGTTATGAAATCCTTTATGTTCTTACTGATGCAGACAACAACCTTACGGTAATAGACGCAGCAGCAACTCCTGACTTTACAGTAACAGCAGAAGGCAACTACATCATCCACACATTGGTGTATGACCCGAATACATTAAACCCAGCAACAGCAATTGGTCTGGAAGCTGGTGTTGTTAACGGCCTATTGGTTCAAGGTGGTGGTAGCATTTGCGCTGCACTTGATCTGGTGGGTGCACCGGTTACCGTTGAACTTTGCCCTTGCGATGCTACGGCAGGAACGCTTACCGCAGACGCTTCAGTAGTATGTGTTGGAGGAACGATGTCGGCTACAGAAGGTACAGCACCGTTTGTGCCAACAGGTTACTCAGTACTATATGTTTTGACAGACGCAGACAACAACCTAACAGTGGTTGATGCGGCAGCAACACCATCTTTCACAGCAACTACGCCTGGTAACTTCATCATCCACACGTTGGTGTATGACCCGAACACTTTGGACCCAGCTACTGCTATTGGCCTAGAAGCTGGTGTAGTGAATGGTCTTCTGGTACAAGGCGGTGGTTCTATCTGTGCAGCGCTTGACCTAGTTGGAGCAGCTATTGAAGTTGGTGGGCCTACTGCTGGTACATTAACGGCTGATGCTTCGCCAGTTTGTGTTGGTGGAACAATGTCTGCTACGGAAGGAACCGCTCCGGTAGTTCCATCAGGTTACTCAGTATTATATGTGCTTACTGATGCAGACAACAACTTAACAGTATTGGATGCAGCAGCCACTCCATCATTCCCAGCAACCGCTACAGGAAATTTCATTATCCACACATTGGTTTACGACCCGAATACTTTAGACCCGACTATCGGTATTGGTCTAGAAGCAGGCGTGGTGAACGGACTATTGGTTCAAGGTGGTGGTTCTATCTGTGCAGCGCTTGATCTTGTTGGAGCGCCTATAACGGTTGTTGGTCCCGAAGCAGGAACCTTGACCGCTGATGCTTCGCCAGTATGTGTTGGCGGAATAATGTCTGCAACAGAAGGAACGGCACCAGTTGTACCAACAGGTTACTCAGTATTGTATGTGTTGACCGATGCAGACAACAACCTAACTGTGGTTGATGCATCAGCAACACCATCGTTCCCAGCAACTACGGCTGGTAACTTCATTATCCACACGCTAGTGTATGACGCAAACAACTTAGATCCAACAATAGCTATTGGACTGGAGGCGTTGGTTGTTAATGGTTTGCTTGTTCAAGGTGGAGGAAGCATTTGTGCAGCCCTTGATCTGGTTGGAGCTCCAATAACGGTAGAAGGTCCAGAAGCTGGTACATTAACTGCTGATGCTTCACCGGTTTGTGTTGGTGGAACAATGTCTGCTACAGAAGGTACGGCTCCAGTTGTTCCTGCTGGTTACCAAGTGCTTTATGTACTTACTGACGCAGATAATAACCTAACGGTTCTTGATGCAGCAGCAACCCCATCATTCCCTGCAACTGCTGCAGGTAATTTCATCATTCATACATTGGTTTACGACCCGAATACTTTAGACCCAACAATCGGTATCGGTCTTGAGGCAGGAGTTGTGAACGGACTCCTTGTACAAGGTGGTGGTTCTATCTGTGCTGCGCTTGATCTTGTTGGAGCACCTATCTCGGTAGAAGGCCCAGAAGCAGGAACCTTCACAGCAGTTGCTTCTCCAGTATGTGTTGGCGGAACAATGTCTGCAACAGAAGGAGCTGCACCAGTAGTTCCAGCAGGTTATTCGGTTCTGTACGTGCTAACAGATGCAGACAACAACCTTACGGTATTGGATGCAGCAGCAACCCCATCATTCCCAGCAACTACGGCTGGTAACTTCATTATCCACACGCTAGTGTATGACGCAAACAACTTAGATCCAACAATAGCTATTGGACTGGAGGCGTTGGTTGTTAATGGTTTGCTTGTTCAAGGTGGAGGAAGCATTTGTGCAGCCCTTGATCTGGTTGGAGCTCCAATAACGGTAGAAGGTCCAGAAGCTGGTACATTAACTGCTGATGCTTCACCGGTTTGTGTTGGTGGAACAATGTCAGCTACAGAAGGTACGGCTCCAGTTGTTCCTGCTGGTTACCAAGTGCTTTATGTACTTACTGACGCAGATAATAACCTAACGGTTCTTGATGCAGCAGCAACACCATCATTCCCAGCAACCACTACAGGAAATTTCATCATCCATACATTGGTTTACGACCCGAATACTTTAGACCCGACAATCGGTATCGGTCTAGAAGCAGGCGTGGTGAACGGACTATTGGTTCAAGGTGGTGGTTCTATCTGTGCAGCGCTTGATCTTGTTGGAGCGCCTATAACAGTGGTAGGACCAGAGGCTGGAACATTGATTGCAGTAGCTTCACCGGTCTGTGTAGGACAGACGATCGCAGCAACAGTTGGAACTGCACCGGTTGTTCCAGCTGGCTATGAAGTACTTTATGTATTAACGGATGCAGACAATAACCTTACTGTGATTGATGCATCGGCTACACCATCATTTGCTGCAACAACAGAAGGCAACTTCATCATCCACACCTTGGTTTACGATCCTAACACTTTGGATCCAACTGTGGCCATTGGTCTAGAGGCAGGAGTAGTGAATGGACTATTGGTACAAGGCGGAGGAAGTATCTGCGCTGTTCTTGATCTGGTTGGTGCGCCTGTTACGGTAGATGCTTGTCCTTGCGATGCAGAAGCAGGAACGTTAATTGCTGATGCGTCACCAGTTTGTATTGGTGGAACAATGTCTGCAACGGAAGCAACTGCACCGGTTGTTCCTGCAGGATTCTCAGTATTGTATGTGTTGACTGACGCGGATAATAACCTGACAGTGGTTGATGCTGCGGCAACACCATCATTCCCAGCAACTACAGGAGGTAATTACATCATCCATACCTTGGTTTACGACCCAGCTACATTAGACCCATCTACGGCTATTGGCCTTCAGGCAGGTGTAGTTAACGGACTATTGATTCAAGGAGGAGGCACTATCTGCGCGGCTCTTGACCTGTTCGGAGCACCGATCACCGTGGTAGGTCCACAGGCAGGAACACTTACTGCCGATGAGGAAACAGTATGCTTGGAGAACGGTTCTGCTGATATCTCAGCTTCAGTGAATGCTGCGCCTCAAGTGCCAACAGGTTATGCTGTATTCTACGTGCTTACAGACGCTGACAATAACCTGACCGTGTTGAATGCTTCGATAAATCCAGTATTTACCGTGAGTGAAGGTGGTAATTACATCATCCACACATTGGTGTACGATCCGAATACGTTAGATCCCGCAATAGCCATTGGTCTAGAGGCTGGAGTAGTAAACGGATTCCTTGTTCAGGGAGGTGGAAGCATCTGCGCTGCGCTTGACCTAGTTGGAGCGCCAATTTTGGTAGAAGGTCCGAAGGCTGGAACACTGATTGCAGATGCTACAACGGTATGTCTTGAGAACGGCTCGGCAGACATCTCTGCTACAGAGGGCGTTGCTCCTGAGGTTCCTGCAGGATATTCAGTACTGTACGTCCTTACAGATGCAGACAACAACCTCACCATTTTGGATGCCGCTGCAACGCCAGAATTTACTTTGACGACAGAAGGAAATTACATTATCCACACGTTAGTGTATGATCCTGCTACGCTCACTCCATCTACGGCCATTGGTCTAGAAGCGGGTGCTGTTAACGGACTCTTGGTGCAAGGTGGTGGAAGCATCTGTGCTGCACTTGATCTTGTAGGAGCACCAATCACGGTTTCATCTTGTACAGGAATTCAAGAAACACTAGAAGCTGGTTTCAGTGTATATCCGAATCCGTCTAACGGTCAGTTTGTATTGGAAGCTTCTGGAGTTGAAGACGATGCACGAATTGACGTGATGGATGCTACAGGCCGATTGGTTTACACAGAAGCGGTTGTAATGAATAACAGTTTCCGAAAAGAGATGAACTTGAATGTTGCAAAAGGAACATACCTACTGCAATTGATCACGCAAGAGGCCGTGGTAATTCGTAAGATTCAGATCAATTAAACGCTCAATGCGATGAATTAAAAAGGGCCGATCCATTTGGATCGGCCCTTTTGTTTTGTGAAGTTCAATTAAGTGAATCACCCATTGAACTGGCTCATTACAAAACCAAGCTCCATAGTGCCAAAAGCCTTGATGGCTTCAACAGCTTTATCAATTTTAGGGTTGATAATATCCAGGTCTTCCTTGGTCCATTCGCCAAGTACGTAATCCACCTGTTGGCCTTTGCCAAAGTTGTTGCCAACTCCAAACCGTAATCGTGGATAATCTTGCCGCCCAAGAACCTGGTTGATGCTTTTCAATCCGTTGTGGCCGCCATCGCTTCCCTTGGCCCGAATACGAATTACGCCAGTATCTAAAGCAATATCGTCTGTAATGATGAGTACTTTGTCGATGGGAACCTTGGTTTCTCCCATCCAATACTGAACGGCTTTCCCACTCAGATTCATGTATGTGCTTGGCTTTACTAATACAAAGGTTCGTCCTTTGTGTTTCACTTCACACATATCGCCCAAACGGCTGGGCTTAAAACTAGAAGTGGACGCCTTAGCTAAGGCGTCCACTATCTTAAATCCTATGTTGTGACGGGTTTCAGCATACTCGCTGCCAATATTACCCAACCCAACAATAAGGTACTTCATGTTTATTCAGCTGCTGCTTCTGCTGCTGGAGCTTCTCCTCCTTCTGCAGCCGCTTCAGCACCTTCTTCAGTAGCCTCTTCATCATCATTGTCTTCCACCATTGCACCACGCTTCATACGTACAGCAACGATAATCTGATTCGGATCGGCCAAGAACGTTACACCAGGAACATTAAGTTCACCGATTTTGATGGACTTTCCGATTCTAAGGTTAGTGATGTCGAGCTCAATGAAACTTGGCATTTCTTCAGGAAGACCTTGAACCTTCACATCTCTTCTGACTACTCGAAGACGACCTCCGGCCAATACACCACGAGATTGACCCTTTGTATGGATTGGTAGCGTGGTTTTGATCGGACGCCCCACCAACTGTTGAAAATCAACGTGTACGATCTTGTCAGAAAGTGGATGGTACTGAACATCCTTCAGAATAGTAGAATAAGTTTCTCCATCCACATCAACGTTAACGATGTGTTGGTTCGGTGTATAAATGAGCTTGTTGAAAGCACGCTCATCGATTTGAACGTGTACTTCTTCTTTTCCCCCGTAGATGATGCATGGAACCAAGCCCTCATTTCTAAGTGCTTTTGCATCGGCTTTCCCAAGGGACTTCCTTTTTGATCCTGTAATAGTGATCGATTCCATTTGTTTAATTGATTTAGTTAATTATTGATTTCTGATTAAAAAATGAACTTGGTGCTGATAGACTCGTAATTGTGAGCCTTCTTAATTACATCAGCAAACAAGGGTGCTACAGAAAGCACCGTTATCTTATTGTTCTCCTGCTTAAGAGGAATAGTATCTGTGGTGACCAACTCCGTAAGTCGCGAGTTGGTAATATTCTCATGCGCGTTTCCAGAAAGAAGTGGGTGTGTAATGCAAGCGCGAACTGTTTTTGCGCCATGATCCAGCATCATTTCTGCTGCTTTGCAAAGCGTTCCTCCCGTGTCGATGATATCGTCCACAAGAACCACGTCTTTTCCTTCTACATCTCCGATTACCGTCATATCGGCAACCTGATTGGCAACCTTGCGCTGCTTGTAGCAGATGGCAAGATCCACATTCAGCGCCTTGGCGTAAGCATTTGCTCTTCTGGTGCCGCCAACATCTGGTGTGGCCATAACCAAGTTATCGATATCCATGGTGTTCTTAAGATGGTCTAAGAACAGATACGAACCGAAAAGGTGATCTACTGGAACATCAAAGAATCCTTGGATCTGATCGGCATGAAGATCCATGGTCATAACACGGGTTACGCCTGCAGCTTCCAAAAGGTCGGCCATCAGTTTGGCACCGATCGGAACACGCGGTTTCACTTTTCTATCCTGACGCGCCCATCCGAAATAAGGGATAACCGCCACAATTCTTTTGGCCGATGCACGCTTGGCAGCATCGATCATCAAAAGCAATTCCAACAAGTTGTCGCCAGGAGGGAAAGTCGATTGGATGATGAAAACATCATCACCACGGATAGACTCTTCAAAACAAGGCTCGTATTCACCATCCTTAAAACGCAATGTTGTCTGGTTACTCAACGGCTGACCATAGCTTTCAGCGATCTTCTCTGAAAGATATTGGGTAGCTTCTCCAGTAAACAGCTTGACGTGGAAGGGCATATCGGGCTATACTTGTTTTTTCGGGGGTGCGAAAGTAATGATTTTGTGTGCTATTAACGAAGGAAACGCTAGCAGTTTTGCGAAAGTGCTTTTTAGTAACTGAAAAACGTATAAATTCGCAGCCCCAATCACATGCCGAAGTGGCGGAATTGGTAGACGCGCACGACTCAAACTCGTGTTCCGCAAGGAGTGCCGGTTCGACCCCGGCCTTCGGTACTGAAACCCCGACACCAATGTGTCGGGGTTTTTTGTTCAACATCATTAGCTTCGCAATCCCAATGGACGAAGGGTTTATCAAATACGACAATGCTGAAAAGCAACTACGCTACGACCGAGCTTATTTGCGCATGGCATTAGAATGGGCCAAACTTTCGCATTGCCAGCGGAGGCAGGTAGGCGCCATAGTGGTTAAAGAGGGGCAGATAATTGCAGATGGTTATAATGGAACGCCATCTGGTTTTGATAATTGTTGCGAAGACGATGATGGCAGCACCAAGTGGTATGTGCTACATGCAGAGGCCAACGCTATCATGAAAGTGGCCCGATCCATGAACAGTGCGCGCAATTCAACGTTGTACCTAACCATGTCGCCTTGCAAAGATTGCAGCAAGTTGGTTCATCAGGCAGGAATCAAAAGGCTTGTGTTCATCAATGGTTATAAGGATATGAGCGGGGTGGAATTTTTGAAAGAAGCAGGCGTTGAAGTTGTACAGTTACCCGATGTAAGCATTGATGAGCGATAATAAACTCAAACTTTTCATCTATTACCCCATTGTGTTGTCGGTTGTACTGGCCGGAGGTATCTACTTGGGATCCATTCTTGGAGTTGGCTACATGCCAGGAACACTGATAGAAGCGCCATCCAATACGTCTAAAAAGATCACCAATCTTCTCAATTATGTGCAAGAAGAGTACGTAGATACAGTTGATCTTGATGGCTTGACGGAATCTGCCATTATCAACATGTTAGAGCAGTTAGACCCACATTCGTCTTACATTCCAGCACAAGATCTTGACGCGATGAATGAACCGTTGAGTGGCAATTTCGATGGTATTGGCGTTGAGTTCAATATATTGAACGACACGATTATAGTAGTGGCCCCTATAAATGGAGGGCCATCTGAAAAACTAGGTATTC